>JBBSCP010000084.1:0-14542 GCA_038250135.1 Acetobacterales bacterium | reverse complement strand
GCGATCGCCGTCGGGCGGGGCGTTGACCAGCAGCAGCAGGCGTTCCGGCGCACCCGGCGCGACCTCGCCATGGCCGCGATGATCGCCGCGATCCTGGGCACAGATATAGACCGTCGGTGCCTCGGAGATGCCGCGGGCGCCGAAGATGGCGGCGAATTCGCGCGCGTAGTCCTCGGCGAAAAACACGTTGTGATGCGCGAGGTCGAAGCCGGAGGTTGGCGCGTTCACGCACCAGGTGATGGCGGCGAGGCTGCGCGCCGCGCGCGGCGTCTCCCGCGCCGCTTGCCTTGCGCCGCCGCCAAGAAGGCCTTGGCCCAAGGCGGAAACATCGCCGTTGAACACCACCGCATCAGCCGCGATCCGCTCGCCATCCGCGAGAACGACCCCAGCGGCGCGGCCTCGCTCCACCAGGATTTCGGCGACAGGCGCGTCGAAACGGAACACCGCCCCCTGGCTCTCGCCCAACTCGCGGATCGCCGTCGCGACATGGGACATGCCGCCCTCCACGAGCCAGACGCCATCCTGTTCGACATGCGCCACCAGCATCAGCGTCGCCGGGGCGAGGAAGGGCGAACAGCCGCAATAGGTCGCGTAGCGCCCGAACAACTGGCGCAACCGAGGGTCGCGAAAATGCCTGCCCAGCGCCTGCCACATCGTCAGCCACGGCGCCGTTCGCACCAGCGCGCCCAGATTGCCAAGCCCGACGCGCGTCACGAGATCGAGCGGCGAGGGGCGTTGCGCGGCGATGAACGGCCCGACCAGCGTGCGATAGATGTCGGCACTGCGGGCCACGAAATCGCGATAGCCTTGCGCATCGGCGGCACCGGCGAAATCGCCGATGGACTCGGCCGAACGATCCACATCGGCGAACAGATCAAGCCGCCCGCCCTCCCGCCAGGCGTGCCGCGCGAGCATCTCCGCGCCGTGGATCGTGACGAAATCATCGAGCCGCTTGCCCGCATCGGCGAACAGCCCTTCGAAGATCCATCGCATGGTGAAGACGGTGGGGCCGCCATCGACGCCCGCGCCCGCCACCGGCACACGCCGCGCCTTGCCGCCGGGCGCCGCTGCCCGGTCCAGCACCGTGACCCTCACCCCCTGCCGGGCGAGATCGGCGGCGGCCGCCAGCCCCCCCATGCCGGCACCGATCACCACCACATGGCGGGTCACCATCGGCTAGGCTGGAACCCTTGCCCGCTGCCGGCGCCCGCGCGCCTGGCGCTCCACCGCGAGGCGATGCCAGATAATGAGGGCGAGGCCCACGATCAGCGGGATGCTCCACATGCCCGGGTGCAGCGCCATTTCGGGAAGGATCCGCACCGAGCCGAAGGCCATGAAGGCCGTGTAGACGCTGATGCCGGCGCCGACCATGGCCTTGATGTGTTCCTTCAGCCAGTCGACGCGCTCGATGCTCGGCTTGTGGAGGAACCACAGGTTGGTCAGGCCGGTCGCCACGCCGACCACGGCGATGCCCATCATCAGCGGCTGGCTGATCAACCAGCCATCGATGGCGCAGGCGATCGCCGCGACGATCACGAGGTATTGCAGCGCGAAGTTCAGCTTCGTGCGGTTCAACTCGTGCCGCCCCTGGTTCTTCACGCAGAGCCAGCCATACCAGGTCAGGTTGATGGTGAGGATGGCAGTGTGCAGCATCATCCAGCCGAACATGCCGCGGATGAACCCGACCTCGAAGCGGCCTTCCAGATGCGGGTGGGTGCCGAGCGGATCAACCAGGGTCAGCAGGCTCATGCACAGGGCGAAGCCGCCGGTGGCGAGCAGGCAGTAGGTGAAGATGCGGCCCCACTTCCGGTGGTTCACACCGCCCTTGCGGCCGATCACCGGCACCCAGAAGGCGATGGCCCCGGTGCTGCCGGTGATGATATGCGCCACCACCAGGCCGTGGAACAGCAACAGCTCCATTATCCCCCCCGCCTTGCTCGATGTGACAATGCCACTTGACACTTGCGACTGTAAAGCGAGGGAATGGTGCCCGGTTTGCCCAAGGCCACATGGTCGGTGCATTCGAAATGACAGGGCCTTGATGACCAACGCCGCCGCCGCCTTCGTGCCGCCCTATCCGGTGCCGCGCTCGCCCATCGTCGCGCTGATTCGCGCCCTGTTGCAGGGCGAGGGCAATCTGCTCGGCCTGCTGCCGGCCGAGGCCTATACCATGCCGATCGGCCCGCTCGGGTATTCGCGCCGCTCCATCGTGGTGGTGAACGAGCCCAAGCTGGTGCGGGACGTGCTGTTCGACGCGCAGGGCATCTTCCCGAAATCCGACCTGATGGTGAACGCGCTCGACCCGCTGATCGGCGACAGCATCTTCGTCAGCTCCGGCGCCACCTGGCGGCGCCAGCGCGACATGATGGACCCCGCGCTGACGCTGATGCGCGTCAACCGCGCCTTCCCGAGCATGGAGGCGGGTGCGCAAACGGCGGAGGAGAGCTTCGAACGCGACGCGGAAAGCGGCCAGCCCTTCTCGCTCGACCTCGCGATGAGCCACCTCACGGCCGACATCATCTGCCGTTCGGTGTTCTCGACGGGCCTCGAGACGCGCGTCGCGCATGAGGTCTTCGACGCCTTCACCCTCTTCGAGCGCTCCGTGGCGCAGGTGGAAATCCGCCGCCTCATCATGGACCGCGCCTGGACGAAGATTCCGCAGAGCCAAGCGGTACTCGATTCCTGCCGCATCATTCGCAAAAGCCTCGGCGAGCTGCTCGATGCCCATCTCGATGCCGGGCAGTCCTTCGATGACATCGCCAGCGCCGTCGCCGCCGCGCGCGATGGCGAGGGCCGCGCCTTCACGCGCGAGGAGCTGATCGACCAGCTCGGCGTGCTGTTCCTCGCCGGGCACGAAACCAGCGCCAGCGCGCTGACCTGGGTTTTCTTCCTGCTGGCGACACGGCCCGAACTCGTCGCACGCCTGCGCGCCGAGGTCCGCGAGGTCTGCGGCGAGGGGCCGATCACCTTCGAGGCGACCAAGCGCCTCGTGTTCACCCGCAACGTCTTCAACGAGACGCTTAGGCTCTATCCCCCCATCACCTTCCTGCCGCGCGTGGCGAATGAGGCGACCAGCATCGGCACCTATCGCGTGAAGCGCGGCGCGTTGATCATGGTCGCACCCTGGGTGCTGCACCGCCATCGCCGCTATTGGCGCGACCCCAACACCTTCGACCCGGACCGTTTCATACCCGAGCGGAAGGCCGAAATGACGGCCGGCGCTTATATCCCGTTCGGGATAGGCCCGCGCATCTGCGCCGGCGCCGCCTTCGCCACCATCGAGGCGACGCTGCTGATCGCGCGCCTGTTCCGCCGCTTCGATTTCCATGTCGAGGACCCGGCCAAGGTGCGCCCCGCGGCGCGGCTCACCACGCGGCCCGTGCGCCAGATCTTCGTCACCGTGACTCGCGCCGATCAATGACCAGGACCGTCCTGCTCACCCTCGGCCGGCTGCCCAAGGCGCTCGACCTCGCGCGCGGCTTTGCGCGGGCGGGCTGGCGCGTGGTGGTGGCGGAGCCCTTCGCGCGGCATCTCTGCGGCGCCTCGCGCGACGTCGCGGCCTCGGTGCATCTCCCGGCGCCGCGCGATGGCAAGCACGCCTATCTCGAAGCACTCGCGGCCGCCGTGCGACGTGAGCGGGTGAGCCTCGTCGTGCCGGTGTCGGAGGAGACGCTGCACGTCGCCTACCTGCCGCCGCTGCTGCCGACGGGCGTGCGCGTCTTCACCATGCCGCCCGAGATCCTGCTCCGCATTCACCACAAGGGCGGCTTCGTCGCCTTCGCGCAGCAGCACGGAATCGACGCGCCGCACAGCGCCCCGCTCGGCAGCGCGCAGGCGCGCGCCCTGGCGGCCGAGGGTCATGTGGTGGTGAAGCCGGTGCATTCCTGCTCTGGCCGCGGCGTGCAGCGCATCGCCCGCGGGGTCGGCCTGCCCGACCCCGATCCTGACGCGCCCTGCATCGTGCAGCGCTTCGTGAGCGGGCCGGAGTTCAGCACCTGCACCTTGGCGCATCAGGGGCGGGTGCGCGGCACGGTCGTATATCGCGGTCTGCAGATGTCGGGCTCGGTCGCCGTGTCCTTCCAGCGCGTCGAGCATCCGGCGATCGAGGCATGGGTCGCCCGCTTCGTTGCCGCTGCAAACTGGACCGGCTTCATCGCCTTCGATGTGATCCTGGCGGAGGATGGCCGCCCCTTCGGCATCGAGTGCAACCCGCGCCCAACCAGCGGCCTGCATTTCTTCGACGCCGAGGCGCTTGCCCGCGCCGTGGCCGATCCCGACGCGCCGCAGCCGACCTGCCGGGCCGAGACGCAGCTCCAACAATTCTGGTCCTGCCTGACGGAGACACAAATTTCGTTGTTCAATGGTGGCCCCTTCGGGACGAATCTCAAGCGCCTTCTAACCACGCGCGACGTCTGCTGGCAGTGGCGCGACCCCTGGCCCTTGCTGTCGATGCCCTACACCGCCTGGCCGATCATCCGCCTGGCGGCGCAGGCCCGCGTGCCCTTCGGGGAGGTCGCGACGCTGGATGTCGGCTGGTTCGAGGGCGAGGCGCCGGCGGTGCGCCAACCTACATCCAGCGTCTGACCCGCGCCTTGTAGGCGAGGTAGCCGGCGCCGAAACGGCCTTCGAGGTAGGTTTCCTCCCGCGCGATCACCATTCGGTCGAGCACCCCGTGCAGCACGACCACGCCGATCCAGGGAAACAGCGTGCCGTAGGCCAGGGCGAATCCCGTCGCGATCAGCAGGAAGCCGAGATAGATCGGGTTGCGCCCGAAGCGGAACGGCCCGGATTCCACCATCGCCGCGTCGGGCCTGTCGGGCCGCGGGTCGATCCCCGCCCGCAGCATGACCAGGATCGCCCAGCCGATCAGCCCGATGGCAAGTGCCGCCACCATCGCGCCGAGTTCGGGCGCCGGCGGCCCGATCTCGATGCGCCAGAGCCGGTCCAGCCCCCAGGCGCCAGCCATGATGGCGGCCAGGAATACCGGGGGCGGAATCCGCACGCCCGGGCCGTGATCCTGCGCCATTCAGGCGCTCTCGCGCGCCGGCGGCGCCATCCAGGCGAGCAGGCGCGGATGCAGCACGGCATCCCCGCAGGCAAGCGTCGCCTGGGTCGCGTCGATGCGCAGCAGCGCGAGGCCGAGCGTGCCCCGGCCGGAGCGCATCTCGCCGACTTCCACGCCATCGCGCAGTACGAGCGTGCCGGGGGCGGGCAGGGGGCCTTCGACGGACACGGGAAACAGCCGCCGCTTGAGCAGGCCACGGTACTTGGTTCGCGCCGTCAGCTCCTGCCCCATGTAGCAGCCCTTGGTCCAGGAGAGGCCGTGCAACTCATCGAAGCCGCCTTCAAGCAATATGGATTTTTCTGCGATCATGTCGCGCGTGCCATCCGGCAGGCCGAGCGTGAGGCGGTGCGAATCGTAGTCCTCGGCTGTCGCATCGGCTGGCAGCGGCGCGCGAGCGAGGATGCGCCACCCTGCCTCGGCCAATCGCGGGTCGGGCCCGCTGATCGTCCCCGGCGGCGGTTTGGCGCCGCCCCAAGATGCGTGCACGACAAATTCGGCCGAGACATCGCGCAGCGTGATTTTTGCGCGCAGGCGAAAGCGCGACAGCTGCGCCACCAGCATCGCCGCCTGCGCGGCCTCGACGTCCAGCAAAAGCCGCTCGCCCTCGGCCAGGATGAAGAAATCGGCCAGCCACTTGCCCTGCGGCGTCAGCAATGCGGTCCAGACCGCCGAATCGGGCATGGCAAGGGCGACATCGTTCGAAACAAGTCCCTGGAGGAAGCCGACGCGATCCGCGCCCGCCACCTCCATTACACCGCGATGGGCGAGGGGAGCAATCGACATGCGGCAAAGGTGGGAGGCATCGGCGCCGGATGCAACGTCACCCGAGCCCGCCAGTCATCGGCGAGGTTGCGCGCCGCCATCCCGCGCGGCAAAGGAAGGCCAAGGGCGTGGGCACATCACGCCGGAGGAAGGGAACCACGCCATGATCACGCGCCGCATGCTTGCCGCCACGATGGCCACTGCGGGCCTTGCCACCCTCGCCACGCCGGGGCTGCTCCGCGCCCAGGAACTGACGCGCGCCTTGCGCATCGTCGTCCCCTTCGCGCCCGGCGGCACCAGCGACATCATGGCGCGGCTGCTGCAGAACGAGCTGACGCGCCTGGTCGGCCAATCCGTGGTGGTCGAGAACCGCCCTGGCGCGGCCGGCAATCTGGGCGCGGACCATGTGGCGAAGGCGATCCCTGACGGCACCACCACGCTGCTGATCGATGCCGGCATCCTCGCCACCGCGCCGTCGCTGTTCACGCGCCTGCCCTTCGACCTCAAGCGCGACCTGGCGCCGGTGACGATGCTGATCTACGCGCCCTATGTGCTGGCCGCGCACCCCTCGGTGCCGGTGCGGAGCGGGGCGGAGCTGGTGGCCTATGCCAAGGCGAACGCGAACCGCCTCAACTTCGCCAATTCCGGTGTCGGCGCCGCGAATCACCTGACGGCGCTGGTGCTCGCGCAGCATTGGGGCGCGGAGATCACGCAGGTTCCCTATCGCGGCGGCGCGGCCGGCCTTGCGGCGGTTTCGACCGGCGAGGCACAGCTGATGGTGAACGGCGCCACCGCGACCCTGCCCTTCGTCACCGATGGCAGGCTGCGCGCCATCGCCGTCTCCGGCACCGCGCGGCTGCCGCAAATCCCCGACGTGCCGACCTTCAAGGAGCTCGGCTGGCCGGCGCAGGAAAGCGGCAGCTGGCAGGGCGTGCTCGCCCCCGGCGGCACCCCGCCCGCCATGGTGGAGCGCCTGCACCGCGCCTTCGCCGAAGCCATGGCGACGCCCGCCATCGCGCGCCGCGTGGTGGAACTCGGCGCCGAGGCGAAGGTGGAGGGGCCCGCGAGCTTCCGCCGCTGGCTGGATGCCGAGATCGAGGCCTGGGGTGCGGTGGTGCGCGCCGCCAACATCAAACTCGACTGAGGGATGGAGACGCCGCAGGGCCTGCTCGCGCGCCTCGCCGCGCTGGGGATCGAGGCGCGCACCGTCAGCCATCCGTCGGTCTTCACGGTTGCCGAAAGCCAGGCGTTGCGTCCCGACCTGCCGGGCGGGCATGCAAAAAACCTGTTCCTCAAGCCCGCCAAGGGCGAGGGGCCCTTCCTGCTGGCGGTACTGGAGGAGGCGCGGCGGGTATCGGTGAACGCACTCGCGCGCGTCGCCGGCGCACCGCGCGTGGCCTTTGCCGACGCCCCGGCGCTGCTGGCGCAACTGGGCGTCGAGCCGGGCTCCGTGACGCCCTTCGGGCTGGTGAATGCCGCGCCTGGCGCGGTGCGCGTGGTGTTCGACCGTCACCTGATGGAGGGGTTCGAGTGGGTGAATTTCCACCCGCTGACCAACACCATGACCACGGCGATCCGCCCGGCCGAATTGCTCCGCTTCCTGCGACATCTCGGCCACGATCCCGCGCTGCTGGACGTTCCTGAAGCCGGTTGAAACACCCCCCGGCTTGCTTCACGGCCCGCGTGCAGCATCTATGCGCCCGACAGAGTGCACTCGCTGAGGAATGCCGCGATGGAAGTGATCTTCGACCCGACCCGCCAGCCCGCCCTCGGGGGTGTCGGCGCCGACGCGGGCGCCGACCTGATCAAGGATGGCGACCAGCGCACCTTCATGGCCGACGTCATCGAGGCCAGCAAGGAAACGCCGGTGCTGGTCGATTTCTGGGCCACCTGGTGCGGCCCCTGCAAAACGCTGACGCCGGCGATCGAGAAGGTGGTGCGCGCCGCCGGCGGCCGCGTGAAGCTGGTGAAAATCGACATCGACAAGAACAAGCAGCTGGTCGCTCAGCTGGCGCAGATGGGCCTGCCGCTGCAATCCGTGCCTACCGTGGTCGGCTTCGTGCAGGGCCAGATCGCCGATCTGTTCCAGGGCGCGTTGCCCGAGGGCGAGATCAAGAAATTCGTCGAGAACCTGCTGAAGCTGGCGGGCGGCCAGATGCCCGCGGCCGATCTGCTCGCCGAGGCCAAGGCGGCCGTCGAGGCCGGTGATCAGGCCGGCGCCGCCGAGCTCTACGCCGCCCTCACCGAGGCCGAGCCGGAGAACGCCGAGGCCCGTGCCGGCTTCGCGCGCGTGCTGATGGCGCTGGGCGAGGAGGAGCAGGCCCAGGCCGTAATCGACGAGGCCCCCGCCAAGATCAAGGACCATGCCGATATCGCCTCCGTCCGTGCCGCCCTGGAACTCGCGGTGGAGGGTCGCATCGCTCGCGAAAAGCTTGGCGAGTTCGAGCGTCGCCTTGAGGTGAACGCCGACGACCACGCCGCGCGAATCGACCTTGCGGTGGCGCAGAACGCGATGGAAAATCGGGCTGGCGCCGTGGCCGCCCTGATCGAGGCGATCAAGCGCGACCGCGCCTGGAACGAGGAAGCGGCGCGCAAGCAACTGCTCAAGTTCTTCGAGGCCTGGGGCTTCGATGATCCCGCGACCCTTGCGGGACGGCGGAAGCTCTCCACCCTACTGTTCCGCTGATCCCAACAAACGGGACGGCACATGCCGGCTGACGGCTGAAACGGAATTGATGTCCGCCTTCCTCCCTGGCTTCGACGCGCTGCCGCCGGAGATCCCCATCTTCCCCCTCTCCGGTGCGCTGCTGCTGCCGGAGGGGAAGCTGCCGTTGAACATCTTCGAACCGCGTTATCTGGCCATGGTCGAGGATTCGCTTTCGGCCGGGCGGCTGATGGGCATGATTCAGCCCGACCCTTCGCAGCCCCGCGTGGGGGGCGAAAGCCAGGTCTTCAAGGTCGGCTGCCTCGGCCGGCTGACCAGCTTCAGCGAGGCCGAGGATGGCCGCTTCCTCATCACCCTGACCGGCGTGATCCGCTTTCGCATCACCGAGGAGCTGGCGGTGCACCGAGGGTATCGGCGCGTGCGGGCGGAGTACGGCGATTTCGGCCACGACCTCGTGCTCGACGCCCCGCCGCCGCGAATCGACCGTGCCGAGCTGCTCGGCGCCATCCGGCCCTATTTCCGCGCCCACGGGATCGAGGCGAATTGGGAGGCGGTGGAGCAGACCGGGGACGCCATGCTGGTCACCACGCTGTGCATGGTCTGCCCCTTCGATTCGCGAGAGAAGCAGGCGCTGCTCGAGGCCGAGGAGCCGGAGGCACGCGCCGCCATGCTCATCGCGCTGATGCAGATGGGCAGCCATGGCATGGCGCCCGAAGGGCGGCCGAGCTAAGCAGGCCGCGTTCACTATTCCTGGGGGAACACGCGATGAATGCGGTCGAGTCACCGATACCGGTTGATCCGCGCCTGCTGGAGATCCTGGTCTGCCCGGTCACCAAGGGCCCGCTGCGCTTCGACTCGCAGGCCGGCGAGCTGGTGAGCGAGAAGGCGGGCCTTGCCTATCCGATCCGCGACGGCATCCCCATCATGCTGCCCGGCGAGGCGCGAAAGCTCTAGCCGTGCCCAAGCCGCTGGAACTCCGCCTGGATCGCCGGCAGCAGGTGTTGCACGTGACCTTCGACGATGGGGCAAGCTTTGCCCTCCCGGCGGAGTATTTGCGGGTGGAAAGCCCCTCGGCCGAGGTGCAAGGGCATGGGCCGGGCCAGCGCGTGATCGTGCCCGCGCGGCGACATGTCGGCATCATGAAGGTCGAGCCGGTCGGCAATTACGCCGTTCGACTGGTTTTCGACGATCTGCACGACACGGGCATCTATTCGTGGGACGCCCTTTATGAGCTTGGGGTCGAGCGGGCCGAGCGCTGGGAGGCCTATAAACTGGCCCTGGCCGCGAAGGGCCTGTCTCGCGATCCGCCGAAGCGGCGCGGCGGGTAACGCCCGATTTGCGCCGAGCGCGATGCGTTCATGCATCACGCTCTGGCCTTTGTTCGATCGCACGTTGCAGGCTTCCGGTGCCCTTGCGCCTTCAGCCATCACGGCTCTGGCGCTCAGGCCCCGGCGCGCATCACCTTCGGGATTTCCTCCCTGAAGCGGAAGCGCAGCGCGGACCACGTATCGTCCAGCGCAACCTGGGTGACGGGCAACAGCCCTTCACTGGTCACCGGATCCCAGCCATGGTCGCGATCGAGGTCGCTGCGCACCGGCCCGGATTTCTTCGGGTAGGCGAACCATAGCCGTGCTCCGATGCCATAAAGGTTTAGCGCCCGCGGGGCGATGGCCCGCAGTGCCGCCTTGTCGGCCGCGAAGCACAGAATCAGTTCAGCCGCGGCGGTTGCCCCGCTCGGCAAGCCAAAAGTCATGCCCTGCGGCGCACCAAGCACCGCGCAGGCCATCCCAGGTCGGTAGCCGAGCCTTCGCGCCACCTCTCCGATTACAACACCCATTCCCACCAATTCCGTCACGGAGTTGCCACCAAGAATGGCGGTGTAGACTAAAAGGGAGCGGCGCGCAGCCATTCAATGGGCAGATCCGACCTGCGTTTATGTGACAGCAGCATTTCAGGCCGCAAACCTTGCCTCGGTCCTCGGCTTGCCGATGCCTTGCCGCCTCGGCCTGGGCCGTGGGAAAGGTGATCCGGGCCGTGGGAGACAGTGATATGGAGAGTCTGTCTCGCGTCACCATCGTCACTGTGACCTTCGGCAGCGCCGCGGAGATCAGGCCCTTCCTGGCCGCAATCCCGGACAGCATGCCGCTGGTGGTGGTCGACAATGCCGGGGGGGACGCCACGCCGGCCCTGGTCCGCGCCGCGCGTCCGGACGCCAAGGTTCTGGAATTGGAGGAAAATATTGGCTTCGGGGCGGGCTGCAACCGCGGGCTGGGCCAGGTCGCCACGGAATTCGCCCTGCTGCTCAACCCCGACGCCAGGCTCGACCCAGCCGCCCTGCCGGCGCTTCTCGCCCTCGCCGATGCCTACCCGGCTGCCCTGCTCGCCCCGCTGATCGTTGGCGAACAAGGCCAGGCAGGACGTTCCTGGAATGTGCGGCAGGCGCGCCGCCCCGATTTGCCGCGCCGCCGCGACTCGGAGCCCTGGCCGGTCGGCCCCTTCTCGGCCGATTATGCCTCTGGAGCCTGCCTGCTGCTGCGGATATCGAGCGGCCTGCGTTTCGACGAGGCCTTCTTCCTGTTCTACGAGGATGACGACCTGTGCGCCCGCGCCGGCGGCGTGCTGGTGGTGCCAGAGGCCGGCGTGCCCCACGCCGGCGGCCGCGCCACCAGCCCCAGCCTGCGCCTCGCCCGCCTCAAAGCCTGGCACATGGCGTGGTCCCGCCTTCGCTTCGCCACCCTGCACGGCGCCGGGCTCGAGGCCGCGCGCCGGGAAGGGCGGCGCCGCCTGTGGCACCACGCCGGAAAAGCGATGGGCCATGCGCTGACGCTGCGACTCGGCCGCGCCGCCGCCGATCTCGCAGGTTTCGCCGGCACGCTGGCTTGGCTGAGGGGACGCCGCGCGGACCGGCGGCCCTGACCGGCCTCATCCCGTCGGCTGCGCAACCATGACAAACAGGCGATGGGTCGCGATATCCACCTTGCGCCGCATTTCGTCCTGCCAGGCCCGGCTGGCGGTTGCCTCATCGGGGTAGGGGCCGTGCAACTCCTGCGTCCCGGGCTCGAGCGTCGTGAAGCTGGTGTCGGTGAAGACACCACCCCACAGGATCCAGATGTGCCGGTCGGTCATGGGCGCCCCATCGCAATGATGCAGCGCACAATACACCTATTCAACGCGGATTTCGCGCACCTGGAATTGATTGTCGGCCCGGTGCGTCATGGTGACATTGGCCCGATGCGCCCAGGGGATCATCATGTGGTACATCGGGATATGGCCGAGTTGCGCGTTGTGCAGCGCGTGGGCTTGCCGGATCAGGCCGCGGCGCAGCTCCGGGTTCTGTTCGGCATCGATGCGCGGGATCAGCGCGTCGAAGGCGGGGTCGCTCCAGCCGCCGGCATTCCAGGTCGCCGCGCCGCCGATGGCGCGTGAGGCCATGACAGCGCGAATTGTGTAGCTGGCGTCGAAAGTCGGTACGCCCCACGACAATATATAGAGCATCGGCTCCTGCCGGCGCACGCGCTGGCTGAACACGGCGTTGGGGTGGATGGTGAGTTGCGCGCGGATGCCCACGCGGGTCAGCATGGCGGCTACCGCCTGGCAGGCCTCGTCATAGGTGCCGACGGGGCAGTCCATCGGCACGGTGAAGCCGTTCGGATAGCCGGCCTCGGCCAGCAGGGCGCGGGATTTGGCCGGGTCGAAGGGTGTGCGGCGGTCGCTCTCCTGCGACCAGCCGTTGACGAACTGGGTCCACATGCTGCCCGTGGGCAGGCCCTGGCCGCGCAGCGTGGTGCGGCGAAGCGCGTCGAGGTCCAGCGCATGCGCCATCGCCTGGCGGACGCGCAGATCCTTGAATGGGTTGCGCCCGCGCACGTCGCTGCCGGTCAGCTCCTCGACATCCTGGCGCATGCCGATCCAGACGGTGCGGTTTTCCTGCCCCTCCAGGATGCGCAGCCGCGCATCGCGTTGAATTCGCGCCACATCCTGCACCGGCACGACATGCACCATGTCAACCTCACCGGAAAGCAGCGCCGCGATGCGCGTGGCGTCGGAGGTCAGGATGATGTGGTGATACTCGGTCACGTTCCCGCCCCCTGGACCGCCCCCTGGACCGCGCCCGACGCCCGCGCCATTGGCGCCCCACCAATTCGGGTTGCGCACCATGATGGTGCGCTGGTCCACCTCGCGCGAGCGGATGACATAGGCGCCGGTGCCGTTGGCGTTGCGGACGGTATGGGTTTCCTCGCGCTGCGCGAAGTTCTGTGGCACAGTGGCGCGGTTCGCCTCCGACCAGCCGCGATCCATGATCATCACGCGGGTCATCTTGTCCGGCACCACCGGGTCCGGCACGCGCGTCACGATATCGACGGTCAGCGCATCCACTGCCACGGCCTCGACCACCGTATCGACGAAGATGCCGTAGTTGGAGGTGGGGGCAAGGGCGCGGTTCACGCTGAACACCACGTCATCGGCCTCGAAGGCCTCGCCGCCGGCGAAGCGAACGTTGGGACGGAGGTGAAAGCGCCAGCGAGTCGGCTCCACCTGTTCCCAACGCGTCGCCAGGGCGGGTTCCACCTTCAGATCGTCGGTGCGGTTGGTGAGCCCCTCATAGACCTGCTGCACCACCAGGAAGGTGAACAGCGCGTTGGTCGCGTGCGGGTCGAGCGTCGCGGCGTCCACACTGGTCGCCATGCGAAACACCCGCGCGGGCGTCTGGGCGGGTGTTTGAGCTTCCGCCATTCCCGAGGCGAGCATCCCCGCCGTCGCCGCCCCCAGCATCCAACCCCGTCGAAGCATCTCGAACCCCTGACTTTTTTGCAAGGAACCAGCCTGGACCCGCACATGGACACTTCGCAATGGGGCAGTTCAACCCCATATTGCGGTAGAGAGAAAAAACGCCGGAGTTGAAAATACCATGCGCCCCCGTCCTGCCGCCTTTTTCGCCGCTTTCGCGGTGGTCGCCCTGGCGCTCGCGCCTGCCCTGTCCGAGGCCCGTCCTGGCGGGTCCGGCTCCTCTGGCAGCCGCGGCAGCCGTACCCAATCGGCGCCGCCCTCAACCCAGACCGCGCCTGGTGGCGGCACACAGTTCCAGCGGACGCAGACGCCGCCCGCCCAGGCACCCGCTGCCGGCGCGGCCTCGGCCGCGCGTCCGGCATCGGCGGCCGCCGCACAGGGCAGCTTCTTCAGCCGCAACCCGATGATGGCCGGCCTGATGGGCGGCCTGCTCGGCGCCGGGCTGTTCGGCCTGCTGTCAGGCTCCGGCCTGTTCGGCGGCATGGCGGGCCTCGCCGGCTTCATGGGCCTGCTGTTGCAGGTGGCGCTGATCGGCGGGCTGATCTTCCTGGCGATGCGCCTGATCCGCGGCCGTCGCCAGCCCGCCATGGCCGGCGTCCCGGGCGCCTATGCGCGCGACATGCAGCAGGAACCGGCCGGCGTGCGACCGGCCATGGGCGGCGGCGCCGCCCTGGTGGCGAGCCAGCCCGTTCAGGTGACGGAGGCCGATTTCAGCGCCTTCGCCGAGAGACTCGTCGCCGTGAACGCCGCCTGGTCGCGGCAGGATCTTGAGGCGCTGCGCCGCCTCTCGACCGCCGAGATGACCAACTACTTCGCGAACGACCTTAAGGACCTGCGCGCCCGCGGCTGGACCAATGAGACCAGCGACGTGCGACTCGAGCAGGGCGACCTGTCGGAGGCCTGGAACGAGGACGGGCAGGACTTCGCCACGGTCGCCATGCGCTTCTCGCTGATCGACGTGACGCGCGCCACCGATGGCAGCGTCGCTGAAGGCAGCCCGACCGATCGCCAGACGACGACCGAACTCTGGACCTTCGTGCGCCGCCAGGGCTCGCCCTGGACGCTCTCGGCGATCCAGCAGACCGGCTGATCCGCTACGACGCGGCCGATAGCGGCGGCAGGTTGGTGGTGGTGCCACCGCTGGTCGCCGTCCAGCCGCTGACATCGATGACGAACATGCGGGGCGGCTCCACCAGGCGGTGGGTCGCCCCGTTTTCGTCGAGCCGCCATTCGACATAGCCGGGGCGAGGAAAGCGCCGGCG
>JBBSCP010000083.1:0-14544 GCA_038250135.1 Acetobacterales bacterium | reverse complement strand
TCGCCGCGAGTCCCGGCGGTGCTGGACCCTCGGTCGCCAGATGCAGTAAAATAAGCCGGGGCAGGTGCGTTTCGGCCAACCCGGCTTGCAGGCCGAGTCCGGCATTCGGCCAGGGCAGCGAGAGCAGCACCGCATCCGGTGCCGCTTCGGCCAGCAGCGGGGACAAGGCGGCTTGCTGGCGCGCGATGTTCGCCTCGGCCGGCAGCGAATCGTCCCAGCCGATCGCGGCGCTACGCAGGGCGAGGCCCGCTTGAGGCAGCCCATCGAGTAGCGAAGGCTCGGCGGCGAGGGTCACATCGATTCCCTGCGTTGCGAGCCGCCTCGCGAGGTCCAGCCCATGCCGCTCCGTGCCGCCCAGATGCAGGCCAGGCAGCAGCAGCAGCAGGCGGCGCAGGCGCAGCGCGGCTGCCATGCTCAGGCGACGCCGAGCACTGGCTGCGGCACCCCTCGTGCGAGGCCGGCGAGCAGGCGCATGGCGGGCGCCAGCGCCTCCGGGCCGAAATGCCGCCGGCCGAAGGCGTGCGCCGCCTCGCCCATCGCCGTGCGTCGGTGTGTGTCCAGCATCAGCCGGGCCAGGGCGTCGATGAAGCCGGCGCGGGTCTCCGCCAGGGCATAGGCCGTGCCCGCGCCACCGGCGATGCCGAACAGCGCCTCGGCGCTCAGCACGCTGGGCAGGCCGCGCGCCAGATACTCCACCGTCTTGATCTTGAGCCCGCCGCCGTAAAACACCGGGTTCACCGCGATATCGAGGCTGTCGAGGAAAGCGCCGGCATCGGCCACTTCGCCTTGCAGCACCACGCCGGGGCGCCCCTGCGGCATGGCGTCGCACACGCCACCCGCGACATGCAGCGCGGCGCCGAGGGGTTCGATGGCCGGCCAGACCTGGTCCATCAGCCAGCGCAGCCCATCCCGGTTCATCGGGCTGTCGCCGCCGAGGAAGCCCACGCGCAGCGGCTGCCCCGGCGCGCTGCCGCGGGCGCGCGGCCAGGCGGCTTCGGCGTGCGGGGCGAGGATCACGCGGCCTGGGAGAAGCGCTTCCAGCCAGCGCGCCTCCTCCCCCTGGATCGCCAGCACCTGGTGGAAGGAGGCGAGGATCTTCAACTCCTCCGAGGTGCTGATCTGGATGAAGTGCACCTCGCCGAACCGGGCAAAGTTCTGGGCGCGGAGCGACATGATGTCGTGCGTGTCCAAAACCAGCAGCGGCGCCGCCCCGGCCGGCAGGACGAGGTAGGGCGGCAGTTGGGTGGGGGCCAGACGAAGCCAGGACAGGCGCAGATACTCGATGAGCAGCAGCCGCACCGGCTGGCCCGCGAGATGCGCTGCGAGGGCAGCGAAGACAGCGCCGTTGAAGCGCGCGCGCTCGAAGGGCGTCAGGCCCCAGGGGAGGTCCGCCGGCGGCAGCGCCTCAGGCATCACGAGCGCGACACCACCGGGCAGGGCGGCCTGCGCTGCCGCCATCTCATCGTCGGGAATTGCGCCAGCGAAGAAAACCGAGAGCGCCATCTCCGCCCGCGCCGAGGCGATGACCGCCGCGATGCGCTGGTGGTTGCCAAGGTTGCCGCGCCACCAGGGCACATCGGTCACAATTAGCGCGCGCGGCGGGCTGAGCATGGCCGCGAGGGCAGGGGGGCTCGCCAGGACCGCGGCGGCGTTGCGCGTGGCGGCGGCGTAGCGCGCGAAAAGGGTCGAGCAGGCCACGGCGATGCGCGCCCGATAGGTCGGCTCAAGCAGCGCGCGCCGGGCCTGGACGGCGAGCGCCGCTGCATCAGGGGCGGTGTGGAAGGGCTCGGTGGCGGGCAGTCCGGCGAAAGCGTCCGCCGTGCCGATCACCGGGCGGCCGCGCGCCAAGGCCTCCACCGTCTTGATCTTGAGGCCCGTGCCCCCCTCATGCGGGTTGATGATGAGGTCCGCCGCGGCATAGAGCGCATCGGCATCGCCGAGCGGGCCGAGCAGGCGCAGCCCCGGGGCTTCGGCCATCCCCAGCGCCACCGAACCACTCCCGGCCAGGATCATCTCACCCCCCCCGGCGGCGATATCGGCCGGCGGCAGGGCATCGAGGAAGCGCCGCAGGGCGCGGGTGTTCAGCGGGTTTGCGCTGCCGATCCAGCCCAGCGTCACCCAGCCATCCGCTGCGCGCGGGGGCAAAGGCGGGCGTGGATCGGCGGGGAGGTGGCCCAGCGTCATCACTGGGGTAAGGGTCAGGCCCTCGAAATGCCGCTGCTCCGCCGCCTGGATCGCCAGCACGAGGTCGGCGCGGTCGAGGCCGCGTGCCTCCTCGGAGGGCACGGTGGCGAAGAAGCGGTTATCGAGGCCGAGCGCGACGAGGTTTTCGGCCCGGCCGCCGAACACGTCATGCGTATCCAGCACCTTCACGGGCCCGGGGCCGAAGAACTCCAACGCGCGGGAAAGGAACACGTATTCCACCAGCACCATGTCGAAGCCAGGCTCGCGCGTGGCAAGCGCCGTGAAGGCCGCCTCCGCCTCCGGCAGGATCCAGTCGTCGAGCGCCTGGAGGGTGCCGAGGCTGCGCGACTCCAGCGCCCGGTCATGCGGCACCTCGATCAACTCGTCCCAGGCGTCGCGCATGGCAGTGAGCGCCGCAGGCGGGGGATTCTCGCGCAGCAACAGGCAAAAATGCACGGCATGGCCGGCCTCCTTCAGCCCGCGCAGCACCGCATGAATGCGCGCACGGTTGCCGGCATCCTGCGGATGGGTAGGGGTCGGCGAAATCACCAGGATGCGCATGCGGGGCAGGATAGAGCGGGATGCGTTGCGGCGGAAATCGCCGAAAACGCTGAATTCCGCGATCAAAGGAAAGCGCTTGCGCATCGGCCTTGCGGCAAGCGCGCGCGTGGGGCATATCACCGCTCGTCGGTCCGGGGTGCGAGCCTCGGCCCGGCAAATACGCACGCGGTGCACCCTTCCAGCTCCTACCACGGGGTGAAGGGTCCGGTCCTCTCCCCTCGGTCTCAAGGGCGGGGGCGGCGCCGCGGAGGCAAACCGGACCACTGGAAGTTGGAAGGAATTTCGCCGATGGCGATGCCCGAAGTCACCCTGCGCGGCCTGCTCGAAGCCGGCGTGCATTTTGGCCACCATACGCGCCGCTGGAACCCCAAGATGGCGCCCTACATCTTCGGCGTGCGCAACCAGGTCCATATCCTGGACCTGCAGCAGAGCGTGCCAATGATGGACCGCGCGCTGCGCGCCGTGCGCGACGTGGTGGCCGGCGGCGGCCGCGTGCTGCTGGTCGGCACGAAGAAGGCAGCGGCCGAATACGTGGCCGAAAGTGCGGCGCGCTGCGGCCAGTACTACGTGAATCATCGCTGGCTGGGCGGCATGCTGACCAACTGGAAGACCATCCAGGGCAGCATCAAGCGCCTGAAGCAGATGGAGGAGCAGGTCGCGAACGGCGTGCAGGGTCTCACCAAGAAGGAGATCCTGATGCTGACGCGCGACAAGGAGAAGCTCGACCGCGCGCTCGGCGGCATCAAGGACATGGGCGGCCTGCCCGACATCATCTTCGTCATCGACACGGTGAAGGAGAAGCTGGCGATCGAGGAGGCCAACAAGCTCGGCATCCCCGTGGTCGCCGTGGTGGACAGCAATGCCGATCCCTCAGGCATCGCCTTCCCGATCCCCGGAAATGACGACGCGATCCGCGCCATCCACCTGTACTGCGACATGATCGCTGGCGCGGTGCTGGATGGCATCTCGGCCGAACTCTCGGGCAGCGGCGCCGATCTTGGCGCGCAGGCCGAATTGCCGGTCGAGGCGATGCCGGAAGTCGAGATGCCGGGCGCCGAGGCTGAAGCCGCTGAGGCACCGGTGGCCGAAAGCCCGACAGCCGAGGCCGCACAGCCCACCATCTGAGCTGGGCGCCCGAGCTGGGCGCCTGAGCTGGCCGGGCAGCATCCGCCCCCGGCCATGGAATTGACAAGCGTTTTCGGGCCGTGCCGGGGTGTCCCCGGCGCGGCCGTTGTGGATATGGAGCAACGGATATGGCCGAGATCACCGCGGCGATGGTGCGCGACCTGCGCGACAAGACCGGCGCCGGCATGATGGATTGCAAGAAGGCCCTGGTGGAGTCCGAGGGCAACCTCGATGCCGCGATCGACTGGTTGCGCGCCAAGGGCCTTTCCGCCGCCGCCAAGAAGTCCGGCCGCGTGGCCGCCGAGGGCCTGGTCGGCGTCGCCTCCGGCCCCAACGTCGCGGCGATGGTCGAGGTGAATGCCGAGACGGACTTCCTCGCCCGCAACGAGACCTTCCAGAACTTCGTCGCCGAAGTCGCGGGCCTCGCGCTGTCGGTCGGCGAGGATCTCGAGGCGCTGAAGGCAGCGACCTTCCCGGGCACCATGCACTCCACGCAGGAGGAGTTGACCCGCATGATCGCCACGATCGGCGAGAACATGTCGATCCGCCGCGTCCGCGTGCTGCGCGTGCCGGACGGCACCGTCGCGACCTACATGCACAATGCCGTGAAGCCAGGCCTGGGCAAGATCGGCGTGCTGGTCGCACTCGAAGCGGCCTCCGAAATCGAGGCGCTGGAGCAGCTCGGCCGCCAGATCGGCATGCACGTGGCGGCGACCCGGCCCGAGGCGCTGGACAGCTCGGCCGTCGATCCCTCGGCGCTCGAGCGCGAAAAGGCCGTGCTGCGCGAGCAGGCGGCGGGTTCGGGCAAGAAGCCGGAGATCATCGAGAAGATGATCGAGGGCCGCATCCGCAAGTACTATGAGGAAGTGGTGCTGCTCGAGCAGGTCTGGGTGCATGACGGCGAGAGCCGCGTGAAGGAAGTGGTGCACAAGGCCGGCGGCAAACTGACCGGCTTCGCACGCTTCCACCTTGGCGAGGGCATCGAGAAGGCGGCGAGTGATTTCGCCGCGGAGGTCGCGGCAGCGGCCAAGGGCTGAGCCGCGCCCGCACCGGCCAGTGCGCGGCGGCGCCTCCCACTTGGGGCGCCGCCGTTTTTGCCGGCTGCCTTGCCGTCGCCATGGCGCGGCGCCTAAACTTCCCTCAAGAGCCAGAAGCCCCGGACATGACTGAACAATGAGCCGCCCCCCGATCTACAAGCGTGTCCTGCTGAAGGTCTCGGGTGAGGCGCTGATGGGCAAGCGCGACTATGGGCTCGACATCGGCACGCTGCGCGTCATCGCCGACGACGTGGGCGCCGTGGTGAGGCTCGGCGTCGAGGTCTGCCTGGTGCTGGGCGGCGGCAACATCTTCAGGGGCGTCGCCGGCGCCTCGTCTGGCATGGACCGGACCCAGGCCGATGGCATGGGCATGCTCGCCACCGTGATGAATGCGCTCGCCATGCAGAACGCGCTGGAGAAGATCGGCGTGCAGACGCGCGTGCAGAGCGCCATTCCGATGGCGAGCCTGTGCGAACCGTTCATCCGCCGCCGTGCCATGCGCCACATGGAGAAAGGCCGCGTGGTGATCTTCGCCGCCGGCACCGGCAACCCCTTTTTCACCACCGATACCGCCGCCGCGCTGCGCGCCGCCGAGATGGGCTGCGATGCGCTGCTCAAGGGCACGCAGGTGGATGGCGTCTACGCCGCCGACCCACGCAAGAATCCCAACGCCGAGCGCTATGAGACGCTGACCTACCTCGAGATGCTCTCCCGCGACCTCGCCGTGATGGATGCGGCCGCCATCAGCCTGGCGCGCGAGAACAAGCTGCCGATCGTCGTCTTCAACATCCACGAACCGGGTGCCTTCACCGCCGTCATGCTCGGCGATGGGAAGTTCACCACGGTTGTTGACCCGTAAGGGGGAGCCCGCCGATGCCCGCCGATTTCCCGGCCTTCAAACGCGACCTGCAGCGTCGTATGGACAGTGCAATGGAGACGCTGCGGAAGGAATTCGCCGGCCTGCGCACCGGACGTGCCAGCCCCGCGCTGCTCGAACCCATCCGCGTCGAGGCCTATGGCACCAACCAGCCGCTGGCGCAGGTGGCGAATATCTCGATCGCCGGCCCCGGACTGCTCAGCGTGCAGGTGTGGGACAAGTCGGTGGTGAAGGCGGTGGAGATCGCCATCCGCGATTCCGGCCTCGGCCTCAATCCGCAAGGCGAGGGCCAGGTGATCCGCGTGCCGTTGCCGCCGCTGACCCAGGAGCGTCGCAACGATCTGGTCAAGACGGCCGCGAAATACTCGGAAGCGACTCGTGTGGCCATCCGTGGCGTGCGACGCGACGGGATGGAGACGGTGAAGGCCTGGGAGAAGGACAAGAAGTCCGAAGCCAGCCAGGATGACGTGAAGCGCTGGACCGACGAGGTCCAGAAGATGACCGATCAGCAAATCAAGGCCGTGGATGCCGCGTTGATCGAAAAGGAAAAGGACATCCGCACGAGTTAGTCGGAAAGGATCGGCACAGTACCGATGAGCGCCGCGGCCAAGCCGCTGACCGGGCAGGGCCATGGCGCGCCCCCCGTCCATGTCGGCATCATCATGGATGGCAACGGCCGGTGGGCCGCGGCCCGTGGTCTGCCGCGCTCGCTGGGCCACAAGGCCGGCGCCGAGGCCGCGCGCCGGGCGATCGAGGCCGCCGCCCAGGCCGGCGTGGGCTGGCTGACGCTCTTTGCCTTCTCCTCCGAGAACTGGCAGCGCCCGCCTGACGAGGTGCGCGACCTTACCGGGCTGATGCGGCTGTATCTGAAGTCCGAGGTCGGCACCCTGGTGCGGGAGGGCGTGCGGTTGCGCATCATCGGCGAGCGCGACCGCTTCGGCCCGGATACCGTGCGCGCCATCAATGCGGCCGAGGCGGCGACAGCAGCGGGCACGCGGCTCAACCTGAACGTGGCGCTCTCCTACGGCGCGCGGGCCGAGATCCTGGCCGCGACGCGGGAGGTCGCGCGGCGCGCCGTCGCCGGCACGCTCGACCCCTCGACGCTGGACGAGGCCGGCTTCGCCCGGATGCTGTCCACCGCGGGCATGCCCGACCCGGACCTCATCATCCGCACCAGCGGAGAGCAGCGCCTGTCGAATTTCCTGCTGTGGCAGGCGGCCTATGCCGAGTTCGTATTCCAGGACGTGCTCTGGCCGGATTACGGGGCCGAGCATTTCGCCGCCGCCACGCAGGAATACGCCCGACGCGAGCGCCGCTTCGGCGCGCGGACGGCCTGAGAGCTTGTGGATTGATGCCCGAAAGCGCCGAGATACGAGACAGAGACGAAACTCAGCAGCAAGCGTTGATGCTCAAGCCCGATCCAGCAGTTTTTGAGAAATGAGTACGTTCCTGACCACGCAAGGCGACCCCAAACGGTGGAATGACCTGCGCAAGCGGGCACTTTCGGCCGCCGTGCTGCTGCCGGCGGCCGTGGCCTGCATCTGGCTCGGCGCTACGCCGTTCGCCGCGATGATGGCGTTGGCCGGGGCGATCCTGACCTGGGAATGGGTGCATCTGTGCGGTCGGCGCCTGCGGGCCCTGCCGGGCGTGGTGGTGCCGCTGGTGGTGCTGGCAGCGGGCGCCTTCGCCGTCGTGGACCACGTGCGGATCGCGCTCACGGTCCTGGCGGCAGGCTTCGTTGCAACCTGGATCTTCGCCCGCTGGCGGCCGGATGGGCTGACGCAATCGGCGAGGCGGCTCGCCTTGGGCGTTCTCTATATCGGCCTCGCCGGCCTCGCGCTGATCGAGCTGCGCCACGATACCGAGGCCGGGCGTGCCAATGTTCTGTTCCTGTTCGTGATCGTCTGGGCCTCCGACATCGGCGCCTATGCGGCGGGGCGGTTGTTCGGCGGGCCGAAGCTCGCCCCCGCCATCTCGCCCAACAAGACCTGGTCGGGGGCGATCGGGGGGCTGGTGGCGGCGGTGGTGTTGGGGCTGACCTGCGCGCTGTCCTTTACTCCCGGGGCGGCGACTGGCGCGGTGGTGGCGGTGGCGGTGCTGCTGAGCGTCGCGAGCCAGGCGGGCGACCTGCTGGAATCGGGCATCAAGCGCCACTTCAAGGTGAAGGACGCCTCCTCCCTCATCCCCGGCCATGGCGGGCTGCTGGACCGGCTGGATGGCGTGCTGGCGGCCGCGCCGGTCGCTGCGCTTTTGTCTTTCGCGCTTGGCCACGGGCGTCCACTTTGGGGTTGGGGTTGAGCATCGGCATGGCGCGCAGCATCTCCATTCTCGGCGCCACCGGCTCGGTCGGCCGCTCGACCCTCGCACTGATCGAGGCCGCGGCCCCGGGCACCTTCACCATCGAGGCGCTGGTCGCCAACCGCGATGTGGCGACGCTGGCCACGCAGGCGAAACGTTTCGGTGCGCGGTGCGCCGTGGTGGCGGACCCTGCGGCCTGGGGCGAGCTCAAGGCAGCGCTCGGCGGCACCGGCATCACCCTCGGTGCCGGGCCGGAGGCGGTGGCGGAAGCCGCCGCGCGCCCCGCGGACTGGACCATGGCGGCCATCGTCGGCGCCGCGGGGCTGCGCAGCACGCTCATCGCGCTGGCCCGTGGCGGCACCCTCGCGCTGGCCAACAAGGAAAGCCTCGTCTGCGCGGCGGAGCTGGTGTTCGCCGTCGCGGCCGAGGGTGGGGCCACGCTGCTGCCCGTCGATTCCGAGCACAACGCCATCTTCCAGGCCCTGAACGGCGAGGATGCGAAGGGTGTCGAGCGCATCATCCTGACGGCCTCGGGCGGTCCATTCCGCAACTGGGAGGCCGAGCGCATGGCCCGCGCCACGCCGGAACAGGCGGTGGCGCACCCGGTGTGGTCGATGGGCGCCAAGATCAGCGTGGACAGCGCCACGATGATGAACAAGGGCCTCGAACTGATCGAGGCCGCGCGGCTTTTCCCCGTACCCGCCGAGCGGATCGAGGTGCTGGTCCACCCGCAATCGGCCGTGCACGGCATGGTGCAGTTCACCGATGGCTCGATGATCGCCCAGCTCGGCACGCCGGACATGCGCACGCCCATCGCCCACGCCCTGGCCTGGCCGCAGCGGATGCAGGTGGCGATTCCGCGCCTCGACCTCGCCGCGCTGGCCAGGCTGGAGTTCTTCGCCCCCGACCCGGTGCGCTTCCCCGCGCTACGCCTGGCGCGGGAGGCCTTGCAGGCTGGGGGTGGCGCGCCAACCATATTGAATGCGGCGAACGAGGTGGCGGTGGCCCGTTTCCTCGACCGGCGCCTGGGCTTCCTCGACATCGCGACGGTGGTAGAGGAAACCCTGGCCGGCCTCGCCGCCCCGCGCGCCGAGGGGCTGGAGGCGATCCTCGCCCTGGATTCGGCGGCGCGCGAGGCGGCGGACATTCATGCCGAAAGACGGATGCTGGTGACTTGATGCCGCGTGCCTGACCGCGCGGCCCCTGGAGGCGACCTTGGACTTCCTGCCTGAACCTTTCCGCACGGTGTTGAGCTTCGTCATCGTACTCGGCGTGCTGGTGTTCTTCCATGAGCTCGGCCACTACCTCGCGGCGCGCTGGCGAGGCGTCTATGTCGAGCGTTTCTCGGTAGGCTTCGGCCGCGCCATCGCAAGCTGGCAAGACCGCCGTGGCACCGAGTGGCGCATCGGCTGGCTGCCGCTGGGTGGCTATGTGAAGTTGCATGGCCAGGAGCAGCCCGAGGCCGTCTCGGACCAGGTGCGCGGCCAGTGGCGCACCGGCCAGACCTTCCATGAGAAACCGGTGCGCGACCGCGCCATCATCGTGGCGGCCGGACCGGCGGCGAATTTCCTGCTCGCCGTGCTGATGTTCGCGGGCCTGTACATGGCGGTCGGCCGCCCGGCCTCCACCACAGCGATCGGCACCGTCCAGGAGGGTTCTGCCGCGCAGCGCGCCGGGCTGGTGGTGGGCGACCGCATCATCGCTCTGGATGGCGAGGCGGTGACCCGATTCGAGGAGGTGCAGCGCCACATCCAGCCACGCCATGGCCAGAGCGTGCGCATTACAGTGATCCGCGACGATCAGCAGCGCGAGATCCCCGCAGTGCCCGAGGCCCGTACGGTGGGCGAGCGCACGAACGGCGTGCTCGGCATCGGCGCCGGCCCGGCGCAGTTCGAGCGGATGGACCCCTTCTCGGCACTTTGGGCCGGCACGGCGCAGACCTGGGACATCACGGTGCAGACCCTCGCCGCCGTCTGGCAGATGATCGCCGGCGGGCGCGGCGCGGAGGATCTCGGCGGGCCGCTTCGAATCGCGCAAATGTCAGGGCAGGTGGCGGAGATGGGGGTGGCGAGCCTCGTTTCCTTCATGGCGGTGCTCTCGGTGAACCTCGCGCTGATCAACCTGTTTCCGATCCCCGTCCTCGATGGCGGCCACCTGATGTTCTACGCGGCCGAGGCGATTCGCGGCCGGCCCCTGCCTGCCCGGGCGCAGGAGATGGGCTACCGCGCAGGCTTCGCGCTGCTCATCACGCTGTTCGTCTTCGCGACATGGAACGACCTGTCGCAGCTTGGCTTCGTGCGCTGGGCGAGCGGGCTTTTCGGATAGGTGATGCGGCTTGGTGCCCGCCAGTCGGCGCCATCTTCGGCCCCTGGTCCTGGCCTTCGAAGGGCCAGGGGTGGCGGGGGCAGGGCGGCTCGGCTAGTGTCCGCAGCCTTGTCACAACCCCGCCTCGGGCCCTCCCGCCACGGGATCGTATTGGGATAGAAGCCTTGGTCGCCCACCGGCTCCTTCTGCTCGCCGCATCCTGCCTGATCCCGGTGGCGCTCGTACTGCCTGCGGAAGCGCAGCAGCGCGCCCCGCGTGCGCCTGCCGCCGCCGCCGCCGCGCCGGGTGGCCCCCAGGGTGGCCCCCAGGGTGGCCCCCAGGGAGGCATCGTGCGGGGCGTGGATGTCGAGGGCAATCAACGCATCGAGGCCGATACCGTCCGCTCCTTCATGCTGTTGCAGGTGGGCGACGCCTTCGACAGCGACCGACTCGACCGCAGCCTGCGCACGCTGTTCGCCACCGGCCTGTTCCGCGACGTGGTCGTGGCCCGCAATGGCGATCGCATCCGCGTGCAGGTCGAGGAGAACTCGATCGTGAACCGCGTGGTTTTCGAGGGCAACAGCAAGGTCTCGGATGACAACCTGCGGCCCGAGCTCACGCTGCGTCCGCGCGCGGTCTTCACGCCGCAGGCGGCGCAGGCGGATCGCCAGCGCATCCTGGAGATCTACGCCCGCCGCGGCCGCTTCGCGGCACGGGTCGAACCCAAGATCATCCAACTCGACCAGAACCGCATCGATGTGGTGTTCGAGATCGAGGAAGGCACGGCCGCGCTGGTCAGTCGCGTCAGCTTCGTGGGTAACGAAGCCTATTCCGACGGCCGACTGCGCGACGTCGTCGCAACGCGCGAGCAGGCCTGGTACCGGCTGCTTTCCAGCTCCGACGTCTATGATCCGGAGCGTCTGAACTTCGACCGCGAATTGCTGCGCCGCTACTATCTGCGCTCCGGCTACGCCGACATGCAGGTGCAGAACGCCACCGCTGAGCTCGCACCTGACCGCAGCGGCTTCTTCGTGACCTTTACGATCGAGGAAGGGCGCCGCTATCGCGTCGGCAAGGTGGAGGTCACCAGCACGCTGCGCGGTATCGATGCGGCGTCACTGCGGCGCGAATTGCTGATCGAGGAAGGTGCCTGGTACGATGGCGACGCGGTGGAGCGCACGGTCGAGGCGCTGACCGACGCGGTCGGCCTGCGCGGCGTGCCCTTCGTGGAGGTCCGCCCGCGTGTGTCGCGCAACCGCGAGACCGGCGTCGTGGACGTGACCTTCGAGGTGGTGGAAGGCACGCGCTCCTTCGTGGAGCGCATCGACATCAATGGCAACAGCCGCACCGCGGATCGCGTGATCCGCCGAGAGTTTCGCCTCGCCGAGGGCGATGCCTTCAACGCCGCGCAGGTCCGCCGCTCACGTCAGCGCATCCGCGACCTCGGCTATTTCGCCGGCGCCGAGATCACGCCGCAGCCTGGCTCCGCGCCTGACCGCGTGATTCTCAATACGCAGATTCAGGAACGCGCGACCGGCGAAGTCTCGGTCGGCGGCGGTTTCTCGACTGACGCCGGCTTCCTCGCCGATTTCGGCATCCGCGAGCGCAACTTCCTCGGCTCGGGCGTCGATGTTCGTTTCCAGGCGTTGCTGGCCGAGCGGCGGCAGCAATTGGACTTCTCGGTCACCGACCCGCAATTCCTCGACCGCAACCTCGCGGCCGGCTTCGACGTCTTCTATGTCACGCGCAACCTGCAGGAAACATCGGGCTTTTCCGAGCGCCGCGCCGGTGCGGCGATCCGCGCGGGCTACGAGATCAACGAACGCCTGCGGCAATCCTGGTCCTACAGCCTGGTGCAGCGCGAGATCTTCGACGTGGATTTGAACGCCAGCCGGTTCATCCGCGAGCAGATCGGCACGACTCTGCTCTCCCAACTCAGCACCACGCTGTCCTATGACCGCCGCGACAGCCGCATCGATCCGCGCAGCGGCTATATCGTGCGCATCGGCGGCGATTTCGCGGGCCTCGGCGGCGATGTCGCCTATGTGCGTCTGCGTGGCGACGTTGCCGGCTACATCCCGCTCGAGCGCATCCTGGGCGACCGCGACTACGTGCTGGCGATCTCCGCCGGTGCGGGTCAACTGACGCCTTGGGGCGATCGTGGCGATGAGCGCATCATCGACCGCTTCTTCCTCGGTGGCGACAATCTGCGCGGCTTCGCCCTCGCCGGTGCGGGTCCGCGCGACACCACGACTGGCGACCCGCTCGGCGGCCGCCTGTTGTGGACGCAGACCACGGAGCTGCGCTTCCCGCTGCCGCTGCCGCAGGAACTCGGCCTGATCGGCCGCGCCTTCATCGATGTCGGCTCGCTCTCGGACACGCCGGTCACCGGCTTCGGCGTGCAGGACGACAGCAGCCCGCGAGTCGGCATGGGTGTCGGCCTGTCATGGCGCACGCCGGTCGGCCTGATCAACATCGACGTCGCACAGGCCGTCGTGAAGAAAGACTATGACGAAACGCAGATCGTGCGGTTCGGCTTTGGCACCCGCTTCTAGAGCGATATCGGTTCAGATGGACGCATCTGAACGGATTTCTCGTTCTGGATTTGATAACTTCTAGGGCACGCGGCCCGTCCGCTCGGACGGATTGTGCTCCAGCTCATTCCGGGATCAACAGACGATGCATCTTCGCCACCTGCTGCCTGCTCTCCTGGCCGCTCTCCTGCCCGCTCTCCTGGCCACGCTTCTGGTCACAGCGGGACCTGCACTTGCGCAGCAGCAGAACCCCGAATGGTTCGTGCCAGGCCAGCAGCGGCCGGGCCAGGGTGGTGCGCCGGCGCAGGCCCAGCAGCGGCCACCCCAGGGCGGCCCCGCGCAGCGTCCGCCCGCGCCCGCTGCCGGTCAGCGCCCGCCCGCCCCGATCATCGCGATCGTCGATATCCCCGAGGTGCAACGCCTCTCCGCCGCCTTCAACCAGGTGCGCGAGGAGATCGAGCGCCGCCGCGCCCGCCTCAACGACGACCTCCAGCGTGAGCAGACCCGCTGGCGCGAGGAGCAGGCAACGCTCGCCGCCGGCCGCGCGACCCTCCCGGCCGAGACGCTGCGCGCCCGCGAACGCGAATTGCAGGATCGCATCACCGACGCGCAGCGCATCTTCCGCGACCGCTCGCGCGCCATCGACCAGGCGACCCAGGTCGGGTTGCAGCAGATCGAGCAGGCGCTTGGCGCCGTGATCCGCCAGGTGGCGGCGTCGCGCGGAGTGAACATGGTGCTGCCGCGTCCGCTGGTCGTGTTCAACGAGGCCGGGTTTGACATCACCGACGAGGTCTCGGCCCAGATGAACCGCGTCCTACGCACGGTGAACCTGCCGGCCGAGGGCGCGCCGCCGGTCGATGCGCCCGCTCCAGGCGCCGCCCCGCGCCCGGCGACGCCCTCCGCCGCGCCGTCCGCCGCGCCCTCCGCCGCGCCGTCCGCCGCAGCGCCCGCCCAGCCGGCCCGTCGGAACTGAGGCTGTGGGGGCCGATGCGCGTTTCTTCCCGGTCGGCACGCCACTGACCCTGGGCGAAGCCACCGCCATCGCCGGCGGTGAGCTGCGCGGAGATCCGGATCGCCTCGTGCGCGGTGCCGGCCCGTTGCAGGAGGCCACGGGGGAGGAGATCTCCTTCCTCGACAATCGCCGCTATGCAAAGCTCCTGCCCGCCACGCGCGCCGGCTGCGTGGTGCTTTCGGCCGATCTGCTGGCCGGGCTGCCGGAGGGGTGCGCGGCCATCGTGGCGCCGCGCGTCTATCTCGGCTTTGCCCGAATCCTGGTGCGGCTGCACCCGGCCCCGACGCCGAGCGCGGGCATCCACCCGAGTGCCGTGGTCGACCCCACCGCGATCATCGGCGACGGCGTCGAAATCGGCCCCCTCGCCGTGATCGGTGCCCGGGCCGAAATTGGCGCGGGCTGCCTCATCGGCCCCGCGGCGGTGATCGGCGAGGGCGTGAAGCTGGGCGAGGGCTGCCGCATCGGCGCCCATGCCAGCCTCAGCCACTGCATAGCAGGCCGCCTGGTCGTGCTGCATCCGGGTGCTCGGGTAGGGCAGGAGGGGTTCGGCTTCGCGGTGACCCCGCAAGGCGACTTCGAGACCATGCCGCAGCTCGGCCGCGTCCTGCTCGG
>JBBSCP010000082.1:0-14608 GCA_038250135.1 Acetobacterales bacterium | reverse complement strand
CTTGGCAACAAGCGACCTTTCTAGACGAAATAGGAGAAGTATTCCTCATGGGCCTCAAGATCCGCCTCGCCCGCGCCGGCGCCAAGAAGCGTCCCTATTACCACATCGTGGTGGCCGACAGCCGCAGCCCGCGTGATGGCCGCTTCATCGAGAAGCTCGGCAGCTACAACCCGATGCTGCCCTCAGACCACCCCGAGCGCGTTCGCCTGTTCGCCGAACGCATCACGCATTGGAAGTCGCAGGGCGCCTTGCCGACCGAGCGCGTGGCGAAGTTCCTCGGCCATGCCGGCCTCGCACCCATGCCCGTGTTCAAGGACCAGCCGAAGCAGTCCGCGCCGAAGAAGAAGGCGCAGGAACGCGCCGCTGCGGCCGGCTGAGCCAGCGCACCGAAAGCTGACGGGCGATGCCAGGCAAGCGCGTGATGGTGGGAGAGATCGGGCGAACGCACGGTGTGCGGGGCCTGGTGCGTCTGCACGCCTTCACGGCCGACCCTCGCGCCATCGGCAGTTATGGCCCGCTGACCGACGCCACCGGCACGAAGACCTATGCCATCACCGCGCTGCCCGATGGGCTCGGGCGGATCGAGGGTGTGGCGGACCGCGACGCCGCGCAGCGCCTGACCGGCACGAAGCTCTATGTCGAGCGCGCCGCCCTGCCACAGCCCGCGGACCCGGACGAGTTCCTGCTGGTCGACCTCGAGGGCCTTGCCGCCTTCGACGAAGCCGGTGCGGCGTTGGGGGTGGTGCGCGCGGTGCAGGATCACGGCGCGGGTCCCTTCCTCATCATCGACGGGCCGGAGGGCGAGGTGTTGATGCCCTTCACCCGCGCCGCGGTGCCGGTGGTGGATGTGGCGGGCGGGCGTGTCGTGGTCGCGCCGCCAGCCGAGGTTGTTGTCCCGCCCCAACCAGGGGAGGAAGCGGCGTGATCTGGCAGGCGGGCATCCTCACGCTGTTTCCGGACATGTTTCCTGGGCCCCTCGGCCTGTCGCTCGCCGGCCGGGCGTTGCGAGAGGGGCGCTGGGCGATTGATGCGCTCGATATCCGCAGCTTCGCGACCGACAAGCATCGCACCGTCGATGACACGCCCTTCGGCGGCGGTGCGGGCATGGTGATGCGTCCTGACGTTCTCGATGCGGCCTGCGGCGCGGCAGCCGGGAAAATTCCTGGGGCGCCACTGATCTACCTGACCCCGCGCGGGCGGGTGCTCGACCAGGGTATGGTGCGCGATCTCGCTTCAGGGCCGGGCGTGGTGGTGCTCTGCGGCCGCTACGAAGGCATCGACCAGCGCGTCATCGAGGCGCGCGGCATGGTCGAGATCTCCGCCGGCGATGTCGTGCTGTCGGGCGGCGAGGTGGCGGCGCTGCTGCTGCTCGACGCCTGCGTGCGACTGCTGCCGGGCGTCATGGGCGCCGCCGCCTCGGCTGAGGAAGAAAGCCACGGCGCCGAGGGCCTGCTTGAATACCCCCACTACACGCGGCCCGCCGACTGGCAGGGCCGCGCCGTGCCGGAAATCTTGCTCTCCGGCCACCATGCCGAGGTTGCGCGCTGGCGCCGGGCGCAGGCGGAAGCTGCCACGCGCACGCGCAGGCCCGACCTATGGGACGCTTTCCTCCGCCGCAAGGCGGGGGCAGTTGAGACCAAGCCGTCACGGCTGGACGGCCAGCCGGCCGCCGCCTAGATCACTCACCGAGAAGGACCCCCCAACGATGAACCTGCTTCAGCAGTTCGAGGCCGCCCAGCAGGCGCGCCTCTCGGCTACCCGCACGACCCCGGAATTCACGCCGGGCGATACCGTCCGCGTGATGGTGAAGGTCGTTGAAGGCGAGCGCAGCCGCATCCAGGCCTATGAGGGCGTGGTGATCGCGCGCAGCAATCGCGGTGTGAACAGCAACTTCACTGTGCGCAAGCTGTCCTACGGCGAGGGCGTGGAGCGCATTTTTCCGCTGTATTCACCCAACGTCGCCGAGATCATCGTGGTGCGCCGCGGCAAGGTGCGTCGCGCGAAGCTCTATTACCTCCGCGGCCGCACCGGCAAGTCGGCGCGCATCGAGGAGCGCGCGCGCGCCAAGGTCGAGACTGCCGCCTGATTTATCTGCGCACCACCGTCGGCACTTTGGGCCGACGGTGGTGCGCCATGTTGTGGGGGAAAGCGCGATGGCGAAGCCACGTACGCTGTTCGACAAGATCTGGGACGCGCATGTCGTCGAGACGCTGCCGGATGGTACGGCGGTGCTCTACATCGACAAGCACCTGACGCATGAGGTGACGTCGCCGCAGGCCTTCGAGGGGCTTCGCCTCGCCGGTCGCAAGGTGCGGCGCCCGGATGCGACGATCGCCGTGGTGGACCACAACATCGCCACCGACAGCAGCCGCTTCGGCCGCATCGAGGACCCCGAAAGCCGCCAGCAGGTCGAGACGCTCGAGAAGAACGTCGTCGAATTCGGCGTGCCATACATTCCGCTGACCGATGTGCGCCAGGGCATCGTCCATGTGATCGGCCCGGAGCTTGGCCTGTCGCTTCCAGGCATGACGCTGGTCTGCGGCGATAGTCACACCTCGACGCATGGCGCGATGGGCGCCCTCGCCTTCGGCATCGGCACGAGCGAGGTCGAGCACGTGCTCGCCACGCAGACGCTGTTGCAGAAGCCGGCGAAGAACATGCGCGTGACGGTCGATGGCACGCTGCCGCTCGGCTGCTCGGCGAAGGACATCGTGCTCGCCATCATCGGCAAGATCGGCACGGCTGGCGGCACGGGGCACGTCATCGAATTCGCCGGCGAAGCGATCCGCGCACTCGACATGGCCGGGCGGATGACACTGTGCAACATGTCGATCGAGGCGGGCGCGCGTGCCGGCATGGTCGCACCGGACCAGACGACCTTCGACTACGTGAAGGGCCGCCCCTTCGCGCCGAAGGGCGAGGCCTATGACCGCGCCGTCGCCTGGTGGTCCACGCTGCCCTCCGATCCTGGTGCGCAGTTCGACAAGGAAGTGGTGCTCGACGCCGCCGCGATCGCGCCGCAGGTCACCTGGGGCACGAACCCCGAGGCTGTGCTGCCGATCACCGGCATGGTGCCCGATCCCGCGAGCGTCGAGGATGCCGACCGCCGCGCGCAGATGGCGCGCATGCTGGACTACATGGACCTTAAGCCCGGCCAGAAGCTGGAGGGACTGAAGATCGACGTGGTCTTCGTCGGCTCCTGCACCAACAGCCGCATCGAGGACATCCGCGCCGTCGCCGCCCTCGCCCGTGGCCGCAAGGTGGCGGACGGCGTGCGCGCCCTGGTCGTGCCTGGCTCGGGCCTCGTGAAGCAGGCGGCGGAGGCTGAGGGGCTCGACAAGATCCTGCTCGAAGCGGGCTTCGAATGGCGTTTGGCGGGGTGCTCCATGTGCCTCGGCATGAACCCGGACAAGCTCAAGCCAGGCCAGCGCAGCGCCAGCACCTCCAACCGCAATTTCGAGGGTCGTCAGGGTCAGGGCGGGCGGACGCATCTGTGTTCGCCGGCGATGGCGGCGGCGGCGGCGCTCACCGGCCATCTCACCGATGTGCGCAACCTCCAGCCGCTGGATGCCGCGTGATGAAAGCTTTCACGACCCTGACCGGCGTGGCCGCGCCGATGCCGGCGGCGAACATCGACACCGACAAGATCATCCCCGGGCGCTTCCTCAAGACCATCGCGCGCACGGGCCTCGGCAAGTCGCTGTTCGCGAACATGCGCTACAACGAGGACGGCACCGAGAAGCCGGATTTCGTGCTGAACCAGGAACCCTACCGGCATGCCGAGATCCTCATCGCGTTCGACAATTTCGGTTGCGGATCTTCGCGCGAGCATGCGCCCTGGGCGCTACTGGATTTCGGCATCCGCTGCGTCATCGCGCCCGATTTCGCCGACATCTTCCACTCCAACAGCTTCAAGAACGGCGTGCTGCCCGTGGCGCTGCCGCGCGAGATCTGCGAGCAGCTCATGGAAGATGCCCGCATGGGCGGCAATGTGCGCCTCACCGTCGATCTCGAACGCCAGGTCGTGGTGCGCCCGAATGGCGAGGAAATCCCTTTCCAGGTCGATGGCTTCCGCCGCCACCTGCTGCTCAACGGCCTCGACGACATCGGCCAGACGATGCAGCACGCGTCGGCGATCGATGGCTTCGAGGCGAAGCAGCGCGCCGCGCAACCTTGGCTCTACGCGTAGGATCGGATAATGCCCGCCAACAAGAAACTCCTCGTCCTCCCCGGTGACGGCATCGGTCCCGAGGTGATGCGCGAGGTGCGCCGCATCATCGACTGGATGGACCATCGGCGCAGCGTGACCTTCCAGATCGAGGAAGGCCTCGTCGGCGGCATCGCGCTCGACGCCACGGGCTCGCCCTGCCCGGATGAGACGGTGGCCGCTGCGCAATCCGCGGATGCGGTGCTGTTCGGCTCGGTCGGTGGCCCGAAATGGGACAGCCTGCCCTTCGACAAGCGCCCCGAACTCGGCATCCTGAGGCTGCGCAAGGATCTAGGCCTGTTCGCCAACCTCCGCCCTGCCGTGGTGCTGGACCCGCTGGCCGATGCCTCCGCGCTGCGGCCGGAATTGGTGCGCGGGCTCGACATCATGATCGTGCGCGAATCGACGGGGGGCATCTATTTCGGCGAACCGCGCGGCATTCACCTCAATGAGCAGGGCCGGCGCGTCGGCGTCGACACCGAGATCTACACCGAGGACGAGATCGCCCGTGTCGCACGCGTTGCCTTCGACCTCGCGCGCCAGCGCCGCAACAAGCTGACCAGCGTCGAGAAGGCGAATGTCATGCAGTCCGGCCGCCTGTGGCGCGCCGTGGTGGGCGAGGTGCACAAGGCCGAATACGCCGATGTCGAGCTTGAGAACATGTACGCCGACAATTGCGCCATGCAGCTTGCCTCGCGCCCGAAGCAGTTCGACGTGGTGCTCGGCTCCAATCTGTTTGGCGACGTGCTGAGCGACCTCGCGGCGGCGCTGACGGGCTCGCTCGGCATGCTGCCCTCCGCGACGCTTGGCGTGCTGCAGCCTACAGGCAAGCGGCATGCGTTGTATGAGCCGATCCATGGCAGCGCGCCCGACATCGCGGGCAGGGGCATCGCCAATCCCTGCGCGCAGATCCTGTCCTTCGCGATGCTGCTGCGTCTGTCTTTCGGCATGGAGGAAGACGCGAAGCTGATCGAGACGGCGGTCGAGAAAGTGCTCGCCGGTGGGCTGCGCACGGCCGACATCATGGCGCCCGGCATGGCGCGCGTGGGCACCAGCGTGATGGGGGAGGCCGTGCTGCGCGAGCTCGACAAGCTCGCCGCGTGAATCGCGCGAAATAGCCGGGCAGGAGGGTTGCGCCCCCCCGCCCGCTCGGCTAAAGCGCGGCTCCCATGTGGACCCGTAGCTCAATTGGATAGAGCACCAGACTACGAATCTGGGGGTTAGGGGTTCGAGTCCCTTCGGGTCCGCCAGGGATCTTAATAGGTTAGACGCTTCACTAGACCGTTTATTTCGCGGGTCTATTTTTCGCGGACCCCCAGCGGACCCCGATGCGGCAACGCTTTCACCCGTGAGAAGCGGCACCGGGACTTGGCGCACCATCCGTACCGAGCATCGCGGACCAATTTACGCGCGTCATGCCTTCCCCCGGATCGGCACAATCCAATCCCTGCAGGTTCATTCCTGCATGTCATCGTCCAGACCAGAGCAACAGGTTCACGGCATTGTCCAGGTGGCAATTGTTCTGCGCGCGATACGCCTCCCGGAAGGCTTCAACGGCGTGGGTTTTACCGACTACGACTTCGGCAAAGCGGCGGACAAGGTTTTCATGGGGCATGGTGTAGTCACTCCGGCCGGCGTGTGGGTTGCGGTATCTGGTGCAACTGCGCGAAGGCATTGGAGGGGTGAAGCGCCGCCAGGGTAGGAAACGGAGTAAGCATCCGCCGGGGGCCACACCGACATGCGCCGCGGCATGAACCGCCTGGCGCTGCAGGTGCAGCAGGTGCTGGGGCGCGATCCCCATAGCTAAGCACCGCCTCAATCCGCTGCCGCACTCGTGAAGCTGATTCTGGCGTCTTGGCCCAGATCGGTTGCAGGACGCGCAGCACGTCATCCGTATCCACCTTGGCCACCGGCATGGCCCCGATCTGGCGAATTGGCCCGGCCCATGGCGGATTGGGATGGCCCGCAATCAGCCTATCCTCTGGCTCGACCAGCATCGGATTGGCCAACCCCAATCCCGCATTCTTGTCGTGATCTGCGCCATCTGCCGCGCATCATGCGTCCGGGAATTACGCGCATAGACCGCCAGGCCGCCCACCGGCCGATACTCGATGGCCAGCATCGAGACAGCCGGAGCCACCACAACCTCATCGATAACCTCGACCACCGAAACACGCCGCGCCGGCCGATCGCCAGAACGCGCAGAAGCACCACGGCCGCTCGCCATGCACCACACCCCCAAATGCCGAATCGCCCCCACCCGCGCCACACACTGGCGCCGCGACAACGCGCAACTCGGAGTGCATGCGCTGGTGGCAACGAACGATATTACGACGTCAATGCCCGACGAAAGCCGTTGCGGTTCCCGTGCCGCCGAACCATTGTCGGACCATGAATCACACAGCCGTCGCGGCCCTGGCCGCCGCCGCCCTGACCGCCGCCTGCGCCGAGACACCCCGCGCACCGCCCCTGCACTGGTGGCACGGCACCGCCACCCGCGCGCAAGGCGCCACCGACCAGTACGAATGCAGCCTCCAAGCCGCCATGGCAGCACCCGCGACCGAGCGCCTGACCAGCAGCGGCGGCTACGCGATCGGCGGAACCTGGATCCCCAGCACGATCCAGAGCCACGACGGCAACCGCAGCGCCCGCACCACGCTACACGGCCTGTGCCTGCGCGCCCGAGGCTGGCACCTCGCACCAACCGACCCGTTCACCCGCGCCGCGCCGCCCACACAGGCAAGCAGCGCGCAGCGGTCCTGAACGCAGAAGCGCCCGCCTGATCCCCCAGGCGGGCGCCACCAGACCAGCAGGACGGAGGGATCAGCGCGCGGCAGGCTGCGCCACCACCACCACCGCCTCATGCTCCACGCCGAAGAACTCCGCCAGATCCTGCGGCTTGTGCGCCACCTCGCCCATGGACCCCACATTGCCCCAATTGGCGCCATTCTGCGCCGCATCCTCGCGCCGGCGCACAACCTCCGCCAGCAGCACATGCAGCAGCGCCAGGGCGTGCGTGGACCGCTTCTCCATGGCAGCGCCGGCCTCCGTCAACGACCGCGCTACCTCCGCCGTCCGATGGTATGAGACACAGCCCGCGCGCGAGTTTTCGTCGGGACGCGCGCGCGTTGTTTCCCCTCACTCGATGACCCATTCCGACAATCCAGCCGGTACCAGCCCCGCCGCTTGCAGCCGCAGCATCACCGCGCGCGAGAACCAAGCCATACGCCCGCATGGACGTTCCCAATCCAGCCCACCATGGGGGCAGGGCAGCGGCGTAGCGCCCTCGGCTATGAGCGCCGCCAGCCTGACACCCGACCAATCGCAGGGGAGCGGCGCGATAGGGGCGGGCGGGCACCAGGCCGGCGCCTGACCCGCCTCAACCTCCAACACCTCCGGCAGAGGGCCAGCGGGAGAAAGGGCGTTCTCAGAACCACCCCAATCCCCAATAACCAAAACCCCCAAAACCCCCACCGGGGCCGGATCGGGGGCCTTGGCGCGCGCAAGGTCACGCTTTACCGCCGAGGCAACTTCCTTCTCCCACTTGTCTTTGATCGCGCTGGCCTCGGCGTTCGACGTCTCCCATCCGCGCAGCTTCTCAGTGAAATCGGCCGAGAGTTCCTTTTCCAATTCGGGCAGCACGTCGCCAAAGGTGGCACCCATGCCGGGCGTCTTGCCGCTGGAGGGATTGCCCACCGCACCAATCCAGAGGAAGGGCGGCTCATCCCAACCGAGCCAGGGTGCAGCCCATCGGGCATTCCCGATGCAGGCAGCGGCTCCCGCCAGCAGGCCCGCCGCCACGTAATCAGGCGGGGCATTCTTCGCTTCGGCCGCTTCCTCAATCCGTCGCGCCCAAACCGGGCCGAGTAGCGCAGCCGGGAAGGGCGGGGCCGGCCGGCGGTCACGCAACAGGGCCAGAGAGGGCAACGGATGTTCCGCCGCCATGGTGGTGTAACCGTCAGCCACGAGAAGCCTCCCGCGCCTTCTGGCGCTGCACGATGTCGTTAAAATCCAGGCCGGCTACGTTCGGCGTCATCACTCGGGCGCTTCACCGCCTCGGCCAGCCTCGCGCGGTCAAGCTCACCGCAACTCGCGCAGAACCAAAGCGCGCGGCCTTCGCGCTCAGTGAGACGCAACCCGTTGCGATACCCACATGCGGGACAGTCACCGGACCACCCGCGCGAGGATCGGCGCAGATGCAGACGCGCGGCGATTTCAGAGGCGCGGGCGGTCATGCCGCACCGCCTTGCGCGTGCAGCGCGGCCTTGGCTTTCAGGTCCACGGCCATCGTGCGGAACATGCGAATGATCGGCCGGCGCGGATGGCCCGCCGCCAAGCCCACCAGCGGCTCGCCAGAGGCATCGTGCGCCCCTGGCAGTAAGATGACGGCGCGGGGCCTCGGATGGCGACACCAGCGGCGCGCTATGGGTGCGGGCGAGGCGGTTGCGCGCAGCACTTGCCGTGGAACAGGCCGCGCGACTTGAGGCCGGACCGGCAGAGCGAGGGCTATGGGCGGGAGGGCGTCGAGCTCAGCGTCTCGACGCTGGCCGGCTCGGTCGGAACCTGCACGGCGCTGCTGGCGCTCTTGGTGACGCTGATCGACGCCCATGTGCTGGCGGCCGGGCGATTGCATGGCGACGACACCATGGTGCCGCTGCTGGCCACCCGGCCTCGCGCCTGTACGAATTGCTGCCCTGGAACTGGAAGCGCAATCAGGCCAAAGACGCCACTGCCGCCCGACGATCAGCCCGCCGTTACCAACTGCCAGCCAGACCGGCACGCCAGCGCGACGGCGCCCGGTGGCGCATGACCGACCTTAAAAGGAGGGGGAGCCACCTCAACCTAGTGCCTCGTCCAGGCACACGCGGGCCAGACGAAACGGCGATTTTGTTACGGTGCTGTGCAATAAATTGCTTGCAATTATGATAATATCCAGACGAGAGTTTTCGAATGCATCGAATTGCTTGCTGATTTTGATGTTTTCAAAGCGATCTAGGCCATCCGGGTGTGTTGGCGGTCAGTGGCGGGAGAGCGTCAGCGGGCCACGAACTTTGGTAAACTGTCTCGCAATTCGCTCGGAATCCGCTCGAAATCCGCGGGGAGTCGGTGCTGATCGACAGTGCAGCGATGGGGGCGGGAAGATCTGGCCGCGGCTTGCCCCAGTGTGGCGAGGCGCCACGGGTCGCGGTGGAGCCGCGTTATGGGCCTGTTCAGCCTACGGGCTTCGGCTAACATCAAGAATTAATCCATCGCGAGGTTCCAGGAAGAGATGAAGGTGCCCCGCTGGACGGCCATCAGCCAGTCGGCCTTTGAGTGGGAGAGGGAGGCCCTCGACTTCCTGCGCGACAACCTACCGGACCACGAACCTTGGCGCGCTTGGTCGAACTTTGAGTTCATCGACGACGAGGGACGGGTCAACGAGGTCGACGCCCTAGTCCTCACCCCTGCCGGCTTGATCCTTGTCGAAGTGAAATCCCAGCAGGGAAACGTCCGCGGCGATGCTCACAGCTGGACGTGGCGAACTGAGGGGCGGGAGTTCACCACCGACAACCCTCTCCCGCTCGCCAACCGAAAGGCCAAACGTCTCGCTTCCGTCCTGCGCCGGCAGGAGGCCCTCGGTGGTCGCCATGGCGCTCGCATAACGCCGTGGGAAGAGCCGCTGATCTTCCTCTCGAAGGTGAACCAAGGCCCGGCTCTGGACCCCGGCACGACGAAGCGTGTTGTCCTGCGAGGTGAGCCAGGCAAGCCCGACGATCCTGGCGTCATCGGCACGCTACTCCGCGCAGACGAGCTCGGCTTCGGCCGGCGAGGGGCGGTTGATCCTGCGGCAACACGGCAAATCACAAAAGCCCTGGAGCAGGCCGGTGTGCGGCCGCCGGGGCGCGGACGGCGGGTCGGCGATTACGAGCTTGAGCAACTCCTCGGCGAGGGCGACAATTGGCAGGACTTCGCCGCGCGGCATGCCGCCACCGGCGTGAAGCGTCGGGTTCGCGTCTATCCCTATGCCCGTGCCACCACGCCAGAGGCACGCGACCGCCTCGCGCGAACGGCCCAACGCGAGTCTCGCGTGCTGGAAGGGCTGGAACACCAGGGCATCCAGCGCGTCCTCGACTACCGCGAGGCCGAACTCGGACCGGCGCTCGTGTTCGAGTACGATCCAGATGCGCTCCGCCTGGATCGCTTCATGTCTCGGGGCCTCGCGAAGCTGGCGCTCGCCGAACGGTTGGGTCTGATCCGCCAGTTGGCCGAGGCGATTGCCTACGCGCATGGGAAGCGACTCTATCACCGCGGTCTCGCGCCGCAGAGCATCCTCGTCCGGGATGCCGACAGCGCTGTTCCTCGGCTTCAGATCACCAATTGGCAGGTCGCCAGCAGAGCCGAGGGGAGCACCGCTGGCGCGATGATGACGGCCGGGACCCTGCACATTGAAGACCACCTCACCAACCCTTCCAAGATCTACCTTGCGCCCGAGGCCGCGACGGCTGCGGATGCGGGCGCCGCTCAGGCCGATGTCTTCTCGCTCGGCGCGATCGCGTACCACCTCCTCTCCGGTCGCCCACCGGCGGCAAACCCGCTGGAGCTTCCAACCCGGCTCCGGGAAGGGAATGGTCTGCTTCTTTCCGGCGTCGTGAACGGTGTCGGGCGGTGGCTCGAAGAGATGGTGCGAGCCGCCACCGCCCCCGTGGTGCGCGACAGGCCACGCGACGCGCGCGAGTTTCTCAAATACCTGGCCGAAGCGGAGCGGGAGGCCGCACCACAAGAACCGGCGCCGGCCTTCGTTACGGATCCTGCCACGGCAGCGCCCGGCGACCGCCTGGAAGGCGGGCTCGTGATCAAGCGGCGGCTAGGCCAGGGCGGTAGCGCCTACGCCTTCCAAGTCGAGCGGGAGGCCACCGGCGAGGAGTTCGTCCTCAAGGTCGCGCTCGATGACGCGCACGCCGATCGCATCCAAGCCGAAGCCGACGTCCTTCGCACCTTGCGCCACCCGAACATCGTCAGATTCGTCGCCGACGCCACCATCGCCGGGCGGCCAGCCATTCTCATGGAGCGAGCGGGAGAGCGCACACTCGCCCAGTGGATCCGCGGCGGCGATCCGTTGTCGCTGGACCTCATGCGCCGCTTTGGCGAGCACCTCCTCTCGGCCGTCGAGTATCTTGAAGGGGACGGCGTCGCCCATCGCGACATGAAGCCCGACAACATCGGCATCGCGAAGGCCGCGGCGACCGGAGCCTATCGCCTCGTCCTGTTCGATTTCTCCCTGTCTCGCGCGCCGCCTGAGAACGTCACCGCCGGCACCAGGCCCTATCTCGACCCCTTCCTCATCGACCGGCGCCCACCCCGCTGGGATCTGCACGCCGAACGCTATGCCGTGGCAATCACGCTCCACGAGATGCTGGCCAGCATCCCGCCCAACTTCGGCGATGGCCTGAGCGAAGCGCGCTTTATCGAGGACGAGGCAACGATCGCCGTCGACCGTTTCGACCCGGCCCTGCGCGATGGCCTGGAGACGTTCTTCCGTCGTGCCCTACGCCGCGACCCGGCCGAGCGCTTCGGGAATGCGGAGGAGATGCTGCGCGCCTGGCGCGAGGCTTTCGCGCCGATGGATCGCGTAGCCGCCGCGGCTGACAGCATCGAGGTAATCGCACCGCGCCTCGATCGAACCAGTAGCATCGCCGAAGTCGGCTATGGGGTTGAGGCGCGTGCGGTGCTGGACCAGATGGGAATCCACACGGTCTACCAACTCCTGGGCCAGCCCCGTCTTCAGTTCCGCTACCTTATCGGCGTCGGCGACCGTATCCGAAAGGAGATCCGCGAGCGGGCCAAGCGCCTCGCGACCCTCCGCCCCGAGCTGGTCCCTGGCGGCATCACCGAGGAAGATGGCGGTCGTGCCACCCTGGACCGCTTGGCGGAGCAACTGCTCCCGCGTCGCCCGGCCGGCGACGATCGGCCCGAGGATCGCATCCTCGCCTACTACCTCGGCATCGACGACGACGCGCCGTCCTGGGCCAGTGCGGGTCAGGTCGCGGCCGCCGTTGGTACGTCCCGCGGCGCTGTGGCCGATGCCCTCGAAGCGGCCAGGACCCGCTGGCACAAAAGCGCCGACCTGAACGCTGTTCGGGGCGAGCTCAACACCCTGCTCGCCACGGCGGGCGGCGTTGCCACCATCGACGAACTCGCTGTCCAACTCCTTGGCTCTCGCGGTTCGGTCAGGGAAGACGACAAGGAACGCATGCGGCGCGCGCACGCGACGATCCGCGCCGCGGTCGAGCTGGAGGCCTCGGTCAGCCTGACCCGCTTCGCCTCCTACGCCGAGGCCAGGGCCGAAGCCTTCTCAGTGCTCGTCGCCGCCTCTCCCGAGAACGCCGAATACGCCCGTCGCCTCGGCCGTGCCGCCGACAAGCTCGCCGCGGAGACCCCGTTGCCAAGCCCCGGCAGGGTCAACGACGAAATTGGCGTCGTCCCTGTCCCGGAGGGCGCCGGCGCGCTCACCGCGGAGCGTCGGCTGCGGCTTGCCATCGCCGTCTCCGCCGGCGCCGCCCTCTCCGCGCTTGGAGAGCTCTACCCGCCCGGCCTGAAGGCGCTCGGGGCGCTGAAGCTCGCCCTCGGCACGCTCTCCAATATCCGCGCCCTCAGCGAAGCCGAGCTGCGCGGCCGTGTCCGCGGCCGCTTCCCGGAGGCCGAGGAACTCCCACTACGCCCCGACCTCGATGCCCTGCTGGAGCAAGCCGGCGCCGAGGTCGACTGGCGCGACGCAGGCTCGGACGGCACGGGCTACTACAGTCGCTCCATCCCCAAAAGCGGCACCGGCACCGCGAACCTAAGCCGCTACGCCACCTTCGCCCCGGCGCAGGAATCGACTCCCGAAATCCTCAGCGCGCGGGCGATCGAGGACAAGATCGTCTTCGCCGCCGACAAGGGCGTCTTCCTGGCGCTGACCGTCGAGCCCCGCCAGGCCCGCGACGCCGAGGCCGAGATGTTGCGCCGCTTCCCGCGACAGGTCGTCAGCCTCGAACGCCTCATGCTCCACGCCATGCGCGCCAGGGCCGAGGAACGCCGCATCGCCTGGCCGAAAGCCCTGATGGCCGATGCCGCCGCGCGGGACAGCGCCGACTTCCGCAACCTCCTCCGCCTCGCGGCCGAGGCGGCGCCGCGCGTGGCGAAGGAGGTCCTTGCCCTCCGGCAGCCGGCCCTGCTGACCCGCCCCGGCCTGATCGCCCGCTATGACCTGATGACGATGCTGGACGAGTTCTCGCAGGCCTCCGGCGCCTCGGGCGGGCCGCCCAGCCTCTGGCTTCTCATCCCGCAGGCAACGCCAGGCCGTCCCGAGATCGACGGCGCCATCCTGCCCGTCATCTCGGCCGCCAACTGGACCCGGCTGTCGGAGTCCTGGGTCAAGAACGCCCACCGCGCCGGCGGCCGATCCGCCGCATGACGCTCGATGCTTGACGCGGCGCATACAACGCGCCACGTATCAGCATGATCCGGAGTTTTGGCGACAAGGCGACGGCGCTGGTCTTCCGCGGCGGTCTGCCCCGCGGCATGGCCCGCGACTTGGCTGAGGCGGCGCGGCGGAAACTGGCCATGCTGGACGCGGCGGAGCGGCTGGACGATCTGCGGGTGCCGCCCGGCAACCGGCTGGAAGCCCTGCGCGGCGACCGTGCTGGCCAGCACTCCATCCGGATCAACGGCCAGTGGCGCCTGGTCTTCGTCTGGCGCGATGACGGCCCGCATGAGGCGGAGATTGTGGACTACCATTGAGGAGGCTTGCCATGACGCCACGCATGGCCCCCCGAGGGCCAATCTCCCGCGCCGAGCTGGATAATGGTCGCGCCGACCTTTCCGAGGTGGACAGCGGCGAGCGCCTCGCGCCCGTTCATCCCGGCGAGGTGCTGCGGCACGAATTCCTGGCGCCGCTGGGCCTGTCCGCCCATGCACTGGCCCTGGCGCTGCGCGTGCCGGCCAACCGCATCTCGGCGATTCTCGCCAACCGTCGCGCCATCACGGCGGAGACGGCGCTGCGCCTTGCCCGGCATTTCGGCACCACGCCGGCCTTCTGGCTCAATCTCCAGAAATCCTATGAGCTGGAACAGGCGGAGCGTGAGGCCGGGGCGCGCATCCGGGCCGAGGTCGCACCGCGGGCCGCCGCGTAACGCCATCGGGTGCAGCAGGACCGCCGGAGGGGGGACGCCCCGGCGATGTTCCATGCTAGGAACGACGAAGCGGGGGAATACGCCGAGACATGGTGGATGCGCAGCGACTCGGAACGTGTCAACGACAATGAGACAGCCGGTCTGCGAGATTAGGCTTGGACTTGGAGCTTCTGTGCAGGCGGGTTGATCCAGACGGCGGTGGGCTTTTGGGGTGGCTGAGGGGCCTTGTTGACGAAGCGGTTTGGATTGT
>JBBSCP010000081.1:0-14649 GCA_038250135.1 Acetobacterales bacterium | reverse complement strand
TGACCAAGCTGCCGCTGGCGACGAGGCTTGATGAGGTGGCAGCGCTGAAGCGTGACGGAGCCACGGATTCCTTCGGCCGTAACTGGCGCGAGGTGGCGCAACTCAGTGCGCCGTTCTGCGCCGTTCGCGTCACCGGCGCGCTGTTCCATAGCCAGGGCGGGCTCGCCGTGGATGGACAGGCGCGCGTGCGCCTTGCTCGAGGCGGGATCATCCCGAATCTCTTCGCAGCCGGTGGCGCCGCCTGCGGTGTCAGCGGGCCGGAGGCCTCGGGCTATCTTTCAGGCAATGGGTTGCTGACAGCGGTCACGCTGGGGCGAATCGCCGGCGTGGCCGCGGCAGGGGTGGGAGCGGAACGGCATGACTGAGGAAAAGTTCGGCATCGGCCAGCCGGTGAGGCGGAAGGAGGATGTGCGCTTCCTCAATGGCCGCGGCCGCTATACCGACGACATCGACCTGCCTGGCCAGGCGCATCTCGCCATCCTGCGCAGCCCGCATTCGCACGCGCGCATCGTCTCGCTCGACGTCGAGGCCGCGCGCACTGCGCCAGGCGTGATCGCGGTACTGACGGGGCATGATGCGGCGGCCGACGGCATCGGGCATTTCCGTGTGCAGATCGAGGTCCCGGCGCGCGAGGGCACGCCACCGCTGTTCTGCCCGCCCCGCCCGATCCTGCAGGCCGAGGTGGTGCGCTTTGTCGGCGATCCCGTCGTTGCCATCGTGGCTGAGACGCTCGCTCAGGCGGAGGATGCGCTGGAACTTGTCGCCATCGAGTACGACATGCTGCCCTCGATCACCGAGACCGGGCGTGCGCTCGATCCCGCCTCACCCGTGATCTGGGCTGAGCGCGGCAGCAATCTCTGCGTCGAGTGGTCGAATGGCCGGCTGGCGGAGGCCGATGCGGCCTTCGCGCAGGCTGCGCATGTCGCACGGATCGAACTCGTTCAGAACCGCGTTGTGGGCAACCCGATGGAGCCGCGCGTCGCCATCGGTTACTGGAACGCGGCTGAGGAACGCTACGAACTGACCAGCCCGACGCAGGGCGTGTTTCGTGTGCGTGACCCGATGGCGAAGGACATCCTGAAGGTTCCGCCGGAGAAACTGCGCGTGATGTCGCCCGATACGGGCGGTGGTTTCGGGCTGCGCAGCAAATGCTTCGTGGAATCCGGCATGGTGCTCTGGGCCGCACGCAAGCTCGGCCGCCCGGTGAAGTGGCGCTCTGGCCGCACCGAGACCTTCCTGTCGGACCCGCATGGCCGCGACCACGTGACGAAGGCGGAGATGGCCTTCGACGCGCAGGGCAAGGCGCTCGGCCTGCGCGTGCGGACCACGGCGGCGATGGGCGCCTATCTGTGCGATTTCGGCCCGCGCATCCCGACCGTGGCCGGCGCGCGCATCGCCGGTACCGTCTATGATCTGCAGGCGGTGAACATGCAGGTGCGCTGTGTCTTCACCAATACCTGCCCGACGGATGCCTATCGTGGCGCGGGGCGGCCGGAGGTTGCCTATACCATCGAGCGTTTGCTCGATATCGGCGCCGGGCAGCTTGGGCTGACGAGGGACGAAATCCGGCGCCGCAACTACATCCGCGCCGAGCAGATGCCCTACACGAATTGCGTCGGCAATGCGCTCGACAGCGGGGATTTCGCGGGGACGCAGAAGCTGGCGCTGGACCTGGCGCAATGGGATGGTTTTGCCGAGCGTCGTGCGGCGGCCGAGGCACGGGGGAGGAAGCGCGGCATCGGCATCGGCTATTTCATCGAGGCCTCGGGCGGCGCGCCGCAGGAATGGGCGCGGCTCGAAATGACCGAGGCAGGCCGCGCGCGGTTGAGCGTGGGCACCTTCAGCCATGGCCAGGGGCATGAGACGGCCTTCGCGCAGATCGTGCATAGCCGCCTCGGCATTCCCTTCGACGCGGTGGACCTCGTGCAGGGCGACAGCCTGCTGATTGAGATGGGCGGCGGCACCGGCGGGTCGCGTTCCTCGCAGATGGGTGGCGTGGCCACGCTGCGCGCCTCGGATGCGGTGCTGGCCAAGGCGCGGCGGATCGCCGCACACCTGCTGGAAGCGGGTGTCGCGGATATCGAGCTCGATGCGGGCCGCTTCCGCGTCGCCGGCACCGATCTCGGCGTGACCTGGACGCAGGTGGTCGCCGCCGCGAATGACCCCGCGAAGCTGCTGGAAGGCGAGACGCCCGGCCTCGACGAGAAGGTGATCTACCAGCGCGATACCGAGTGCAACTTCCCCAATGGCTGCCATGTGGCTGAGGTCGAGATCGATCCCGAAACGGGCTTGCTGGAAGTGGTGCGCTACGCCGCCGTCGATGACGTGGGCAACGTGATCAATCCCATGCTGGTGCATGGCCAGTCGCATGGCGGCATTGCGCAGGGTCTCGGCCAGGCCGTACTGGAGAACGCGGCCTATGACCGCGAGACCGGCCAGTTCATGACCGCCACCTTCATGGACTACGCGATGCCGCGCGCGAGTGACCTGCCGGACCTCGCCATCGGCTTCAACATCGTCCCCACGCCGGTGAACGAACTCGGCGTGAAGGGCGCGGGGGAGGGCGGTGCCTGCGGCGCACCACCCGCCATCATCAGCGCGGCCTGCGATGCGCTCGGCATCGAACATATCGACATGCCGCTGACGCCCGAGAAGGTGTGGCGCGCCCTCAGAGCCTGATGGCCGCAGGGGCGAAGGCCCCGGGGGGCTGAATCACGCGATCACGCTCTACCGCGTGAGGGCGGCGGCCACCTTGGCACAGAATTCGCCGACCTTGTCCGGATCGACCCAGCGGAGCACCGCCACCACCCGGCCTTCGGGCCAGATCCAGGTCACGTTGCCGCCAGCGCCCATGGCGAACACGCTGTCGCGTGGTGCGCCTGGCCAGCGATCGGCACCGTTCAGCCACCACAGGAAGCCGTAGCTCGAGTTGAGCGCGCAGGGGGCGAGGGAACGCGCTAGCCAATCGACCGGGATGAGCTGCTGCCCCGCCCAGGCGCCACCCTGCAGCACAAGTTGCCCGACCAGCGCCTGGTCCTCGGCATGGATGCGCATCCCCGCGCCCCAATGCGAGCCGCCGGGCACGGAGGGCAGGCGCTGCCCCTCCACCTCGACGGTCGAGGTGTCATAGGGATACCAGACCCAGTCGCGGCTGCCGCCAATCGGGTCGAGGATGCGCTCGGCGAAGACCTCGGGCAGCGGGCGGCGGAACAGGCGCAGCAGGCACAGGCCGAGCCGATTCACCCGCACGTCATTGTATTCCCAATAGGTGCCTGGGGCCTGGAGCACCCGCTCGCCGCGCTTGGCGGTGCCCTCCCGCGACAGGTCGCGGCCACGGTCGATGCGGTCGGACTTGCCGAACAGCTCGCCCTCCCATTCCGAAGTGTTGGTCAGCAGATGGCGCCAGGTGATCGAAGCGTTCTGGTCGCTCTCGAAGCCGCCATCTTGGATCAGGTCGCGCACCGGCGCGTCGAGGTCCGGGATCAGCCCATCGGCCTCGGCGACGCCGGCGAGCAGCGAGAGGTAGGATTTTGCCACGCTGAAGGTCATGTCGGCCTGGCGCGTATCACCCCAGCTGCCCAGGCGCGTGCCCTCCTGCAGGATCAGTCCGTTGGGGCCGCCGCGGGGGAAGATCGGGCCGACCATCGCATTGTCGGGCGCCGCTTCGAAATACCCGCTTTCCAGATGCGCGCGGAGGTCGCGCGGGAACGGGCTTTCATGCGCCTCGGCGAAGGCGATGGCGTCGGCGAGGCTGTGGATTGCTTGGGTCATGCCTTCACCCTGCCGATTCGATGACGTGAGCGGAACCCCCTGCAAGCAGCCGGCGAAGGGACCATCTAGGCCACAAGAAGGAGAATTGAACCATGACAACGGAAACGGCAACGCTGGGCGGCGGTTGCTTCTGGTGCATCGACGCGACGCTGCGTGACCTCAAGGGCGTGACTCGCGTGCATTCGGGCTATGCCGGTGGCCACAAGGTCAACCCGACCTATGAGCAGGTCTGCGCCAAGAACACCGGCCATGCCGAGGTGGTGCAGGTGGAGTTCGACCCTGCGGCACTAAGCTATGCAGATCTTTTGCGCATCTTCTTCACGCTGCACGATCCGACGACGAAGGACAGCCAGGGCAATGATATCGGCCCGCAATACCGCAGCATCATCCTGCACCACGCGCCAGAACAGGAGGCGACGGCCCGCGCTGTGATCGCCGAGATCGACGCCAGCGGCATCTGGGGCGCACCTGCCGTCACCGAGGTGGTACCCTTCACCACCTATTGGCCCGGCGAGGCCGAGCACCAGGACTACTTTGCCCTCAACCCCTGGTCCGGCTATTGCCGGGCGGTTGTGGCGCCGAAGGTGGCGAAGTTCCGCAAAAGCTTTGCCGCACGCCTGAAATCGGTCGCGGCCTGAGGAGGAGAGGAGCATGAGCATCTTCGGCAAGACCAAGTCGGCGGAGGAGACCTTCCCCGTGCAGAAGACCGAGGCGGAGTGGCGCGCAGCGCTCTCGCCAGACGCTTTCCGCGTGCTGCGCCAGCACGCCACCGAGCGTCCGGGTGCCAGCCCACTGAACGCCGAGAAGCGCGCCGGCACCTTCGCCTGCGCCGGCTGCGGACAGGAGCTGTTCGCGGCCTCGACCAAATTCGAAAGCGGCACCGGCTGGCCGAGCTTCTTCGATCCCCTGCCGGGCGGCGTGGCGACCACCTCCGACCGCAGCTTTTTCATGACGCGGACAGAGGTGCATTGCGCGCAATGTGGCGGGCATCTCGGCCATGTGTTTCCCGATGGTCCGCCGCCGACCGGGGCGCGCTATTGCATGAACGGCGCCGCGCTGCACTTCGATCCGGCCGAATAGAGCACGACCGGTCCTGTCGGATCGATCTCGTGCTCACCGGATTATTGGCTAGACAGCACTCCATCCGATCATATTGATCCAGTGTTATCGGAAACTGCTGTAGCGCCTTCACAGCGCCACGAAGGCGCGGGAATAAGGGGCGCGCCAGACACCGCCCTTTGGCCCTTCTTCCATCGTTCTGCAAGGCAGTTCCCCTGTGCGTATCCTCCCTGTTCTGGCGCTGCTTCTCTCGGCTATCGCCCCCTTGGCGCGGGCAGACCTGCTCTATGTGCTCAATTCCGGCGAGGCGTCGGTCAGCGTGATCGATGCCGTGACGCGGCTCGAAATCCGGCGGATCCCGGCGCTGCGCGAGCCGCACCATCTGGTGCTGACCCCGGATGGGCGACAACTCGTCATCGCGGATTCGGGTGGTAATGAGGTTCTGTTCGTGGAACCCACCACCGGCGAGGTTCTGCGGCGCGAGCGGATCTCCAACCCCTACCATCTGGAATACAGCCCCGACGGACGGTTCCTCGTAGTGGCAAGCCTGCGCCGCGACCAGGTGGACATCTACGACGCCGTCTCCCTGCAACTCGTGCACCGCTTCCGCCCGGGCGACATGCCGAGCCATGTGGCCTTCAGCCCGGATAGCCGCACCGTCTATGTCACGCTGCAGGGCGATCGTGCCGTCGCCGCCTTCGACCTGGAGACCCGCCAGCAACTTTGGACTGCCGAGGTGGGGCCGGAGCCCGCGGGCATCATCTGGCATCGCGGCCGGCTGATCGTGGGCATCATGGGCAGTGACCATTTCGTCTCGCTCAACCCCGAGACGCGGGAGGTGACGCGCTTGTTCACTCTCGGCCGCGGTGCCCACACCATCTATGCGCATCCGAACGGCACGGCACTTTATGCCACCAGCCGGGTGGACAGCCGGCTGGCGGAGATCGACCCCGAGACGCTGCATGTACGCCGAATCTGGGCGATTCCCGGCGGGCCGGACTGCCTGGCCTTCGACCCCGAGGGGCGAGTTTGGATGACGCTGCGCTGGGCCGGGCGCGTCGCCATGCTCGACCCGGCGAATGGCGAGGTGGAGACGTTGCGCGTCGGCCGCAGCCCGCATGGCATCTTCTTCAAGCCGCGGCGCGAGGGGGTGGGCGGTGATTTCGCCAGCTTCATGCCCGGCGCCGTCTCCGGCAGCCGGCCACTGCCGCAGCCACTGATGGCGCGCGGCAGCGCACCCCCGGCTGCGCGCGCCAACGCGCCGGCGCTCCAGCCCCTGCCTTTGCCCGCCACGCCCGCGGCGCTGCGCCGCCTGCCATGAACCTCGCCAGGCGCAGTTTGCTCGGCACCGGGCTCGCGAGCTTCGCGGCGCCAGCCATAGCGCAGACGCCCGCGCGCTGCGCCGGGCCGCTCTACCTCACCATCGACACCGGCTGGTCGAGGGAGGCTGAGCAGATCGCCGAGGTGCTGCGCCGCCGGGGGGTGCGCGCCACGCTGTTCATTGCGCATGAGCCCACGTTTCGCGGCGACCGCTCGCTGAGTGACGGCTGGGCGCCCTTCTGGCGCGCTCGCGCGGCGGAGGGGCACGTCTTCGCCAGCCACACCTGGCGCCACTGGTATTTCGCCGGCGATCCCGCGCCGGGGCGCGTCACCTTCCGTTCCCGCCGCAATGAGGGGCAGGAGGTGCTGGACCAGCCTGCGCTATGTGCCGAACTCGCTCGCCCGATCGAGGCGCTGCGGCGGATGGTGCCAGAGGCCACGGTGTTGCCGCTGTGGCGCGCCCCGGGCGGCATCACCACGCCCAATGCCCGCGCCATGGCCGCGGCCTGCGGGCTGCGCCACCAGGGCTGGACTCGCAACGGCTTCCTCGGCGATGAGCTGGACAGCGCAGCCAACCCCAACAGCGCCCTGCTGCGCCAGAATCTCGGAAAAATCAGGGCCGGCGAGGTGCTGGTGATGCATTGGGGCGTGCGCAGCCGGCGCGAACCCTTCGGCGCCATCATGGACGACCTCGTCGCCGGGCTGCTGGCGCGGGGCTTTTGTTTCGAAACTCTGCCGCAAGGTGGTATCAGCGCCTGATGTTCGATCTCCTGATGCGATTCTGGGTGGATACCTCCGGCGCGATCTATGAGGCCGCGGTGCAGCCCGCGCTCTACGCCGCCGGCCTGATGATGTGGGCGGACCGCACGCAGGAATGGCTGGATTTCGCGCTGCTCGGCATCGTGCAGATCGCGCTGGTCTACGCCGTCTGCCGGCCGCTGGAGGCGTGGCACCCGGTCGAGGACGTGATCGACAGCAAGGCGGTCTGGACCGATGTTCTCTACACGCTGATCGCGCGCCTCGGCCTGCTGCCGCTCATCGCCTTCGTGCTGCTCTCCAGCGCCGAGCGCTGGTTCAACGGCATGCTGGCGGATGCGGACCTCGTGCCGCCGACGCTCGAGACGCTGATCCCCGGGTTGCGGGAGATGCCCTGGCTGGCGCTGCTGCTCTACGTGGTCATCCTGGATTTCGGCGAATATTGGCGCCATCGGTTCCAGCACATGTTCCCCTGGTGGTATGCGCTGCACAGCGTGCACCACGCGCAGCGCCAGATGACCTTCTGGACCGATGACCGCAATCACCTGCTTGACGATGTCATCGCCGCCGCCTGGTTCGGCGCCGTGGCGCTGCTGATCGGCGTGCCGCCGGTGCAATTCGTGCTGATCGTCATGGTCCGACAACTTGCCGAGAGCCTGAGCCACGCCAATGCGCGGCTCGACTATGGCAGGGTGGGGGAGCGTCTGGTCGTCAGCCCGCGTTTCCACCGCCTGCACCATGGCGAGCTCTCGGCCGGGGCGCATGGGCGCAACTATGCGGTGCTGCTGCCATTGTGGGACTGGATGTTCGGTACCGCCGATTTCGACCGTAAACACTACCCTCGCACCGGAGACCCCGAGGCGCCAGAAAGCCTGGCCGCCGGCGGCTGGGGCACGCAGCAGGTCGAGGGGCTGAAGCAGATGCTGCGCGCGATCCGCCGCCCCGCTGCCTGACCGCCCGAAACCATCTTTTCGCGGCGTTACGCGCTTGCTATCTGCCGCGCCACGGATCGGAGGTTTGAGCATGGATCGCAGGATGATTCTAGGCAGCGCCGCGGCACTGCTGGGCAGTGCCGGCACGGCGCGGGCACAGACCGTGCCGCATCATGGCCTGCCCATCCCGCCGGAGCGCATGGCCCCGCTGCGTGGCGTCGGCCCGGTGGTGCTCACCGCGCCACGGCATGGGCGCCGTCACCATCGGCGACTTCATCTATGTCGCGGGCGGCGGTCCGGTGGTGGGCGGCGGCATCAAATCCGCGGTGCATGAGGCGTTCACGCTCGGCTGATGCGCCGTCGTGTTCTCCTGGTCGCCTCGCTGCTGCTGGCGCGGCCTGGCCTCGCAGCGACGGCCGAAGGGGCAGAGGCGGCCTCCCTGCTGGCTGTGTTGCGCGCCGGCGATGTCGTGGTGGTGCTGCGCCACGGCATCACCGACCGCCGCCAGATCGATACCGGCGACCTCGCCAACCGCACCGGCCAGCGTAACCTGAGCGAGGCCGGGCGCGCGCAGTCGCAGCGCATCGGCCGCGCCGTGTCGGCGCTTGGCAATCCGCTCGGGCAGGTGCTGACGAGCCCGGTCTTCCGCGCCCGGGATACGGCGGAGCTCGCCTTCGGCACCCGCGCGGCGGTGGAGTCGATGCTGACGGCGGACGATTACACGCCCGACCCGGCGCAGCTTGCGCGCCAGATCGCCTGGCTGCGCGCCCGCGCCGCCCGCCCCTCGGCGCCGGGCGTCACGGATGTGTTGGTGGGCCACATCGTGCCGCTCAGCATGGCGCTGGGGCGAAGCCTTGCCCAGGCCGAGTATCCCGAGGGCGGGCTGGCGGTGTTTGCCGCCGGCCGCCTGCTCGGCGTGCTTGATGCCGAGACGCTGTTCGCCGCTGCCGGCGTCTGACGCCGCCGCAGGCCGCCCGGCGCTGACCGCCTACAGCACGAAATCCGCTCACACCGGTTCAATGTGAGCGGATAGTACTTATAGCACGAGATCGATCCGAGAGCATCGATCGTGCTCTCGCGAGCCCGGCGCTGCGGGAGGATTCGGCCGGCTGTTCCATCGCGCTCGCGGCGCGCGGCGAGGTATTGGGCACGGCGGCGGCATCGGAAGGAATTTCCTGCTCCGCGGCGCCCTACTGATCCACCGCTGATTGCGATCTGTTCGGTGGCGCGGGCGATCTGGTTGGCCAGGGCCTTCACCTCATGGGCGACCACGGCGAAGCGCTTGCCGGCCTCCCCGGCGCGCGCCGCCTGGCTGAACCGCAGGTTTCGCTTCGGTCGCGTTAACATCGCTCTACCAAGTCGTGTCGGACCGCTGATTCGGAAATAGGATTATTTGCTTGATATCTGCTCATATCCAGTCTAAGAAGGGGGCGGCGGGGAGAAAACTATCTTAATTAGTCGATAGGCGCCGCGGCCAGGCGCGAGATCCTTGCCGGCAAGGGCCGGCGAACCTGGCATTCGGCAAGGGCGGGAAAACCTGGCTTTCGGCAGAGTGATCGCCCCCGGCATGCGACACAACGCGGCATGCCCATCCCCAAACCTGGATAGGAATATTCACCATGGCCCTTCTCTCCTCACTGCGGGTCCACCCTATCGGAGACGGCCGATGAGTGCCGTCTTTGCGGTCCTTGGCGGCTTGCAGCATCCGGGGCGACCCCTGGCCGAGCCCGCCCGCCTGTTCAGCCCGATTGCCCTGCTTCGCCCGCAGGTGAGCAGCAGGGCCACGGCACTCAGCGCGGATGGCGTCACCTGGAGTGAGCTCGGCGCCGATGCGCCGCGATTCCATGGCTCGGCGCGGCGGTTGCTGGTGGGCGGGCAACGCACGAACACCGTGCGCAACCCGCGTGCCGAGGGTAGCCCGCCGACGAATTGGGTAGTGACGCCCCTCGCTGGATTGACCACCACATTCATCAGCAGCGGTGTTGCGGATGGCATCAACTTTGCGACCTATGAGGTGAGCGGCACGCCCAGCGCGACCACTGGCAGCCTGCTGGCGTTTGATACCTCGATCATGGCGGCGGCCAGCGAGGTGTGGTCTGGCTCCGCTTTCATCGGGCTCGATCCGACATTCAGCAATGACGTATCGGGCATGCAATTCGCCTTGCGGCTTTTTGCCGTAAGCGATCCCGCGGGCACGTCGTTCACCCCCACAACGGCGGCGCTGTCGGGGCAGCGTGTCGTGACGACGCGGACAATGCCGGCGAGCACGACAACCGTTCAGCCGCGCATTCGCTACAGCGGCACGCTAGGAGTGCCGGTTCTATTCCGAATTCGAGTCGGTTGGCCACTCTGCGAGCGCGCAGCCTTCGCGAGCAGCCCTGTGTTGCCTCCCATCGGCGGCCCGGCGGCCAGCACGCGCGGTGCCGACATGCTCAGCGCCAGCTTGTCCTCGCTCGGCATCGCGGCCACCGGCGCCGGTACGATCCTGCTGTCCTGCCTGGTGCCGCAGTCGGGGCATGGCTACACCTTGGTGCAGGTAGATGACGGGACCGAATCGAATCGACTTGGGGTGGTGTCGCTGCCCTCCGCGACGCAGTTGAGGGCGTCCAGGAACACGGCGGGTGCCGGCGTTGGCATCGATATCGGCACTCAGTCCACGGCGGCGGTGTTTCGCCTTGGCATGTCGCTTGATGGAGCTGGACGGATGGCAGTCAGCCTCAACGGGGCGGCGGTGCTGTCCGTGTCCGGCGCGCCGACTGTCGGGCTGACAACATTGCGAATAAGTAACAATTCCGTTGGCACCGGTCCTGCCTTCCTGGAACTGGCGCATCTGCGCGTGTTGCGCTTCGCCGTGAGCGACGCCGGGTTGCGCAGCCTCACAGCCGGCATGCCCGGCTGATCCGGCGCGCGGAGCGGGCGCCCCATTGGCGCGCCCGCCCAGGCGTCGCAACATCGCCGCAGATCGTCGGGATGAAGTCGATGGGTGAGCATGTGGTGGTGATCGGGGCCGGCATCGTCGGCGCCGCAACAGCGACGCTGGCGCTGCGCGCGGGCTATCGCGTGACGATCCTGGAGCCTGCCACCCCTGGCGGTGAACAGGCGGCGAGCTACGGCAATGGCTGCTGGCTCAGCCCGATGTCGGTGATCCCCCCGGCCGGCCCGGGCTTGTGGAAGAAGGTGCCGAAATTCCTCGCCGATCCGCTCGGCCCGCTCGCCATCCGCTGGTCCTACCTGCCGCGCGTGCTGCCTTGGCTGGCGCGCTACCTTTGGGCCGGCTGGACGGAAGCCAAGGTGGAGGCGACCGCGCGCGCGCTGCGCCCGCTGCTGATCGACGCGCCGTCGCTGCACAAGGCGCTGGCCGAGGAGGCCGGTGTCGGCCACCTGATCGAACGTCGCGGCCTGGTCTATATCTACGAGACCCGCGAGCAGTTCGAGAGCGAGGCGATGGCCTGGCGGATCCGCCGCAAGGTGGGAATCGAGTGGCTGGAGCTCGACGCCAACCAGATGCGCCAGCGCGAGCCCGACCTCGACCGCCGCTACACCTTCGGCGCCCTGGTCGAGGAGGGCGGGCATTGCCGCGACCCTGGCGCCTATGTCGCCGCCCTCGTCGGCCAGGCCCAGGCCGAGGGGGCGGAACTCCGCGCCGCGCGCGCCACCGGCTTCCGGATCGAGAGCGGGCGCCTCAAAGCCGTGCTGACCGACCAGGGCGAGGTCACGGCCGATCGGGCGGTGATCAGCGCCGGCGCCTATTCCAAGGCGCTCGCCGCCGCGGCGGGCTCAACCGTGCCGCTCGAGACCGAGCGCGGCTACCACGCGATGGTGGCCGAGGCCGAGGCCGGGCCACGCACGCCGATGATGCCCTGTGATGGGAAGATGTCGATCACCTGGACTGATCGCGGCCTGCGCTGCGCCGGGCAGGTGGAAATCGCGGGGCTCGAAGCCGCGCCGAATTGGAAGCGGGCCGAGATCCTGCGCGATCATCTTCTGCGCAGCTTTCCGGGCCTGCCGCGGACCCTGCCGGCCGAACGCGTGAAGTTCTGGATGGGACACCGCCCCTCGATGCCCGATGGCCTGCCTTGCCTCGGCCCTGCCGCCGCCTCGCCGGATATACTGCTGGCCTTCGGACACGGCCATGTCGGGCTGGTGGCGGCGCCGCGCACGGCGCGAGTGATGGTGGCGATGCTGGACGGCCGTCAACCAGAGATCGATGTGGCCCCATTCAACCCTTCCCGATTCGTGAAGTAGTTTTTTCCTCTGGTTTTCCTTGCCCTGAGGTGCCACATTAAAATGTGGCGGCTCTGCATCGTGTCGGGTCGTGTCGATAATTACGGATCGAATATCATCGTGTTTCCCGATAACGAACAGGGCGGCGCCGGGTCCGTCGAAGCCGAAGTGAAGTGGTACAACGCCCGCAAGGGGTTCGGCTTCGTCCTCGGTCCTGATGGGCAGGACGTATTCTTCCACGCTTCGGCTTTGACCGAAGCAGGAATTGAACCGCCGGACACCGGCGACAAGCTGACGTGCGAGATCGGGACGGACCGTCAGGGTCGCCGCCTCGTCACGCGTATCTACGCGGTCATCAAGGGGCCGGGTGGTGCCGCCGGTGGCGGGATGGGCGACCGTCCCCCACGCCCGGGTGGCTTCGGCGACCGTCCGCCGCGCCGTGATTTCGGCGCCCCTGGTGGTGGTGGCGGCTTTGGTGATCGTCCGCCGCGCCGCGATTTTGGCGCCCCCGGTGGTGGTGGTGGCTTCGGCGACCGTCCTCCGCGCCGTGATTTCGGCGGGGGTGGTGGCGGTGGCTTCGGCGATCGCCCCCCGCGCCGTGATTTCGGCGGTGGTGGCGGCTTCGGCGGCCCACCGGGTGGCGGCTTCGGCGGCCCGCCGGGTGGCGGCTTCGGCGGCCCGCCGGGTGGCGGTTTCGGTGGCCCACCGGGTGGAGGCTTCGGCCAGCCTCGTGGTGGCTTCGGCGATCGTCCGCCGCCGCGGCGCGAGTTCGGCCGCGACGAGGGTGGCCCGACCTATGCTGTCAACGGTACGGTGAAGTGGTTCGATCAGGTGCGCGGCTTCGGCTTCGTGACGCCCGATGATGGTGGCCAGGACGTGTTCCTGCACTCCTCCGTCCTGCAGCGCGCCGGCAAGGCCGATGTCCAGCAGGGTGAGAAGGTGGCGCTTGACGTCCGTGACGGCCAGCGCGGCCGTCAGGCCGTGAGCATGAAGGAATAAGGCCTGCCCCGCGCTGCGGCGCGATCAGGTTGGTTCCACGCAAAACCCCGGTTGCCGAAAGGTGGCCGGGGTTTATTTTTTATCGCTCGACTTTTTGTGAAGTGTAAACGGGATTCGTCCCTTGAACGGTCCCCACCCGCATTCCTTTCACCACCTGTTAACCGGCCCGGGCCGATGGTGAGGGTGTCGAAACAAGCTCGACTCGCCCTGCAAGAAAAGGCTTCCGGCCATGCCCACGATCTCCTCCGCGCTGCCCGATTTTGCCCGGCCGAACGGCTTGGTCTTCGCAGGCCTTGACTCGAAGCTTGGCTGGGCCGAGCGCCTCGTCGCCAGAAGCATCCTGCCGAACCGGCCGACTTTGGCGAAAAGCAACGCCCTGCCATGCGCCTCGGACCTGACGGCGGTGCGCGCCCCCTCCGGCACCACGAGTCTCACTTCCGCGCTGGCCGGCATCGTGGTCGTTGCCGCGCAGCGTGCGCTGGCCGCCGGCGACCTGCCGAGGCTGCGCGAAGCGATCGACCGCGCCTTCGACAGCGTGATCGGCGAGGCAGAGCCGCACGACCCACGCGAGGAGAACATGGGCGAATTGCCCCGCATCGCCGATGCCGAGCCGACCAGCGAAGCCGGGCGTCTGCGCCACCTCATGCGCCGCCAATCGATCATTTGATCAACTGCCTGGTGGGCAGAAGGCCCGCCATCTGCCGATTGGTCCTGGCCCGCAAAAGGCGCCGTCAGGTAAGCAATTCAGTCGAACCTGGCCGGCCGCAGCCCGCCATGGAACCAGTTCACCAGCGTAAAGATGTCGTAGACCGGCAGGCCGAGTTCCGCCTGCAACGCCGCCGCATAGGGCGGCATGTTGGTGCATTCCAGCACCACGGCGCCGATGTCCCCGTACCGGGCCACAAGCCGCCGGCCAGCCTCCAGGATATCCTGCTCGGCCAGCGCCACGTCCAGGTCCGATTTCTCGGCGCGGATCAGCACGCGGAAGAATTCGCGCCCCCCCTCCGTGCCCTCAAGCGGCACATCCGCTGGCACCCCGGCGGCTGCAAGATGCGCCGACGTCAGCGAGGCACGGCTCACCGTGATCACGCCAACGCGCTTGCCCGGTGGCAGCGTCGCCTGCACCCAGGGCACCTGCATCAGGCTGCTGGTCGCCACGGGTACCGCGACCGCCGCCGCGAGCTCTGCCTGGAACAGGCTGAGGAACCCGCAATTGGTGGTGATAGCCTCCGCCCCGAGATCGACCAGATCCCGAGCCGCGGCGATGAAATCCGGCAGCAGGCCCGGCGCGCCCTGCAGCACCACGCGCTCCGGCGAGGCACCGCGCACTACGCGGAACAGGACCGGGAACGGCCAGGTGCCAGCATTGCCCATGTCGCCTGGAATGCGCGGGAAGCGCGCCTCAAGCATCAGGATGCCCAGCGGCGCCCCGTAGATGGACTTGCCGCCACGGGCGACTCGCGGCGACGCTGAAGCGTTTTGCATTGGGTGAGAATAGGCCATGGTGGCGGCGTCACCAAGGCGCCAGGGTTCAGCTGCCTGCGGCCGGCGGCACTGCCCACTCCATCAGCCGTGCCGGCGCGGTTCG
>JBBSCP010000080.1:0-14703 GCA_038250135.1 Acetobacterales bacterium | reverse complement strand
GTGTCCGCGCCGGCATCACCGAACAGCAGGTCGTCCCCCGCCTTGCCGAGCAGCCAGTGCTCTCCATCGCCGCCCTTGAGGTCGTCGCCCATGCCGGTGCCGAACAGCAGATCATTGTCGGCCAGCGCATCGACTCTGAGACCGGAAAAGTTCTGGATCGTTCGAACCAGCGAAAAGCCGGGATTCGGCCAACCAGGGCCGTTGAACCGGTCACTGCCGGAACTGCCCTGCCAAACGGTGCGTTCGGTCAGGCCTGAACTCCTTTCGACCCGAGCTCCTTTCGAGATGACCAAGGGCTAGGCCCGACGGCGCACCGCGGCAACTTTGGCAAATGGCGCCGCGAAGCCCGGCTTCACAAGCCAGCAGCGCGGCGCCATCTCTGGCGCATGCAAAAGCTCCTCTCCTTTGCCGGGCGACTGCTCGTCCTGTTGTTGACGTTCGCGATCTTGGCGATCGGCTTTGGCATCGCGCTGGTCTATTCCAGCCTGCCCGAGGCAAGAGAGGAACTGGCGATCCCCGGGCTGGCCTCGCCGGTCAGCGTGACGCTCGATGAACACGGCATCCCGCGAATCACCGCGAGCAACGAACGCGACGCTGCCATCGCGCTGGGCTACCTGCATGCGCGTGACCGGATGTTTCAGATGGAGGCGATGCGCCGCGGCGCCGAAGGCCGGCTCGCCGAGATCGCGGGCAGTCCGGCGCTCCGGCTCGACCGGTTCACCCGCACCCTGGGCCTTGCGCAGCGCGCGCGCGACGATCTCGCCGTGCTCTCGCCCGAGGCGCGCGATCGGCTGGAGGCCTATGCCCTCGGGGTGAACGCGCTGATCGCGGCCCGCGGGCGGCTCGCCGCGCCGGAATTCATGCTGATCGGCGAGCCCGAGCCCTGGAAGCCCGAGCACTCGCTGCTCTGGGCGAAGGTCATGGGCCTGTGGCTGTCTGGCAATTGGCGGCGCGAGTTGGAGACGGCACGGCTTGCCACCACCCTCTCGCCGGAACGCCTTCGCCTGCTCTGGCCGGAGGATGACAGCCCGGGCCGGCCGGATTTGCGTGCCGCTGCGCCGCTCGACGCGCCCCACCTCGCGCGCCTGCTCGAAGCCCTGCCCAAGTTCGGGGAGGACGCGCCCCTGCCCGCCTCGGCGAGCAATGCCTGGGCCGTGACGGGTTCGCGCAGCGTCTCCGGCGCACCGCTGCTGGCGTCCGATCCGCATCTCGGTTTCCAGGCGCCGATCATCTGGTATCTCGCGCGCATTGAATTGCCCGACGGCCGCTTCCGCGCCGGCGCCACCGCGCCTGGCGTGCCGGGCGTGGTGATCGGGCGGAACGAGCGCCTCGCCTGGGGCTTCACCACCACGCATAGCGACACGCAGGACGTTTTCGTCGAGCGGCTGGTCGGCCTGGATTCTTACGAAACGCCCGACGGCCCGCGCCGTTTCGCCATCCGCGAGGAACGCATCGCCGTGCGCGGGCAGGAGGCGCCGGAGATTCTGCAGGTCCGCGAGACGCGGCACGGGCCAGTGATCTCCGGTCTCGACATCGCGGCGCCGCCAGGGATGGTGCTGAGTGTCGCGATGGCGAACCTCGCCCCCGCCGACACCTCGGCCGAGGCGCTGGTCGCCCTCAACGCCGCGACGACGCTGGCCGAGGCGCGCGCCGCCGCCGCAAGGATGAGCAGCCCGCCGCAGAATCTGATGGTCGCCGATGCGGCGGGCGGGATCGCCATGTACCTGGTCGGACGCACACCGATCCGCCGCGCCGGCGATGGCACGCTGCCCGCGCGCGGCTGGGATGGTAGCCAGGATTGGGCGGGCTTCGTACCCTTCGATGCCATGGCGCATGTCGAGAACCCGGCCAGTGGCGTGCTCGCCAACGCCAATAGCCGGCCGACGCCGGCGGACCACCCGGTGTTTCTCGGCCGCGACTGGTTCGGCGATTGGCGGTGGCGCCGGATCGGCGAGCTGCTGGCTGCCCGACCGCGCCATAGCGCCGAGGATTTCACGGCAATGCAGAACGACACGACCTCGATCTTCGCGCGTGAATTGCTCCCCGCATTGCGGGCCGTGACGCCAAGCCGCGAGGCTGCGCCTGCGCATGCGCTGCTGCGCGACTGGAACGGCGATATGGCAGCCGGCGCACCACAGCCGCTGATCTTCCACGCCTGGCTGCGGGCGTTCCGCGCGGCGCTGATGGCCGAGGCCGGCACGCCTGAGGCCGCCGGCGCCGCGAGCCCCGAATTCCTCCGCGCCGTGTTGCGCCCGGGCGCCAATGCCTGGTGCGGACCGGAAGGCTGTGCGCGCCTGCTCGGCCCGGCGCTCGATGCTGCGCTGCGATCGCTGCGCGACGATTACGGCAGTGATCCTTCCGCCTGGCGCTGGGGTGCGGCGCATGTCGCGGCCTTCGAACACCCGCTGCTGCGCTTCGTGCCCGTGCTACGCGACCTGACGCGCCTCGAAGTGCCGACCGGCGGCGATGGCGAGACACTGGCGCGCGGCGGCATGCGGGGCGGCGAAGGCGCAAGGCCCTTTGCGCATCTCCACGGCGCGGGCTTTCGCGGCGTCTTCGACCTCGCCGATCCCGACGGCATCCTGGTGATGATCGCCACGGGCCAGTCCGGCCATCCGCTGTCGGACCGCCATGCGGACCTGCTGCCGCGCTGGCAGGCCGGACAGATGCTGCGGCTCGCCCGGTTGCCGGTGGGCGAGACGGCGCGGATCGAATTACGGCCATGAACACAGACAGGGTTGATTCGCACGGCGTCAGCGCCGAAACTCCACAAACGCACATGCTCGCCCGCACAAGCCGCCGCCCGCAATTCTTCTACACCACCGCGCCCCTGCCCTGCCCCTATCTGCCGGGCCGGACGGAGCGGAAGATCGTGACCGAACTGACCGGCGCCGAGGCCGAGCCGCTGCACGACCAACTTTCCCGAGCTGGCTTTCGCCGCAGCCACAACATCGCCTATTCGCCGGTCTGCCCGGGCTGCCGCGCCTGCATCCCGATCCGCATCGTGGTGGACCAATTCCAACCGGACCGCACGCAGCGCAAGGTCACGCGCCTCAACGCCGACCTGGTGACCGCCGAGACGCCGGCGCGGGCCAGCGCCGAGCAATTTGCACTTTTCCAGCGCTACCAGGCCGCACGCCACGGCGATGGCGACATGGCGGCGATGGGCTTCTACGATTACCGCGCCATGGTCGAGGACACGCCGATCACCACCGGCATGGTCGAGTTCCGCGATGCACGCGGGCGGCTGGTCGGCGGCTGCCTGACGGATTGGCTGTCCGATGGGCTCTCGGCCGTCTATTCCTTCTTCGATACGGACATGCGCGCCCGCAGCCTTGGCACCTACGCGATCCTTTGGCTGGTGGAACGCGCGCGGCAACTTGGCCTGCCTTACGTCTATCTCGGCTATTGGGTGCCGCAGAGCCCCAAGATGGCCTACAAATCCCGCTTCCGCCCAAGCGAGGCGCTCACCGGCGGCGCTTGGCGGCTGCTCGCCGAGGAGGGCGGCGCCGCGCAGTACGTGACGCCGCTGATCACCGTCGAAACCTGAGCCGAACGCGCGTCACGCCGTCGACACGACGCCCGATGGCCACGGCATGCAACTTCCGGGGTTCGTGGCCGCGGCCGAAAGGCCCCGCGAAATCCTGGCCGAGTTCGGTCGGTGTGTTCAGCCAGCCGGCATTCACTGCGCCCGCGGCCTGGGATCGAGCCATAGCGGCATCCTCGGCCAGCTTGCTGTTGCTGCCGGAGGCATCCACGACGACCTGCACGTTGTAGCCGGCGCGCAGCAGATCGAGCGCGGGCCGGCTGCCATGCGCCTCACCGATGCGGGGCGTGATCGAGGCAAGCACCCTGGCCGAGGCCGCGCGGCTCGGCCAATTCCGCACGATCGTGGCATTCGAGGGGGGGCAGCCGGTGCGCCAGGTGCAGGCGCTGGAGCCGCTGGTGCGGTATGGCCTGGTGGTTGCCGGGGCCGGCGCAGCCTGGCTGCCGGCCTTCCTGTGTCAGCCCGACGTCGTGCGCGGCACCTTGATGGAACTGATGCCCGAAGAATCGCGCGGCCCGATCGACATCCACGCGCTCTACAAAGCGCAGGCCAGCACCACGCCTAAGGTGCGTGCCTTCGTGAGGTTCCTGACCCGGATCATGGAGCCGCTTTCGCTGCCCGCCGGTTGAGGTGAATGTCGGCGCGCTCAGCCGCCGAATTTGCGGCTTTTCGGGAAGCGGTCCGGCGGCATCTTGCCCGCCCCTGCGCGGCTGCCGCGCCAGGTGCGCAAATCGGTCTCGACCTTGACGCCGCCGCCATACCGCCAGGCGAGGCCCTCGGCCGCGCTGAACACCTTGGCGTCGGCCAACTGCGCGCCGTCCTTCAGCCCGAGCAGTTGCACGCCGCGGCCACGCGTCATCTCCGGCACCTGGTCCAGCGGGAAGACCAGCAGGCGATGATTCGTACCCGTCACCGCGACGCTGTCGCCCTCCGCCACCACGCAGAGTAGCGCCTCGGCCGGGGCATCGACCGAGAGCACGTTCTTGCCAGTGCGCTTTTCGGCCAACAGGTCCTCGCCCTTGACGATGAAACCCTTGCCATCGGTCGCCGCGATCAGGAAACGCACGCCGTCGCGATGGACGAACATGGTCACCACGTTGTCCTCGTTGGTCAGGTCGAGCATCAGGCGCACCGGCTGGCCATCGCCGCGGCCGCGCGGGATGGCATCCGCCTTGAGGGTGAAGGCCTTGCCGTTGGTTGCGATCAGCACGAGGCGATCGGTCGTCTCGGCATGCAGCGCGCCGGCCAGCGTGTCGCCTTCCTTAAAGCGGAGTTCTGCGTCGGCAGCCAGATGGCCCTTCTGCGCGCGAATCCAGCCCTTCTCGGAGAGGATGACGGTGATCGGCTCGCGCTCCACGAAGGCGCTTTCATCGACCACGATTTCGCCGATCGCAGCGCCGATCTCGGTGCGGCGCTTGCCGAGCGCAGTCGCCTCGCCGAATTTTTTTCGCGTCTCCTCGACTTCCCCGGCGATCGCCTTCCAGCGCTCCGCCTCGGAGTGCAGCAGGCCCTGCAGTTTCCTCTGTTCGGTCGAGAGCTTCTTGTGCTCCTTGCGGATTTCCATTTCCTCCAGGCGGCGCAAGGCACGAAGCCGCATGTCGAGGATGGCGTTGGCCTGCACCTCACTCAGCGAAAAGGTCGCCATCAGCGCTTCCTTCGGGCGGTCCTCCTCGCGCACGATGCGGATCACCTCATCGAGGTTGAGATAGACGATGAGGTAGCCGTCCAGGATTTCCAGCCGCCGCGCGATGGCCGCGAGCCGATGCTCCGAGCGCCGCACCAGCACGACATGGCGGTGGTCGAGCCAGCAGCGCAGCACCTCGCGCAGCCCCATCACGCGCGGCGTGCGTGCCGCATCCAGCACGTTCATGTTGAGCGGGAAGCGGGTCTCCAGCGCGGTGTGGCGGAACAGCGTCTCCATCAGCAGCTTGGGATCGACCGCGCGGGTCTTCGGCTCCAGCACCAGGCGCACCACATCGGTGCTCTCATCGCGCACGTCGCCGAGCAGCGGCAGCTTCTTCTCCTCCATCAGTTGCGCGATCTGCTCGATCAGGCGCGACTTCTGGACCTGGTAGGGGATCTCGGTGACGACGAGTTGCCAGCCGCCGTTCTTCAGCTTTTCCTCGCCCCATTGCGCGCGCAGCCGGAAGCCGCCGCGGCCGGTGGCATAGGCCTCGCGCATCGATTCCGCGCTTTCGATCAGCAGGCCGCCGGTGGGGAAATCCGGGCCGCGCACATGTGCGAGCAGCACATCGATGCCGGCCTCGGGGTTGCGGATCAACTCGAGCGCCGCGCCGCAGAGTTCGCCCGCATTGTGCGGCGGGATGGAGGTCGCCATGCCCACCGCGATGCCGGCCGCGCCATTGGCGAGCAGGTTCGGGAAGGCGGCCGGGAGCACGATCGGCTCGCGCTCCTCGCCATCATAGGTCGTGCGGAAATCGACGGCGTTCTCGTCGATGCCCTCGAGCAGCGCCTGCGCGACCTCGGTCAGCCGCGCCTCGGTGTAGCGCATGGCGGCGGCGTTATCGCCGTCGATATTGCCGAAATTGCCCTGGCCCTCAACAAGCGGGTAGCGCGCCGCGAACTCCTGCGCCTGGCGCACCAGCGCCTCATAGATGCTGCTGTCGCCGTGCGGGTGGTACTTGCCCATCACGTCGCCGACGATGCGCGCGCACTTCTTGAACCCCGAAGCGGGGTCGAGCTTCAGTTGATGCATCGCATAGACCAGCCGGCGATGCACCGGCTTGAGGCCATCGCGCACATCGGGCAGCGAGCGGGAGACGATGGTGGACATCGCATAGGCGAGGTAGCGCTCGCTCAGCGCATCGGCGAGGCCGGTGTCGCGGGAATTGCCGCCATCGTCGGGGAGCATCGTCAGGTCATCTGGCATGTGCTGATTCGCGCTTCGTTCTCATGCCTGCTTAGCCGATCGCGGCGAGCCGGTCGAGCAGAAGCCCGCGCGCGGCCGGTAAATCCCGGTTCTGCAGGCCAAAGACGTCGCGCGCCAGGAAATGCCCGGTGAGGCGCAGCCCGGCCGCCCAATCCGTGGCGGTGGAAGGCCCCTGCCCGAGCAGGAAGGCCGGCAGCACCAGCAGCCGGTCCGCCCATTCCCCCGCCGCCCCGGCCGATACCGCACGCCCGCTGCGCGGCGAGACGAAGGCGAGGTCCTCCGCGCTGCCCGTCACTGCGCAGCGCCCGAGGTCGAGCCCGTAGCCCAGTTCGGCCAGCAACTCGGCCTCCCACTGCACGAGCGCCGGTAGTGCGTGGTCCGTGCCGCGCAGCAAATCGGCGACGAAGGCGACCAGGCCGTGGAAGATGCGCGGATGCGCCTCGCGCTCCGGCAGCGCGCCCTCGGCGACCGCGCAGGCGGCGCGCAGCGCGGCGAGCGCCAGCGGATCTTCCATTGCGAGCGAGGCCGCGGGGTGCACCATCTCGCCACTCATGCTGCCGAGCTGCTCGGCCAGCCGCGCCACCCAGCGCGCCTCGATCAGATTGCCCGGCTGCCACAACGCCGCCTGGCCGCGCGAGGCGCCCCCCTTGGCGAGCCCGGCATGGCGGCCGTGAAGTTCGGTCAGCACGGTGACGACGGCGCCGCCCTCGCCATGCGGGCGGACGTCGAGCACGATGGCGGGCGCCTGCCACTCCAAACGCGCCTACTCCGTGTCGTCGAGCCCGATGGCGCGCAGGCGCGAGCGTTCCTCGTCCCAGCCGCTGCGTTCCTTGACGTTCAGGAACAGATGCACGCGGCGTTCGAGAAGCTGTTCCAGCTCGGCCCGGGCGCGGCGGCCGATCTCCTTGATCTTGGCGCCACCATCGCCGATCAGGATGCCCTTCTGCGTGGCGCGGGAGACGTAGATGGTGCACTCCACGCGCGCACTGCCATCCTTCTGCTCCTTCCACAGCTCCGTCTCGACGGTCGCGTGGTGGGGCACTTCCTCATGCGTCTGGCGCAGCACCTGTTCGCGCACCAGCTCGGCGGCGAGCATGCGCTGCGGCAGGTCCGACAGGTCATCCTCGGGGAACAGCCAGGGCCCCTCGGGCAGCTTCGCGGCCAGCACATCCAGCACGCGGTCCAGGCCCTTGGCCTTCAGTGCGCTGACCATGAAGGTCTCGTCGAAGGGGAACATCGCGTTCAGCGTCTGCGCCAGCGGCAGCAGGCGCGGCGGCTCGACCAGGTCGGATTTGTTGAGCAGCAGCATGGCGGGGCGGCCGCCGCGCTTCAAGCCCTCGACGATCTCGCGCACTTCATCGGTCAGCCCGGCGCGGGCATCGACGATGAGGATGGCGAGGTCGGCATCCTGCGCGCCGCTCCAGGCGGCGGCGACCATCGCGCGGTCGAGCCGCCGGCGTGGGCGGAAGATGCCGGGCGTATCGACCATGATGATCTGCGCGGGGCCGCGCATCACCACCGCACGGATGCGAAAGCGCGTGGTCTGCGGCTTGGGCGAGACAATGGTGACCTTGGTGCCCGCCAGCGCGTTCACCAGCGTGGATTTGCCGGCATTCGGCGCGCCGACGACGGCGACCAGCCCGCAGCGCGGCGATGCAGTATTCATGGAGTTCCCAACAGGGCCAGCAGCGCGGCCGCAGCCTCCTGCTCCGCCGCGCGCTTGTTGTCGCCGGTGCCCTCGGCCTCCTGCCCCGCCGCGGCGACGCGCACGACAAAGACCGGCTGGTGCGAAGGGCCGGTGGCGGACACGGCCGAGTATTCGGGCAGGCCGAGTGCGCGCCCAAGCGTCCATTCCTGCAGCCGCGTCTTGGGGCTGACCGGCGGGCGCACCGGCGCCTCCAGCATCGCATCCCATTCGCGGCGCACCAGCGATCGCGCCGCCGGCAGCCCGCCATCGAGATACAATGCGCCGAGCAGCGCCTCCAGCGCATCTGACAGCACCGAGGCGCGGTCCCGCACGCCGGCGCGTTCCTCGTTCGGCGGCAGGCGCAATGCGGCGCCGACCCCCAGTGCCAGAGCCACGCGGGCCAGACTGTCCTGAGAGACCAGCACGGCGAGCCTTTTGCCGAGATCGCCCTCGCGCTCCTGCGGGAAGCGCTCGGCGAGCCATTCGGCCATGATCAGCGCCAGCACGCGGTCGCCCACGAATTCCAGCCGCTCATTCGAATCGAGCATCTGCCGGCGTGGATCGGCCGCCGAACGATGCGTCAGCGCGTGATGCAGAAGGGCCGTGTTGATGAACCGGTGCGGCAGGCGCGCGGCAAGCTGCTCCAGCGCCTCGGCGTGCTGCTCGGTCGCGCTCACCTGACCGCGCTGAACAGGCGGGACCAGCGGATCGCCATGGGCCAGGCCCAGACCTCCCACCAGCGGGCGGAGCCATCGACGGAGAAGAAGATGAACTCGGCCCGGCCGACGAGGTTCTCCACCGGGATGAAGCCCACGGCGTTCTGGGCGCGGCTGTCGAGCGAGTTGTCGCGGTTGTCGCCCATGGCGAAGACATGGCCGTCCGGCACGCGGAATTCCGGCGTATTGTCGAAGGGCTGGTCGTCCGAGATTTCCAGAACGTTGTGCGCGTGGGATTCGATGCCGGGCTGCGGCGGCAGGATCTCACGGTACTGGCGCACGACGAGGCGCGGGCCGTCGCCCTCCACGGTGAAGGGGCCGAGGAATTCGCGCCGCGCGGGCTGGCCGTTCAGGTGCAGTACCCCGGCGCGCACCTGGATGCGGTCGCCCGGCAGGCCGATGATGCGCTTGATGTAGTCTGTGGAGTTGTCGCGCGGCAGTTTGAACACCGCCACGTCGCCGCGCGCCGGCAGGCTGCCGAAGATGCGCCCCTGGAACAGGTTCGGGCTGAACGGCATGGAGTGCCGCGAATAGCCGTAGGAGAATTTCGACACGAACAGGTAATCGCCTACCAGCAAGGTGGGGATCATGCTGCCCGAGGGGATGTTGAAGGGTTCGAAGGCGACCGTGCGGATGCCGATGGCGATAAGCCCGGCGTAGACCACGGTCTTGATGCTTTCGAGCCAGCCGCCCGTCTTTTGTCTAACCATGGGGGGAATGTTCGCGGCCATCCTGTCGGCCGGCCCGGGCGTCGGAACGGTCACTGTAACGGGCCTTAGAGCCCGCGCGCGCCTGCACTGTCAAGGAAGCCCGCCCGCGCGCGGCATGCCGGGCAGCGGCACGGCGGAGATGATCACCATGGCCTGCGCATAGGGGTATTCGTCGGTCATGGTCAGCGTGACCTGCGCCGCGTGGCCAGGCGGGGTGATGGCCGCAAGTCGCGCCGCGGCGCCGCCGGTCAGCCGCAGCGTCGGCTGGCCGGAGGAGAGGTTCACCACACCGAGGTCGCGGAAGAACACGCCGCCGCTGAAGCCGGTGCCGAGCGCCTTTGACGCCGCCTCCTTGGCTGCGAAGCGCTTGGCATAGGTGCCGGCCCGGATTTTCTCGGTGCGGCGCTCGGCCTTGGCGCGCTCGGCCGGGGTGAAGATGCGGTCGAGGAATCGCGCGCCGTGCCGGGCGATCACCGCCTCGATCCGGCGGATGTCCACCATGTCGCTGCCCAGACCTATGATCATGGAATGGAGTTCAGCCCTTCGATCTTTCGGCCTGCGCCACGCCCTGCAAGCCGCGCAATGCCGCGATGATGTTGGAGAGGTGGCGAATATCCTTCACCTCCACATCCACCGAGACTTCCTGGAAATCCGGCCCGCGATGCACGATGCGCATGTTCTCGATCGCGCCATCCTGCCGCGCGATCGCATCCGTCACGGCCGAGAGCGCGCCGCGGTCGTTGGAGGTGATCACGTCGATCCGCCCGACATGCCCGCCGCCGGCGCCGCCCTGGTAGTCCCAGTCGATGTCGAGGAAGCGTTCCGGGCTGTCGGTGAAGGCGGAGAGGTTCGGGCAATCGGTCTTATGCACCGTCACCCCCTTCCCAGTCGTCACGATGCCGAGGATGCGATCGCCCGGCAGCGGGTGGCAGCAGCCTGCGAAGCTCACCTGCATGCCCGAAACGAGGCCCGTGACGCCCATCGCCACATCGCGCCGCTCGCCCTTCCCCGGCACCAGCGGCACGGCGCGGGGCCGCGGACGCGCCAGCGGCATCGGGTCCACCGCGCGCGGCCGGCCGCGCAGCTCCGGATAGCAGGCATAGACCACGTCCTTGCCCGAAATGGCGCCGCTGGCGACGACGATGCAAAGCTCCTCGAAACTCGATTGCTTCAGCAGCTTCAGGGCCGGTTCCGCCGCGCGGTCGGTGAAGTCGATCCCCTGCTGCCGGAAGGCCTTGGCGATGGCGGCGCGGCCTTCCTGCTGCTGCGTCTTGCGGCTTTCGGCGTGTACGAAGCGGCGGATGCGCGCGCGCGCCTTGCCGGTGACGACGAAGCGTTCCCATTGCGGATTGGGTGTCCCACCTCGGGCCGTGATGATCTCCACCTGGTCGCCGTTTTCGAGCGGCGTGCGCAGCGGCTTGATCTGGCCGTTGATCTTGGCGCCGACGCATTGATCGCCGACCTGGCTGTGCACCTGGTAGGCGAAATCCACGCACGTCGATCCGCGGGGCAAGGCAATGAGGTCGCCCTTCGGCGTGAAGCAGAACACCTGGTCGCGGTGCAGTTCGAGGCGCGTGGCGTCGAGGAATTCCTGCGGCTCGGCGGCCTGTTCCAGGATGTCCAGCAGCTCCTTCACCCAGGGGAACTTGCCGCTGTCGCGCGCCGCCTGGCCGCCCTGCTTGTAGATCCAATGCGCCGCCACGCCGTATTCCGCGACCTCGTGCATGTCCTTCGTGCGGATCTGCACCTCGATCTTGGCGTTGCGCTTTTCGGGCACCGATAGACCGGTGTGGATCGACTGGTAGCCGTTCGGCTTGGGCGTCGAGATGTAGTCCTTGAACCGCCCTGGGACGACGCGATAGGCCGAATGCACCGCGCCCAGCGCCGCGTAGCAGGCGGATTTGTCGGCCACGATGACGCGGAAGGCCATGATGTCCGACAGCTGCTCGAACTCCACCTTCTTGCCGTGCATCTTGAGCCAGATGGCGTAGGGCGATTTCTCACGCCCCGTCAGCTCCTCGATCGCGACCCCGGCCTCGGCCAGCACGCGCCGCAGGTCGATGCGGATATCCTCGATCAGATCCGCCCCCTGGCCATAGAGGAAGGCGCGGCGGGAGGCGATGGTCTGGAAGGCGTCCGGGTCCAGCTCCCGGAAGGAGAGCGTCTCGAGCTCGGTCTTGAGCGCGTCCATGCCGATGCGCTCGGCGAGTGGGGCGAAGATGTCCATCGTCTCGTGCGCCGTCTTGCGCCGGCGGGCTTCCTGGGGCACGAAATGCAGGGTGCGCATGTTGTGCAGCCGGTCAGCGAGCTTGACCAGCAGCACGCGGATATCCTCGCTCATGGCAAGGACGAGCTTGCGGAAGTTCTCCGCCTGCTTGGTGCGTTCGGATTGCAGTTCGAGGCGCGTCAGCTTGGTGACACCATCGATCAGACGCGCCACTTCCTTGCCGAAGCGGCGTTCCAGTTCCGGCAGGCCGGTTTTGGTATCCTCCGCCACGTCATGCAGCAGCGCTGTGGCGACCGAGGCGGAGTCGAGCCGGTATTGCGCCAGGATCTGTGCGACCGCGACCGGGTGGGTGATGTAGGGGTCGCCATTGTCGCGCAGCTGCCCGGCATGGGCGGCGACGGCCACGGCATAGGCGCTCTCGATCATCGCGACATCGGCGCGCGGGTCATAGGCCGCGACGAGCAACGCGAGGTCTCGCCCGGTGTGGTCCATGACCGGGTCAGCCATGCCGGCCCCGGGTCCACCGATCGGCATGCCCTCGGGCGCGGCGGGCGTGTTCATGCCCGGCCTGCCGGATCAGGCTCCGGCAGGGCCGTGGGCGGGGAAGCGGGGGGATGCCCCCCGCGACACCGCGCCGGGTTCAGCGCTTGGCCCCGAGCTCAGCGGCGATCGCCGCCTCGATGTCGTCGCTCGACAGGTCTTCCAGGCCGGCGCCGTCGCCGATCTGCTCCTCGTTCATATCCATCACGCCGAAGATGTTCTCGTCCGTCGCGATGAGGTCGAGCACCTCCTCCTCGGCCGGCTCGGGCTCCGGCGCACGCTGGAGCGACTTGATCAGGTCCACTTCCAGCGCAGGAAGTTCGACGGTATCTTCGGCGATCTCACGCAGTGCGACGACCGGATTCTTGTCGTTGTCGCGGTCGAGGGTAAGTTCCTCGCCACGGCTGATGTTGCGGGCGCGCTGGGCCGCATAGAGCACGAGCTCGAAGCGGTTCGGCACCTTGAGAATGCAGTCCTCGACCGTTACGCGGGCCATGGCCGCTCCAATGCTGTAAATCGGCGAGGTAACAAGAAGCTGTCGCGCTCGCGCGCGAAAGCAACTCTCCCGCCTCTGGTGAACCGCTCATGTAGCCAGCGCGGGCGCCGGGCGCAAGACTGACAACGCGCGAATGCCGGCCCGATCGGCTTCGGCCAGCCATTCGGCAGCGGTACGGCCCAGCCGTGGGTGCACCCAACCCGGCGCGATGTCGCACAGCGGCGCCAGGACGAAGGCGCGCAGATGCAGGCGCGGGTGCGGTAGAATCGGGTCCGGCGCGTCTCGCACCATCTCCCCCAGCGCCAGCAGGTCGAGGTCGAGGGTGCGCGGCGCGTTCGGATAGGGCCGCACTCGGCCGAAGCGGGCCTCGATGGCCTGGAGCGCGCGCAACAGCGCGGCCGGGTCCGGGGCAGCGCCCGACAGCAGCGCCACACCGTTCACGTAGTCCGGCACGCCCTGCTTGGGCGGCACAGGCGGCGTGGTCCACCAGCGCGAGACTGCGCGCAGCCGCAGCCCTGGCAGTGCATCGAGCGCGGCGGCGGCGGCACGGCAGGTCTCGAGCGCAGGCGCACCGTCCGGTCCGGGCAGATTGGCGCCAAGGGCGACCAGGATCATGTGAGGCCCCCTCTTGCAGCAACTCCGAGGGCGCGACGTAGTGCGGCCTCGGCAGGATGACCAGCATGACCCTCGAACCCGACCACGACTGCCCGCTTTGTCCGCGCCTCGTCACCTATCGCCTGGCCAATCGTGCGAAGTGGCCCGATTGGCACAATGGCCCCGTGCCGTGCTGGGGCCCCCGTGAGGCGAAGCTGCTGGTCATGGGTCTCGCGCCGGGGGTGAAGGGGGCCAACCGCACCGGCCGCCCCTTCACCGGCGACCATGCCGGGCGGCTGCTCTACGCCACGCTGCTCAAATACGGGCTCGCCGAGGGCGAGTACCGCGAGGACCCAAACGATGGGATGGAACTGCGCGGGGTGCGGATCATCAACGCCGTGCGCTGCGTCCCGCCCGAGAACCTGCCCACCCCGGCCGAGACCGCCACCTGCAACCGCTTCTTCGTGGCCGAGCGCGCGGCGATGCCGCAGTTGCGCGCGGTGCTGGCGCTCGGCCTCGTGGCGCACAACGCGCTGCTGAAAAGTTACGGCATCCCCGCCGCACGCCACAAATTCGCGCATGGCGCGGTACATGCGCTGCCAGATGGCGTGCTGCTCGGCGACAGCTATCATGTCAGCCGCTACAACACCCAGACGGGAAGGCTGACGACCGAGATGTTCGAGACGGTGGTCGAATCCCTGCTCGCCCGGCTCGCCTGAATAATCACACCCATGCTGCAGGATGACCGCCTGGAGACGATCCGCCGCCGGCAGGGGCCGGTGTTCGGCCCTTCTGTCGACGCGCTGGTGCGGGAGATCGATGCGTGCATCATAGCGACAGAGCGCCCGGCTTTCGTCACGCTGATCGAAACCTGGCCGCTGGAGCACCCCGATCCGGACGCACTGTTCCATCGGCTTTGCGCGGCGCGCGACCGGCTGGGCACGCTGCGCGCGATAGGCTGGGCGCGCTGCGCGCGACGCTCGGCCCGCCGGCGCTGCCCTTAAACCGCAAACAGGGCTCGCCTTTGCGGGCGGCTTTCGGCCTCGCCATCGGCGCGGCCGTCGCCTGGCCGATCGGCTACGTGGGGTACCTGGTTTCGCGGGAAGTGTTGCTGCCAACCAGCCTGTGATCCTCTAACGCGGTCGATCTGGCCATCATTGGCGCGGTAATGCTGATCGGCGCAGCCCTCGGCGCTTGGCATGGGGCACGACCCTCACGGCTCGGCCTTGCGTTGCTGCGCGGCCTGATCGGCCTGCTCCTCGGTGCGCTGGTGGTCGGCCCGCTCGCCGGGATCGT
>JBBSCP010000079.1:0-14857 GCA_038250135.1 Acetobacterales bacterium | reverse complement strand
CGTGCTGTCCATGCCTGTTCTCCACACCGCGAATCGAGGAGATGCATAGATTCAGAGCGTTGGCGGTTTGTCACGCGATCCTTCACCCGATTGCCCTGGGAAAAGACGCCGGTGGCGTAGCCATGGATCAGGATGCCTAGCAGGATGGTCCGGTGGTACGAGGCCTCGCCGGAGCCGCGGTAGCTGCCGGTCATCGCGCGCAGGTCGAGACCCCCGATCACATCCACCACGAAGCGCGCCAAGTGCCGCTGTGGCAGCCATTCGTCCACCGATGGCGGCATCAGGAAACCGGTGTCGGGGTCGACCGGGCGGAGGTTGCTCATGCAGGCGAATCCCGGGCGAGGGGAAACGAAGCGCCCCCCGAGGATTCAATCACTGGCCGAGGCGGGGCGTTAAGTCCGACAGGCTGCTGGGCGGCGAAAGCTGACGAGCCGCGCGTAACCTTGTGTGACGGCTCAGCGAAAACCCCATGAACGCCGAGGAGCCAATCATGCCGATCGCCCGCCGCCACCTGATCCTGCTGCCTGCCGCACTCTTCGGGTTGCCGGGCGCCGCCGAGGCCGCGACCCGCCGGCTCAACCACCATCGCGGCGTGGCGCTGCGCGGCTATGACACCGTGGCATGGTTCGCTGAAGGTGGCCCGCGCCGCGGCTCGGCGCGCCACCTTGCATCCTGGGGCGGGACGACGTGGCATTTTGACTCGGCTGAGAACCTGGCGCGCTTCGTCGCCGAACCGGAGGCCTTCGCGCCGCGCTTCGGCGGATTCTGTGCCTTCGGCGTCGCACGCGGCTACAAGGTGGATATCGACCCGGAAGCGTGGCACATCCATGTCGGTCGGCTCTACCTGAACTACGACCGCGGGGTGCAACGCCAATGGCAGCAGGACATCGCGGGCCACATCGCGACCGCCGAGGCCAATTGGCCGCGGTTGATGGACTCCTGACGTGGCCGTGCTCGCCCTGTCTGCAGGTGCTGCGCGGATGACCGCCACCACCGATGCCCGCGCCACCCAGGAAGTTCGCTGGGGTGGGCTATTGGCCGCTGCCCAGGGCGGCGACGCCCGCGCCTATGACACTCTGCTGCGCGAAGTCACGCCGCGCATCCGCAGCCTCTGCCGCAATCGCCTTCGCGATACAGCAGAGGTCGAGGATGCGGTGCAGGACACGTTGCTGACGCTGCACGCGCTGCGCCACACCTACGACCCCGAACGCCCCTTCGGCCCCTGGATCACCACCATTGCGACGCGGCGCGCCATCGACCGGCTGCGCCGCCATGGCCGCGCCGGCGGGCGCGAATCCAACATCGACGACCTGCCTGAAAGCGCCGCCGCGGTGGCCCCGGTGGCCGAGGAACGCCTCGCCGCGCGCAACCTGCGTGACGCGGTGGCGCAGCTGCCAGAGAGCCAGCGCACCGCGCTGCGCCTCGCCAAGCTCGAGGATCTGTCGCTGGTCGAAGCTTCGGCCCGGTCAGGTCTGAGTGTCGGCGCGCTCAAGGTCGCCACCCACCGTGCCATGCAGACGCTGCGCCGCCGCTTCGGCGCGAGCGAGTAGGAGAATGTCCATGCGGACCGATGATCTGATCGCCCGCCTTTCCACCGGCCTCGTCCCGGTGAAGCGCGTGACGCCGCCGATGCTCGCCGCGCTGGGCTGGCTGGCGCTGGCGCTGGCGGTGGTGAGCGTCGGCGTTGCCATTGCCGGCTTTCGCCACGACATCGAACAGCGCCTGATGTTGATGCATGAGCAGGTGAATTTGGCGGCGGCGCTGCTGACCGGCACTGCGGCGGCCATCGCCGCCTTCCACCTGGCGCTGCCCGATCGCAGCAACCGCTGGGCGCTGCTGCCGCTGCCTTTCGCGGTGTTCTGGATCTCGGGCCTGGGCTGGGGCTGCGTCACGGAATTCGTCGAGCAGGGCTGGCCGGCGCTGGGCACGAGCTTCAGCTGCATGAGCTTCATTATGGGCTTCGGGGTGCCGCTGACGCTGGCGATGCTGTGGATGACGCGCCACGCCGCGCCGATTCGCCCGGCCCCGGTGGCGGCGCTGGCGGGGCTGGCGGCTGCGGCCATCGCCTCGATCGGGCTGTCGCTCTCGCACCACCTGGATGCGGCGGCGATGGTGCTGATCTGGCATGGCGGGTCGGTGCTGCTGGTGATGCTGCTTTCGCAGCGCTGGGGCGCGCGGGCCATGTGTGCCCTTGGGCCGTAGTAGTCGATCGCAGTTTATTTGGAGGATGCCAGGAATTCGCCGTGCCATTGCGGCCGAGACGTGTCATTTTCAGCCTGGAACATGACAGATATTTGTCGGCCCGAGCTGCATGACCTGCCGCGATCCTGCGGCATCGCCAGCGCCGTTCGCCCCGATGAGGAGAGCACCGTGGAGCCGCGCAGCCATCGCGCCGAGCTCGTCCGCCGCCGTCCCTTCCGCCTGCGCGGTTGGGCGGAGGTACAGCCGGCAGGCGCCTATACGGTGGACATGGAGGAGGAGTTGATCGAAGGCCTCTCCCTACCCGCTTGGCAGCACCCGCTTGGCGGCGCCTCTCCATGACGCTGTCGCTTGCCACTGGCGGGTTGCGCCAAGCCACGCTGATCGACCCCGAACAACTGGCCGCGCTCAGCGCCGCCGATGCAGGAGACTGACATGGCAAAGGGCCAAAAGCGCAGCACGCGTGAGATGAAGAAACCCAAGGCCGACAAGAAGGCTGAGCCGATCGCGGTCTCGTCCTTTCTGAAGCCGCCGGCGGCCGGCAAGAAGCCTGGTAAGTGAATAAGGGCGGGGACTGAATTCCCCCGCCATCGACCACGAAGTGTTGCGCGGTCAACATGCGGCTATCCGCCGCGGCGAACCACAGCGCCATGCGGGAGGTGTCGTCCGCCATGCAGGCCGGAATGCCGCCCTGCGCGCCCATCCAGCTGACGCTGCCAATGTTGGTGCTGGCGCCCCGTTTCGCGGCCCGGATCCCTGGCTGGGCGGCCTGCCCGCTGAAGCGCATGTGGCGCAGATTGGCGGCGAATCGTTCGTCCCACTACTCCTGCACGGCGCCGGGCGGCCCCGGGACCTTCACGATAACGGCCCGCAGCGCGCCGATGTCGCGCAGGTCGCAGGGGATGAACAAAGCGCCGGTTTCGGCGGCAATCCGCGCTCCGGACTCCGCATTGAAATCGAGGCAGACCACGCGCGAGCCTTGGTGCGCAAAACTCGTTATAATCTCTGCGCCGAAGCCGCTCGCACCGCCGGTGACGAGCACGACCTTGTCGGCAGAAAGGTTAGCCGATGTTCGTCGCCGCCAATCGTTTCCGCGTCATCCCCGCCCAGGCCGAGGTCTTCGAACAGACCTGGCTGACACGGGAGAGCCATCTGCATGAGCTCGAGGGCTTCGTCACCTTTCACCTGTTGAAGGGTCCGGAGGCGGAGGATCACATCCTGTATTCCTCCTTCACGCTGTGGGCCTCGCGCGCTGCTTTCGAGGCCTGGACACGATCCGAGCAATTCCGCCGCGCCCATGTCGGTGCCGGCGCAAGCAAGCCCACCACCCTCGGCCCGCCGAGTTTCGAGGGGTTCGAGGTGCTGCAGACCATCGGCGCGCCAACCCACGCCCCGACCTGATGCTGCGCTATTGGCTCGCGGCGAAGGCTTCGAGCGCCGCGACCTCGCCCTTCACCAGCAGCGGGATGGCGCGGGCGATGCGCGCCACGGGCCAATCCCACCAGGCGAGGGCGACGAGCCGCGCGGCCGCCGCTTCGTCATGGCGTTGGCGCACCACGCGCGCGGGGTTGCCGGCGACCACGGCGTAGGGGGCCACATCCCGGGAAACCACGGCGCGCGTGCCGATCACCGCGCCATGGCCGATGGTGACGCCGGGCAGGATCAGCGCTTCGGCGCCGATCCAGACATCATGGCCCACCACGGTGTCGCGCGCGGATTTCCAGGGGTAGTCGGCGAGCGGCAGCGCCGCGGCGAAGGCGCCGCCGAGGACACCGAAGGGGTAGGTGCTCGGCCCGTGCATGGCGTGGTTCGCATCCGGCATCATGAAGCGCGCCGCGGTGGCGATGGCGCCGAACTTCCCGATGCGCAGCCGCGCGCCGGAGCCGCGAAAATTGTAGTCGATGTTGCGGCGGAAGAAGTCCCGCGCGTGCCGCGGGTCGTCGTAATAGGTGAAGTCGCCGATCTCGACATTCTCGAAGCCCGTGATGCTGGCGAGCAAAGGCTTGAGGAAGACGATGCGTGGCTTGTTCGCCACCGGGTTGATCGCGTCCGGGTCCGGCAACCGCTCCAGCTCGGCGCGGATCAAGCGCTGAACGCCTGCGTGCGCACGAGTCGCGCATAGAGACCGTCCTGCGCCATCAGATCGGCATGGGTGCCTTGCTCCACGGCCCGCCCAGCCTCCATCACCACGATCAGATCGGCGTCGCGCACGGTGGAGAGCCGGTGCGCGATGACCAGCGTGGTGCGGCCTTCGCGAAGGGTGGCGAGCGCCTGCTGCACCAGCGCCTCGTTCTCGGCATCCAGCGCGCTGGTCGCCTCATCGAGCAACAGCACGCGCGGGTTGCGCAGCAGGGCGCGCGCGAGGCTGACGCGCTGGCGCTGCCCGCCCGACAGGCGCAAGCCCGCATTGCCGAGCGGCGTGTCGTAGCCCTGCGGCAGCGACTCGAGAAAATCATGCGCGGCCGCGGCCCGCGCGGCGGCTTCGACCTCGGCTCGCGTCGCGCCAGGCTTGCCGCAGGCAATGTTGGCGTAGGCCGTGTCGTCGAACAGCACGGCATCCTGCCCGACATAGGCGATGGCGTCGCGCAGCGAGGCGAGCGTGACGTCGCGCAGATCGACGCCGTCGATCAGGATGCGCCCCTCGGTCACGTCATAGAGTCGCGGCACCAGGGCGAGGCCCGTGGATTTGCCGGCGCCGGAGGGGCCGACCAGAGCGACAGTGCGCCCCGGAGCGGCGCTGAAGGAAAGCCCGGCCAACGCGGCGTCCGAGATGCCGTCATACCGAAAACCCACCTCCTCGAAGGCCACGCTGCCCTGGCCCGGCGGCAGGGTCTCGGCGCCGGCGCGGTCGAGGATGTGGCGCGGTTCATCCACCGCGATGAAAGTGCGCGACAGCCCGGCGAGACCCTCCTGCAACGCCGCGTTCAGCGAGCCGAGCGAGCGCACCGGCCGCGCCGCGATCAGCAGCGCGGCGACGAAACCCGTGAAATCCCCGATCGTGCCCAGCCCATTCGCCACCCGCCAGCCGACAAAGCCGAGCACGCCCGCCACGGCGAGGCCGCCCAGCGCCTCCAGCACCGGGTCGAGCCGCGCGCGGGTGCGCGCAATGGCGAGCAGGCTGTCGCGCAGCCGCGCGAAGGCGCCATCCGCCCGCGCCTCCTCCTGCGCCTCCAGCCGGTAGGAGCGCACGACGCGCGCCGCGCCGAGGCTCTCCACCAGCAGCGCCGAGGTCTCGCCCACCCGGTCCTGCATGCCCGAGGACGCGCGGCGGATGCGCTTGCCGATCGCCAGGATCGGCCAGGCGGCGACGGGGTAGAGCAGCGCCGCCAGCAGCGCCATCTGCCAATCCATCCACAGCATCGAGCCGACCAGGCCGATCACGGTCAGCATATCGGCCACACCCGAGATGCTCTTGCCCAGCGCCTCGCGGATCATGCCGGCGTCGGTGGTGAACCGCGCCGCCTGCCGCGCCGGGGCCTCTCGCGCCATGGTGGCGAGGTCGGCGCGAGTCAGGGCGCGGAACAGGCGGCGCTGCAGGCCTTCGATGGTGCGATAGACCACGTTCTGCGTCGCCACCGCCTGGCCATAGGTGGCGATGGCCTTGGTGCAGGTCACGGCGATGATGATCGGCGGCAGCAGCCAGGCGACGCGCGGATCGCCCTCGGCGAATCGGTTGAAGGCCTGTTGGATGATGATGGGATACAGCGCCGTGCTGGCGGCGACGCCGAGCGCGCACAGCGCGGCCAGGATCAGCCAGCGCGGATGCTGGCGCAGATGCTCCATCCAGAGACGGCGGACGAGGGGGAAGGAGGCGGTGTTCAAGGCGGGGCGGGCCATGCGCCTGCTGTAAACCGGGGTGGGCCGCGGCGCGAGAGGGGTTGCCAGCAGTGGCGCCTTCGGCTAGTTCTTATTTTGTTCTTGTCCACCGTGGTCGTCAGGAAGCCCCGGTGCTGCCTGGCGTGCTACCCGGGGTGGTGGTCCCGTCCGCCGCCCCGGGTTTTTCTCCCGTGGGGCTTTCCGCGATCCGCCGCGCCAGTTCGGCGAGGCACTCCTCGCGCGTTGCCGTGCAGTCGCCGGCGAGCCACCAGGCCTCGACTGCGCGGAGCAATTGCCCCAGCCCTGGGCCCGGTGGCGCGCCGAGCGCCATGGCGTCCCGGCCGAGTACGGCGAAGACCGGCGCCTCCCGCAGAGCCTCCAGCCGCAACTCCGAACGGTCCTGCCCATCGCGCGCCTCGGCCAGCCAGAGCGCGCAGTCGGTCGGGCCGAGCTGGCGGGTGGCGGCCATGAAGCGGGTGAGGCCAGCGGCATCGGGCGCGGCGTGCTCCAGCAGGAAGCGCAGCCGCGCCGTCTCCTCGCCAGAGAGCTTCAGGCGCTGTGCCAGCCGCCGATGCTGCTCGGCACGCTGGGGCAGTAGTGCGGCCACCCGCAGCAGCGGATCCGCCGGCGCGCGGCGCGAGACGAGCCGGCCGAGCGCGATGAAATCCTCGGCCTCGGGCAGCGCGGCGCGGAGCAGGCCGGTCTCGCGCATCAAGGCCAGGGCGCCGACCGGGTCGGGCGCTTCCAGCAGGCGCTTCAACTCCGTCCAGATGCGCTCCACCGCGATGCGCGCGCGAAAACCCGGCACGGCGGCGCGAATGGCAGCCAGCGCCGCGGGGGCGGGGTCGCTGCGGCCAAACCGCGCCCAGAAGCGGAAGAAGCGCAGCGCGCGGAGGTAATCCTCCCGCAGCCTGGTCGCCGGGTCGCCGACGAACAGCACGCGCCCGGCCGTCAGATCGTCGCGGCCGCCGAAATAATCCCACAGTGCGCCCTCGGCGTCGCAGGACATGGCGTTGAAGGTGAAGTCGCGGCGCGAGGCATCCTCCCGCCAATCGGTGGTCCATTCGACCTCGGCATGGCGGCCATCGGTGGTGAGGTCGCGGCGCAGCGCGGTGACCTCCACCGGCTCATGCGCCAGCACCGCGGTGAGGGTGCCGTGCGCGAGGCCGGTTTCGAACACGCGCAGCCCGGCTTCCGCCAGGCGCTGCGCGATGATCTCGGGCGGGAAGGGGGCGGCGATGTCCACGTCATGCACCTCCCGCCCGGCCAGCGCATCCCGCACGCACCCGCCCACGGCGCGCGAGCCGGGCAGCGCATCGAGCACCGCCTCGGGCGTGCCGCCCTGCAGGAAGGCGGGGGGCGGCATGCGCGCGGTGGGCGAATCCGTCACCGCCGCTGCACCTGGGGCTGCACCTGGCCATCCGGGCCGAGCACGGCAGGGGCGTAGGAGGTGCCCGGTTCCATGCTGCGCGACAGCCCGAACCAGACCGCAGCACCCAGCATCAACCCGACGCCGAGCAGAAGCGACAAGACAATGCCAGAGGAGGGCTCGCCCCCCGCCGGCCCGAGCCGGCGCCAAAGGAGGTAGAGCCCGAAGGGCAACAAAACGAGGAGCACAGCGATGATGGCGGCCATGGCTGGCATATAGCCCACCCTGCCGCCCTGCACACCAACGCCCGCCTTCGGCGACTCGCCGGGATTCATTTTTTGCGCCCGCAGGCGCCGGGCACCCGCTTCGCGGGCTTGGCTCGCCGCACTTGCGGCAGGCGCCATTCGACGCCTCGGACCACTCCGCGGTCCGCCTGCCTGTGCTGTCTTTACGCCCGCGCGGCCCCGGTAGTGCGCCCGATCAGGCGGCCGAGGTCGAGCGCATGGGCGCCGGCGCCGAGGCCGGCCTGCACCAGCAGTGCCGCTGTCCAGAACGCCGGGAATTCCCAGCCGCCGCCCGGCGCGTTGAACAGCCAGCCCGCGCCGGCATGCTGGATCACGGCGCCGATCATGATCGGCAGCGCCAGCAGGTCACCAGGCGCACCCAGACGCCAGCGATCAGCGCGATGCCGGCCGCGACCTCGGCAATGGCGACGACCGCGCCGAGGATCGGCGGATACCCGATGGAGCCGAAATACCCCATCGTGCCCGCCAGGCCGAAGGTCATCACCTTCAGCAGCAGGCCGTGGCCCAGAAACATGACGCCCATGGTGACGCGCAGCAGCAGCGCGGCATAGGGGGTGGTGGCGCGTTCATCGAAGCTCATCGGTGATCTCCAGTTTGGTGGGACGCGCCGTGCGTCCCTGCGCCCCCCTTGTGCGCCGGAACACGCCGCTCCTTCCAACGCGGGCCGCGAACGGCCATCATCACCGCCGCGAATGATCCCGCAGGTGCGCATGGCCGACCTCCAGACCCTCGACCTCAACCTGCTGCGCGTCTTCGACGCCGTGGCGCGGGAGCGGCATGTGACCCGCGCGGCGGAGTCGCTGAACCTCTCCCAGCCGGCCGTCTCCAACGCGCTGGCGCGGCTGCGCGCGGTGCTGCATGACGAGCTGTTCCTGCGCCGCCCGGGCGGGGTGGAGCCGACCGCGCTGGCGCTCTCCCTCGCCCAGCCGGTGGCGGAGGTGCTGGACCGGCTGCGCCAGATGCTCGCCTTGCAGGCGCCCTTCGATCCCGCCACCACCGATCGCTTCTTCACCGTGGCACTGAGCGAATATGCCGAGAGCGTGCTGGCGCCGCCGCTGCTGGAGTTGATGGCGCGGGAGGCACCGCAAGCGCTGCTCGCCATCCGCCATGCAGACCGCACCAACGCCGAAGCGCTGCTCGAACGCGGCGAGGCCGAGCTTGCCGTCGCCGTGCTGCCGGACCCGCCGGCGCTCTACACGCGCGTGCGCCTGCTGCCGGAGGCTTTTCTGACGCTGGTGCGCCCGGGCCATCCCCTCGCGGAGGGGCCGATGACGCTGGAGCGCTTCGCCGCCTTCCCGCATCTGTTGCACTCTCCCAACGGCTCACGCGATGGCGCGCTGGATGGGCCGATGCGCGATGCCGGGCATCCGCGGCGGATCGGCGCGGTGGTGGCGCATCTGGGCGCGGTGCCGGATGTATTAAGTCGCACCGACATGGTGATGACGCTCTCCGCCCGGCTCGCGCAGCGCATGGCGGAGACGCATGGTCTGGTGCTGCGCCCCTGCCCGGTCGAGATCCGGCACACGCGACTGTCGATGATCTTCCATCGCCGTTTCGAGGCCGATGCGGGGCACGCCTGGCTGCGGCGGTTGATTCTCTCCGTTGCCAGGGAAGTCGGACCGGTGCCTGGAGTCGGCGCATGATTTTCGACTTGTCATCGTCGGTGCCGGCAGCGCGGGCTGCTGCTGGCCGACAAGCTCTCGGAATTCGGGGCGAGTGTGGCGGTGATCGAGGCCGGCGGACGCGACCGCCACCCCTACCTCCACCTGCCGCCACAGGTAGCCGAGCGTTGGATTATCCACGCGGCCGCGCAGTTGGACGCGGAATTGCTTGCCTTTGCCGCCACCACTGGCGGCACGGTCTATCACCCGAGTTGCACGGTACGGATGGGCGGCGATGGCGGCGGCGCTCCGCTCGATCCGCAACTTCGCTTGCGGGGCGTGGAAGGTCTGCGCGTGGTCGATGCCTCGGTGTTCTCCGACATTCCCGTCTGCAACATCAACGCGACGGTGCTGGCGGTGGCGCACCAGGCGGCTGGGACGATTCTGAACAGGAACTAAGCCGCCTGGCTGCGGCCGAGGCCCATCTCGGCCAGCACCGCTTCCATCTGCGCGAGCGCGAAGCGCATGTCGTTCTCGTCGATCGCGCCGATGCAGCCGATGCGGATGGTGGGTTCGGCGGTGGTGAAACTGTCGGAGATCACCACGCCGCGCGCCGTCATGCCGCGCAGGAAGGTGCGGAAATCCCAGTTCGGGTCGCGCGGCTGGTGCACGCACACGATGATCGGCCCGACATGCTCGCGCGCCACATAGGGCATGAAGCCGAGGCGCTGCATCCCCTCATAGGCGACGTCGCGGTTGCGGCTGTAGCGCGCGAGGCGTGCGGGCTGGCCGCCCTCCGCCTGGTAGATTTCCATCGCCTTGCCGAAGGCGCGCAGCGCCTGCACCGCCGGCGTGAAGCGGAAGCTGCCCCAGCCATGCTTCTGCGCGTGCAGATACACATCCGCGAGGTCCATTACCCACGACCCCGCATTGCCGCGGCATTCCTCCAGCCGCTTGATCGGCGCCACCGCGAAGCCGAAGCCGGGCAGGCCTTCAAGGCATTTGTTCGAGGTGAACACCACCACATCGCATTCCGGATGTTCGCTGATCCTGAACGGCACCACGCCAAAGCCCGAGACCGCGTCGCAGATCATCCGCCGCCCCGCCGCATGGATCACCGGGCCGAGCAGTTCGGGGTCGTTGATGATGCCCGTACCGGTTTCGCTCACCACGATGGCGACGTGCTTCACCTCGGGATGCGCAGCCAGCGCGGCGGCGAGAGTCTCGGCGCTCATCGGCACATTGTCCGGCCCGTGTAATGGCACCACCACGCGCCCGGCCTCGGTAGCCAACCGCGCGAGACGGTCGGCGTAGCCGCCATTCTGGACGACGAGCAACTTTTCGCCAGCCGGGATGAAGGTGCGGATCGCGGCCTCGACCACCATGTGCCCGCAGCCCGGCAGGGGAAGCGAGACGTGCTCGCCCTCGATGCCCCCGGCGATCGCCACGATGCGCGGGCGCATGGCAGCGTATTCGGCCTTGAAGGCGTCGTCCCAGGGGGCGATGTCCTCGGCCGCGGCGGCGCGCACTTCGGGCCTGGTCTGCACGGGGCCTGGAATCAGCATGATCATGGGATGTGTCTCTGTTGGCGGGTCAGACGAGCGAGAGCGAAGGGGTGCCACAGCCAGGCCCCTTCACACAATCAACGTCCCCGACAATTCGCGCCGCAGCTTGCGCAGCATGGCGTCCGCGAAGTCGATGTAGTCACCGACGCTCATGGCGAAACTGCCGGGGCCGCCGATGACCTCTGCGACATAATGCGCCAGAAGATCAGGCTCCTCGTTGAGGATCGCGAGGCCGTTGAGGGTGAATCCGGCCTGCACGGCGAGGTCCCGCACCGGCCCGGGCGGGCGGCCCTGGTTGTTCCGGCCATCGCCGGAGACATCCATCACGAGGCGCGTCGCCTCGTCCGGAAAGGCCGCGAGCAGGGCGAGGCCCGCCGCCATGCCCTCGCCGAGCGCGGTCTGGCCAGCACGGGGCAGCCGCGGGGTGTTCTCGATGGCGTCGGCCAGGGCGGCCGCGCTTTCGGGTCCGTCGAGCCGCGTCCAGCCCACGGCGAGGTCGCGCTGCCCGACGCCAGACCACAGCAGCAGGCAAAGTGCTGCCGCACGCCGCGGCCCGGCCGTCGCCGCCACGACCACGCCGGGGTCGCGCAGTGCCGCGGCAGTGCCGCTGGCCATCAGCTGGAACTCGGCAAAATCAACGCTCGCCGAGACGTCCATGGCGAGACAAAGCGCCACATCCACGGGCTGCATGACGGAAATTCACCTCTCCATTGCCCAGTGTCTCAGTCTGAGCGCGTCGGCAGCAGGACCGCCCGGCACCGATTGGCAAACTGAGGTCCAACTCTTCATTGCATCCCGGTGCGCACTCGGCCATGTGGCAGATGGACATATCCGCACGAGGGCAAGATGAAGCGTCGCGAGATGATTGGGGTTTTGGGTGCCGGCCTGCTCGCCGCGCCCGCCTTGCAGGCCCAGGGCGCTTGGCCGAACCGCCCCGTGCGGGTGATCGTGCCCTTCACGCCGGGCGGCGCCACCGACGGCATGGCGCGCGTGACCGCCGGCAAGCTTTCCGAGAAGCTCGGTCAGCCCTTCGTGGTCGAGAACCGGCCGGGCGCCAATGGCGCGGTCGGCGGCATCGCGGTGGCCCAGGCGGCGGCCGATGGCTACACCCTTTGCTTTTCGGCCAGCATCCAGATTCTCCAGCGCCTCGTCATGCGCAACCCGGGCTACGACCCGATCACTGACCTGCTGCCCGTGGCCCGAGTCGGCGAGGGGCCGCTACTGCTGGTGATGAACGCTGCCCGTCCGCAGCAGACCCTGGCCGAGGTCGTGGCCGCCGCCCGGGCCAACCCGCGCGACTGGCCCTTCGCCGTCTCCTCCCTCGGCGCGGCCGGGCACCTCGCCACCATCGAATTCATCCGCCAGGTTGGCGTGGATCTGACGCCGGTGCCCTATCGCGGCACGGCGCCGGCGCTGACCGATGTGGTGGCGGGCAATGTGCAGTTGATGTTCGACCCCATCCTGGCGACGCTGCCGCAGGTGCGCGCCAGCCGGGTGCGCGGCCTCGCCATCACCGCGCCGACCCGCAGCCCCGCGGCACCCGAAATCCCGACAGCGACCGAGGCCGGCATGCCGGGCCTCGACATCCAGTCCTGGTGGGCGCTGTGGGGACCGCGCAACCTGCCGCCCGAGATCATCGCCCGCATCGGTGCGGCCCTCACGCCGGGGATGTTCGAGCCCGACGTGCTGGCCCGCGTCGGCACGCTCGGCATCACGCCCAAGGCCGAGATCGGCGTGGATTTCGCCGCCTTCATCCAGCGCGACTTCGCCCGCAGCCAGGAGCTGCTGCGGATCGCGAATTTCCAGCCGGAATAGCGTCCGCCCTGTGAAATCACGACAGACTTGGCCACGAAGCCTCGCCTTTGCCGGCGGAACAGCTACCTTGTGATCTATAGCCTGCTGGCCGGGCGCCTTGCCGCATCGGCCCACGCGCACAACCGACAGGGGTTTCGCCCACTTATGCATGGCACCATCGGCCCCGATACGGGTGCGACTGCGGCGGCGCCAGACGCGGCGCACGTGTCAGGAGTCGACGACTCCGCCCCGATCTCACGTATCGTCGCGCAGGTCGCAGCGGCCTTCCCTGGCGAGCGGATCAGCCTCGGCGACATGGCCACGGCCTTCGGCGAGCGCGCCTTCGGCATGCTGCTGCTGCTACTGCTTCTGCCCGGCCTGCTGCCGGGCATGGCGAGTGTGTTCGGCATGCCACTTCTGATTCTCGGCATCCAGATGGGACTCGGCTTCCGCAAGCCGAAGCTGCCCGGCATCCTGGCGCGCCAGACCATCAAGCGCGCCGACCTGCTGCGCCTTGCCTCAGCCTCCTCCAAGGGGCTCAGCCGGATCGAGCGCTACGTCCGCCCCCGCGCCGGGTTCTGGACCCGCCCCTATGGCGAGCGGATCATCGGCTGGCTGACCGCCTATGTCGCCCTCATGCTGATCCTGCCCGGCCCCGGCACCAACGGCCCGCCGGCCTTCGGCAACATCGTCATGGCGCTCGGCGTGATCGAGCAGGACAACCGCACCATCGGCTGGGGCGTAGGGCTGACCCTCCTGGGCTGCGCCTTCGCCACCGTGGTACTCGGCCTGGTCGTCTGGCTCGGTGTCGAGGCCTTCAGCTACCTTTTTTGACGCCGGCCCCCTGGCCAGGGCGGGACGCATCACCTAAGTCCTATCCATGCGCCGGTGGCCCGCAAGGGCTGAAACGGGAACGCGTGACGAAGGCTCGGCACCGCCACGCGGCGCCGCAACTTCCAGTCCGCGGCTGCCCTCGCAACTGTAGGCGGAACGGTCGCTGCCACACGCCATTGGCCCCCGGGGCTGAGAAGGCGGCAGCGACGGCCGGGGCGAGACCCCCGGCATTCCGCGAGCCAGGAGACCGGCCGGCGCAGAGACGTCCCGCGCGTATCGGGCGAGGTGCACCGATGCAACGGAGCGACAGGCCACGGGCGTAGCTACGCTCGTATCCGCTCGCGCCCGCCTGCGGCGACGACGCCAGCCGTCCTGGATCTCCTCGCGGGGGTGCAGGACATGTCGTCTTGTCGCACGGAGGAACCGATGCGAATCCCGAGCCTACCCCCCCTGGCTGTCAGCCTCGTGCTGATGGCCGCCCTTCCCAGCCACGCCCAGGCGCCGGCGGCGCAGCCGGTCGTTGCGCAAACCCTGCCCGATACGATCGTTACCGCCACGCGCATCCCAACCCCGGCTGCCAGCGTGCCGGCCGGCATCACCGTGATTTCGCGCCAGGATATCGAGGAGCGCGGCTACCAGACCCTCGCCGAGGCGCTCGCCAGCGTGCCTGGCCTTCGCCTGGTGCAGACCGGCGGGCTCGGCCAGCAGGCCAGCGCCTTCCTCCGCGGGTCCAATTCGCGCCAAGTCCTGGTGCTGCTGGATGGCGTGCCGGTGAACGACCCTTCCGAACCCAATGGCGCCTTCAACTTCGGCAATGAGCTGCTTGGCGACATCGAACGCATCGAGGTGGTGCGCGGCCCCGGCAGCGCGCTGTTCGGCTCGGGTGCGATCGGCGGCACGATCAACCTGATCACCCGACGCGCGCCGGCGAACACGCCCTTCCAGGTCTTCGGCGATCTCGCTGGCGGCACCCAAGGCACGGCCCGCGGCGTGCTGGGGGTCGCCGGCACCGCGACGGGCTGGGACTACCTGGCTGTCGGCCAGGGCTTCACCAGCCAAGGCAGCGACGCCACGCCGCGCCGCTTCACCCGCGACACGCGCGAGACCGAGGATTTTCGCGCCGCTGCCGGCACTGCGCGCTTCGGCTGGAATGCGGCGCAAGGCACCCGCGTGGAAGGCCTGTTACGCTGGCGGGAGAACCACCTCGAACTCGACAGCGTGCCGAACGACGACCCCAACTACGATGGCAATGACCGCCGCTGGTTCGGCCAACTCCGCGGCGAGACCACGCTGCTCGATGGCGCCTGGACCACCGGCCTGCGCGCCGCCTACACCGAGGATCGCCGTCGCTACTCCAACCTGCCGGATCGGCGT
>JBBSCP010000078.1:0-15114 GCA_038250135.1 Acetobacterales bacterium | reverse complement strand
CGTGCCGGCGGGCCGGCCGCTGCACATGATGGGCTACTCGAATGGCGGCGCGCTGGCGCTGAAATTCACGCTCGACAGCCTTACGGATTCGCGCCTCGCGCGGCCGGACCGCGTGGTGCTGCTCTCGCCGATGATCGGCGTCACGGCCTTCGCGCGCTTCACCGGGCTGGCGGGGCTGCCGGCCTTCCTGGCGGTCTTCGCGGCGGCTTCCTGGCTCGACATCCTGCCCGAGTTCAACCCGTTCAAGTACAACTCCTTCCCCGTGCACGCCGCTCGGCAATCGCACCGCCAGCCGACCGCCGTGCAGGGCCAGATCGATGCTCTCTCGGCCGATGGAAATTTCGGAAGAATGCCGCCGGTTCTGACCTTTCAATCGGTGGTGGACGCCACCGTCAGCACGCGTGCGGTCTTCACCGGGCTTTACGCAAGGCTGCCGGCGAATGGCAGCGAGCTTGTGCTGTTCGACCTGAACCGCAATGCAAAGGTCGGCCCGCTGTTCAGCCAGGGTGCGATCAGCGCGATCGGCAGCCTGCAACCGCGGGGGGCGCAGCGCTTCCGCTTCACACTGGTCACCAATGCCTCGCCCGATTCGGCCGAGGTGGTGGAACGCAGCACTCCGGCCGGCAGCCTCGCCGCGGCGGAAATTGAGCTCGGCCTCGCCTGGCCGCGCGGGGTGTTTTCGCTATCCCACATCGCCCTGCCCTTCCCGCCGCAGGACGGGCTCTATGGCAATGAACCGGACCCGGCCGACGATCTGGGGCTGCAACTCGGGGCGCTCGCCGTGCGCGGTGAGCGCGGCGTGCTTGTGACGAGCCTCGATTCGCTGACCCGTGTCTCGGCCAACCCCTTCTTCGCCTATCTCGCCGGGCGTATCGGCGAAGTGATACGCCCGGCACAATAACGGGACACCTGCCCCCGGTCGCTTGCGAGCGCACGCGGGTGTAGTTTGCCGCAGGGAAAGCCATCACACAAAAGGATACCGCCGCCATGTCCGACCTTCTCGTCATCGCCTACGACACCGAAGCCCAAGCCGAGGAAGCGCGCACGCGCCTGTTCGCCCTGCAGCGCGAGTACCTGATCGAGCTCAGCGATGCCGTGGTCGCCATCAAGCGCGATGATGGCTCGGTGAAGCTGAACCAGGTATTCCAGCCCGTTGTCGCCGGCGCCACGGGTGGCGCGCTCTGGGGCTCGCTGATCGGGCTGTTGTTCCTGAACCCGCTGGCGGGTGCGGCGATCGGCGCGGCCTCCGGCGCGTTGAGCGGCAAGCTCACCGATCTGGGCATCAACGACAACTTCATGAAGGAAGTTGCCTCCAGCCTCGAAAGCGGCAAGGCAGCGCTGTTCCTGCTGATCCGCAAGGTCACCGCCGACAAGGTGATGGCGGCCATGACGGGCACGGGCGGCACCATCATGCGCAGTTCCTTCGACGAAACGAAGGAGGAAGCGCTGCAGTCCGCGCTCGCCAGCGCGCGCGAAGCGGTCAGGCCGGCCTGATCAGGGTTTGATCAAGCCGTAGAGCGCGGTCGCGGCTTCGGTCGCGATCAGCAGCGCTGCCAGCTCCAACCCTCGGGAACGCCGCGCCTCGACAGGCGAGAGCAGCGTTTCCGAGGTTTCGTGGATCAGAACGAGCTTGCGTTCCAGCGCCTCGCTGCGGTCCTGCAACTCCAACTCCTCGGCCAGCGCGGCGTAGAGCGGCCCGAGGCCGGGATTGTCCCACAGCAGGTCCTATTTCGTCGCCGTATCGACGCGCCCCGTCGCGCGGCTACGCGCGGCCAGCGCCTCGCCGATCGAACGCAGCAGCGCGCGCGAGGACACGCCAAGCCGCCCGCGCCGGCCGAGCATCGCGACCATCGGATCGAGCCGATCCAGCGTGCGCGCCAAATTCGCCTCCTAGTGTGACAGCGCGGCACTTTTCGCCAGCGCCTCCGCCAGGATCGCGAGTCGCGGAGCCGAGAGGTCGCGCAATTGGATCGTGCCAGCCACATCCGGCCCATCGGCTTTGGCCGGCGAGCGGATCAGCGCATCTTCCTCAACCGGCGTGGCGAGCGGTTCAGACAGTCGCGGGCGCAGCGTCATCACCAGCGCGTCGATAGCCGGCTGCGCCATGCCGATCGTCACAAGCGCGCCCCAGCGAAAGGTGAAAGCGTGGCCCGGCCCCTCGATGATCAGCGCCACGGGGCCGCCGGGCGAGGAGCGCGCGCGGTCGAGCCCCCGCGGATCGGTTCGCTCGGCCAGCAGGAAGGCACGCGCCGCGATGGTCATGCGCTGGGCACCGAGATGCGTTGCGGCGTCAGCAATCTCAGCCCGCCATTCGAATCGGGTGCGAAGCTGTGCAGCCAGATGTGGCGCGGCGCGTCATCCAGCGCGCCCATCACCGGCGAGGGTGCGGAGCGGCGCACCGGGGCGCGGATACTCGACAAGGTGATGATGCAGCGCGACCAGCCAGCGCGCATCCGGGTATTGCTACATTGCCGCCTCCGCCGCGCGCAGCTGCGCCATGCCGACCAGGCCGAGCGCGTTGGTGAAGGAGAAATGCGTCTCGGCAGTGGAATCGAGCAGGATGATCCCGAGGCCGTCTGGCGTCGGCGGCGGCACCACCTGCGGGAAGGCCACGTCCCAGATGAGCTTCGCCTGTGCGCCGGCGCGCAGCCCACCCGCATCCATGAAACGCGCCAGTGCCGCGCCGCGCCCCTCGGCCGTGAGAAAGCAATCGAGCGTCGGGCCAAGGCGCTGACGCGCGCGGTCCACGGTGAAGACCCGCGCGCCCTGCAAGCGCGCCATCGCCGAGAGCATGCGCAGGCGCCGCAGCGCGCCACCCGGCGCGACGGGCAATTCCAGCCGCGCTGGGTAGGCACGATCGACGATGTTGACGTCGTCGTTGCCAGGCAGGATCAGCACACGGCCGCGCAGCGTGGGATGCGCGGCGAGCAGCGCGTCGAAGGCGATGAATTCGGAGTTGCGCCCGGCATCGGTGGTGTCGCCCGTCACCAGGACCCAGTCGATCCGCACGCGCGCATCCTCCGCCTCCAGCAGCGCGAACAGACGATCCAGGCGATGGTTGCCGCGCGGCCCGTCGCGCCCGCATTCAAGGCGGAAACCATAGGCCTCGCCGACCACATGCAGATCGTACAGATGCACGACGCGCCATGTCGCCGGCGCGGACTCAACCGCCTCGCCCAGGTCGGTCGGCATGCCGGCGATGGCTTCGGCGATCGACCAGGCCGGTGCGCCGATCATGAGATAGACCGGGATCGCCCAGCCGCCATTCACCAGCGCGTCGCGCGCGGAGCCGGCGAGACCGAAGGCGCTCAGGCTGCCCATCGACATGGTCGGAAGCGGGCCAAGCAACCACGCTACGCAGCCTGCACCGAGGGCGATCAGCATGCCCGCCACCAGCCCGGCCACGCGCCGTGTCGCTGCAAGGTTGCGCGATCGCGCGACGCGCTCGATCACCACGCGCACCATCTCGCGCAGCGCTGTGTAGAGCGGCTGCCCGAGCCCCGCATTCAGCGCCCAGAAATTGCGCTCGACCGAGACGAAAAGCCGCTTTCCCCGGCGCAAGGCGACGAAGCCGAGCACTCTGGCGAAGGCCAGTATCGAGAGCACGCGCCCAAATTCAGAAACCTGGTACCACACCGCCTCGGCGAACCAGAACGCCAGCTTCGATGTCGCCCCGATCAGCAATGCCGGCAGCAGCACCAACAGCGCGGCCGCAAGAATCAGCTTCGGCAGGCTGATCTCGAGCAGCACATGCGTCGCATGGCCGAGCAACGAGTGCCGGACCGTGCTCGACGCATCATCCTCAAGGTTCCCGTCACGCGGATCGGCAAATGACCTCCGGGGAGCGTAGCGGTGAGAAGCGGCGCGTGCCGTCGCACGCGCCGCTGCATTGGCTCATCCCTTCGTCGAGGGCATCTGCACCGCGACGAAGACGCTGCGGCCCTCGCGCTGGATGCGCAGCGCCACCGCAGCACCCGGCGTGCGCACCGCCTCGCGGATCGCACCCACGGCCTGCTGCACATCGGCCACGTCGCGCCCGGCAACGCCGAGAATGACATCGCCGCGCTGAAGGCCGGCCTCAGCCGCCGGACTCTCCGGACGGATGTCGGCGATCACCGCGCCCTTTGTATCGGGCGCGAGGTTGAGGCTGCGCCGCAGCTCCTCCGTCACCGGCGCCAACGCCACGCCCACCGGGCCGCCGCGAGTCTCGCGCGCCTCGGCCGCGGTGCGGGTGCCTTCCTCAACCGGTAGTGTGGCGAGCGTGATGCTGAGGTCCTGCATCGCGCCATCACGCTGCACGGCGAGCTTCACCGTGCTGCCAGGGCGCGCATCGCCGATGGCGCGCGCCAGGTCACGCGGGTTGGTCACTGCCGTCGCATCCACTGCCGTCACCACATCGCCGGCACGCAGGCCCGCGCGCGCGGCGGGGCTGTCGGCCTCGACCTGGCCAACCAGCGCGCCGTCTGGCTTGGCGAGGCGCAGCGCCTGCGCCAGGGCCGGCGTCACCGGCTGCGTCGAGGCGCCGAGAAAGCCGCGCTCAACCCGGCCGTTCGCCTGGATCTGCGTCACTACCTGCCGCACCATGTTCGATGGGATGGCGAAACCGATGCCCACCGAACCACCGCTTGGCGAGAAGATCGCCGTGTTCACGCCGATGACGCTGCCATCGGTGGCGAATAGCGGCCCACCCGAGTTGCCGCTGTTGATCGGCGCATCGATCTGGATGAAGTCGTCATATGGCCCCGCGCCAATGTCACGGCCGCGCGCCGAGACAACGCCCGCCGTCACCGTGCCGCCGAGACCGAAGGGGTTGCCCACCGCCACCACCCAATCGCCCGGCCGTGCACGGTCGCTGTCGCCAAGCACAAGGTGCGGCAGGGCGGCGCCGGCTTCGATCTTCAGCAGCGCGAGATCGGTACGCGGGTCGCGACCGATGACGCGCGCGGTGAATTCACGGCCGTCATCGAGCTTCACCTTCAGCGTGGCCGCACCCTGCACGACATGGTTGTTGGTCACGACATGGCCGCTGGCATCGACGAGAAAGCCCGAGCCCAGCGCAGAACGCGCCTGGCCCGGACGCGCGCCGCGCTCGGGCATGGCAAAGCGTTCGGGCATGGCGAAGCGATCGGCCGTGGCGGGCATGGCACGCTCGGTCGCCGTGATGGTCACGACCGCCGGGCGCACGCGCGCCACGAGGTCGGCGAAACCGGCCATCGGCATGGCGGGCTGGGTGATGGCGGGCGGCGTGATGGCAGCGGGCGCGCCCTGCGCATCGGCCGGCGCGGCCTGCCAGAAGGCGAGGCCACCCAATGCGGTGCCGGCCAGCAGTAGGGCCGCGAAGCCGCTGCAGCGGCGCTTGGTCGTGTCGGTCATGCGTGTCTCCGAAATCGCGGCGCGAAGCGAAGGCCCCGCGCGGTGGCCGCACAATCGCGCACCAAGTCTGGAGGCACCCGGGACGGTGCATGACAGATCTGTCAGACAAACGCATTGGCGCAGGCAGGGGCGCTGTGTAGCGTGCCGCACAAGAACGGGGCACGACCAAGACGACACGACGGATGCCGGAATCGCTGCCCAATGCCGCCGAGATTTGGGGGCCGCGCATCAGGGCGGCGCGCGCGGCAGGATCGGTGGCCCCCCTGGCGCAGGCGACGATCGAGTGCTGGCTCACGCCCGAATTCCAGGCGGCGAATCCGCAGCGCTGGCAGTAAGTTCTCGACACCATCGCGGCGGCCGATGCCGAGGGCTATGCCGGTTGCGCCGAGGCGATCAGCGATTTCAGCTTTGTCGGACGACTTCCGAAACTTGCCTTGCCCGCCTGCATCGTTTGCGGCGAGGATGATAATGCCGTGCCGCCGCGCGAGGGCCAGCGCATCGCCGCCCTGGTGCCCGATGGCCGCTTCCACGCCATCGCCGGCGCGCGGCATCTGCCGAATGTCGAGAAGCCATCAGCGTTCAATGCATTGCTGCTCGACTGGGCTCGTCGCTGAGTTTCAGTCGCGCAGATGGCAGGCGACCCAATGTCCGGGTCGTGCCTCGCGCAGTTCAGGCGAGATGGTCTGGCATGGGTCGGGCTTCGCGATCGGGCAACGCGTGTGGAAGTGGCAGCCGCTCGGCGGGTTGAGCGGGCTGGGCACGTCGCCCTTGAGGCGGATGCGGCTGCGCTTCACGGTCGGGTCCGGGATCGGCACGGCGGAGAGCAGCGCTTCGGTATAGGGGTGCAGCGGCGTGGTGTAGAGATCGCGCGCCGTCGTGATCTCTACGATGCGGCCGAGATACATCACCGCGACTCGGTCGCTGATGTGCTCGACCACCGAAAGATCATGCGCGATGAACAGGAAGGTCAGGCCAAACTTCTGCTGCAGGTCTTCAAGCAGATTCACCACCTGCGCCTGGATCGAGACGTCCAGCGCGCTCACCGGCTCATCACAGACAACGAGCTTCGGCGAGACCGCGAGCGCGCGTGCGATGCCGATGCGCTGGCGCTGGCCGCCGGAGAATTCATGCGGGAAGCGTCGCATCTGGTCGGCGTTGAGGCCGACCGTCTCAAGGAGTTCCACCACCCGCTCCTCTCGCTCATGGGCCGTCTTCGCCAGACGATGGATGATCAGCGCCTCGCCGATGATCGAGCCCACCGTCATGCGCGGGTTGAGCGAGGCGTAGGGGTCCTGGAAGATGATCTGCATGTCGCGCCGCAGCGCGCCCAGATGCTCGTTGTCGAGCGCCGTGACGTCCTGCCCCTGGAACCACACCTGGCCCGAGGTCGGCTCGATCAGGCGCAGGATCAGCCGCCCCGTGGTGGATTTGCCGCAGCCGCTTTCGCCGACAAGGCCAAGCGTCTCGCCGGGGGCGAGATCGAAGCTCACGCCGCTCACGGCATGCACTTCGCCCACCGTGCGGCGCAGCACGCCGCCCTTCACCGCGAAGCGCTTGACCAGCCTTTCCACGCGCAGCAGCGGTTCGGTCATCGGGCCAAAATCCTCACAAAATGCACGCCACCTTGTGGCCGGGTGCGACCTCGCGCAGCGGCGGCTCGGCGGCGATGCATTCGGGCATGACGTGGCGGCAGCGCGCGGCGAAGCGACAGCCGATCGGCGGGTTGAGCAGCGAAGGCACGGTCCCTGGAATGGCCTCCAGCCGCGTGTGATGTGTGGCGGCGAGATCGATGCGCGGGATCGAGCGGATGAGCCCTTGCGTGTAGGGATGCCGTGGCGAGGCGAACAGCGCGCCGACATCAGCCTCCTCCACCACCTTGCCGGCGTACATCACGACGACGCGCTGCGCGTTCTCGGCCACCACGCCCATCGCATGGGTGATCAGCAGCACGGCCATGCCGAGGCGCTGCTTCATCTCCTCCAACAGGTCGAGAATCTGCGCCTGGATGGTGACGTCGAGCGCGGTGGTCGGCTCATCCGCGATCACCAGCTTCGGGTTGCAAGACAACGCCATGGCGATCATCACGCGCTGGCGCATGCCGCCGGAGAATTGATGCGGGTAGTCGTGGATGCGCGCCTGCGGATTGGGGATCTGCACCAGGCGCAGCATCTCCGCCGCACGGTCGAGGGCGGCGCGGTTCGAAATTTTCTCGTGCTGACGGACAGTTTCGGCAATCTGCTCGCCTACTGTGTAGACGGGGTTCAGCGAGGTCATGGGCTCCTGGAAGATGAAACCGATTTCCTTGGCGCGGATCGCGCGCATCCCCTCTGGCGGCATCGGCACGAGGTCACGCCCCTGCCACAGGATGCTGCCGGCCACGATCTTCCCGGGCGGCATATCGATCAGCTTGAGGATCGTCTTCGCCGTCACTGTTTTGCCGCAGCCGGATTCGCCGACGATGCACACGGTCTCGCCACGATCGACACCGATGGAGACACCATCCACGGCGCGGACCATGCCATCATCGGTGCTGAAATGAACCTTGAGGCCCTTGATCTCCAGAAGACGCGAAGCGGTCACTGCACGCGTCTCGGATCGAGCGCATCGCGCAGCCCGTCGCCGACGAAGTTGATCGACAGCACCGTGAGGAAGATGGCGAGGCCCGGGAACAATGCCCAATGCGGCGCGAAATCCAGATTGTCCTTCGCGTCGAACAGCAGCCTTCCCCAGGTCGGGATGTCCGGCGGAAAGCCGAGGCCGAGGAAGGAGAGCGTGCTCTCCGCAATGATGGCCGCGGCCACGTCGATGGTGGCGGCGACGATCACCGGGCCGAGCGCATTGGGCAGGATGTGCACCACGACAAGCCGCAAGCGCGAGGCGCCGAGCGCGCGCGCGGCCTCGACGAACTCCTTCTCACGCAACGAGAAGAATTGCGCCCGCACAAGCCGCGCCACGGGCATCCAGTTGAAGATTCCGATGACGGTAACAACCATGATGAAGACACCGAGTTCCTGCCCCACCACCTTCGTGAGCGAGTCGCGGAACAGGTAGATGATCAGCAGCAGCAAGGGCAGTTGCGGCAGTGACAGGAACAGGTCAGTGATCCACATCAACGCAGCATCGAGCCGCCCGCCCGACATGCCGGCCACGCTGCCCACCACCACGCCCACACACACCGCCACTGCCATCGCAGCGAAGCCGACGGCAAGTGAGATTCGCCCGCCATAGAGCACGCGCGCCAGCAAATCCTGCCCGAGGTCGTCCGTGCCGAGTGGATGCGCCAGCGAAGGGCCCTGCAATCTCACGGAGAAATCGATATCGTCGACCGGCAGTGTCCAGATCCAGGGGCCGAACAGCACGGCGAAAATGAGGGTGGCCAGAATGAAGGCGCAAACCACCGCCAGGCGATGCTTGCGGAAGCGCCGCCATGCTTCTTGCCACGGCGAGACAGGCGCCCGCACGGGCGCTGGCCTAGCGGTAGCTGATACGGGGATCGAGCCAGCCATACAGCACATCCGCGAGCAGGTTGAAGAAGATGACGAGGCAGGCGAAGACGAAGGTAACGGCCATGATGACCGGCGTGTCATTGGCGAGAACGGCTGTGATCAGCAGCGAGCCGATCCCCGGCACGCGGAAGATCTGCTCCGTCACGATGGCGCCACCGAACACGGCCGGCATCTGCAGCGCCACCAACGTCACCACCGGGATCATCGCGTTGCGCACAACATGGCGGATGGTGATTCGCCCCTCCGGCAACCCCTTGGCGCGCGCCGTGGTGACGTGATCCAGGCGGATCACATCCAGCACGGCAGAACGCACAAAGCGAGTCCAGGCCGCGCCCTGGAACAGGCCGAGCACCAGCACCGGCATGATCGTCTGGCGCAGATGCTCCCAGTAGAAGCGCCAGCCCGTCGCCTCGATATTCGCGCGATAGACGAAGGGCAGCCAATCCAGGTAGATCGAGAACAGCAGGATCATCAGCAGCCCGGTGAAAAAGGTGGGCAGCGAGAAGCCAATGAAGGCGAGCGTATTGGCGATCTGGTCAAAGATCGAATAGGGCCGCGTCGCCGCATAGACGCCGATCGGTAGCGCAATGGCCAGCGCCAGGATCTGGGACGCGCCGATCACCAGCAGCGTGGTGGGCAGGCGTTGCAGGATCAGCTGGTCCACATCCACTCGGCTGACGAAGGAGAAGCCCCAATTGCCCTGCAGCATGGCCGCCAACCATCGGAAGTAGCGGATATGTACCGGGTCGTCGATGCCGAGGCTGGCCCGCAACGCGGCGCGCACTTCTGGCGGCACCGCCGGATTGGTCGCCAATTCCTCGAAGGGATCGCCCGGCGCCAAGGCGAGCACCGTGAACAGCACGACACTGATCCCGAGCAGGCTCGGGATCGCGATGAGCAGACGGCGGATCAGATACTGCGTCACGCGGGGAGGCCGCGCGCCGTCAGGTCTCCCGGTACCAGTCGCCGAGCAGCCACAGCGTATTGTCCCAGCCACTCAGCACATGGCGGAGATTGTTCAGGCTGCCGCTGACGGTCGGGCGGCCAACCAGTGGAATCACGTGGTTGCTGCCGACGACGAGGTCGTTCATCTGGATGAACAGAGCGGCACGCTTGATGGGGTCGAGCTCACCCTCGGCGGCGCGGAAGGCGGCATCGTATTCGTCGCTCTTCCACCGGACAATGTTTCGGCCCTGCCAATTGTTCGCCTTGCCCGACATCTCCCACGACACGAACTGGTTCATGAAGCGCTGAGGATCGGCCTGCGGCATCGTCGTCGTGTACATCTGCACGTCGGCGTAGAACTTCGTGAAAGTGTCCGGGTTCGCCACGTCGGAGGAGAAGAACACCGATGCAGTCACGGACTTCAGCTCGAGATCGATACCGGCGCGCGTTGCGGCCTGCTTGATGATCGCCTGCGTCCGCTGGCGCGGCGTGTTGACCGAGGTCTGATACACGAAGCGCAGCCGCACGCCGTTCTTCGCGCGGATGTTGTCGCGCCCGCGAACCCAACCCGCTGCGTCCAACACCTCGTTCGCCTTCTGAACGTTAAATTCCCAGCGCATGTTGGGCGAACGGAAGCGCGGTGGGTTAAGCAGGAAGTTCGCCACCGCCGGACCGCCGCGGCCGTAGATGAACTGTTCCAGCGAGTTGCGATCCACCAGCAGCGCCATGGCCTGGCGCACCGCGGGGTCGGAAAATGCCGGATGGCGACTGCCGGGCACGGCGCGCTCACCATCCACTTCCGTGGTCGGATCGGCCGCGTTGAGCATCATGAACTCGATGCCGCCGCCCTCGACGATGTTCACCTTGCCACGCCCGACGGCTTCGAGGCGCTTGAGGATCTCATCCTCGACGGCGAGGTTCCAGGCGTAGTCGTAATCCGCCGTCTGCATCACGGCGCGCGCAGCGGAGGTTGCGTCACCACCGCCCTTGATCTCGAGCGTGTCGAAATAGGGCCGGTTGTCCATGTGGTAGTTCGGGTTCAGCTCAGCGCGGATCGTATCGCCCGGCGTGAAGCTGACGAAGCGATAGGCGCTGGTCCCGACCGGGCGGAGGTTCGCGGGCGCGTCACGCGAATTGGCCCCATTATGCGCCTGGAACAGGTGCTTGGGGATGATCATGCCCTGCGAGCCGACGAAGGCATCCGCCCAGAAGGGTGATGCCTGCTGGAATTCGACCCGCACCGTAAAGTCATCGACCTTCACGACATTCACGTCGCGATAGCTGCCCGAGGTGACCGTCGCGGTGGCGGGGTTTCGCGCATATTCCCAGTTGAACACAACGTCGTCGGCCGTGAAGGGCTGGCCATCATGCCAACGCACGCCGCGCTTCAGCTTCCAGGTGACGGATTTGCCGTCGGCCGCGAGCCCGCCATTTTCGATTGAGGGAATCTCCGCCGCGAGGATGGCGTGCAGCGTGCCATCCCCGGCCCAGCCCGCCAACGGCTCGTAGAACACGCGGCTGCCATCCTGGTTGGTCGTGCCGGTGGCGAAATGCGGGTTGAGCAGCGTTGCCGCCTGCCAATAGAGAATCTTCAACGAGCCGCCACCGCCACGCCGCGTCGGTCGATAGGTTGGAACGCTCTGGGATGCGGCGGGCGCGGCGCCGGCGATGGCCAAAATCTGCGTCGCCATGGGCGCGGTCAGCCCCACCGCCGCCACACGCTTCACGAAACCACGTCGCGACAGCCTACCGCTCTTCACACGGGCAATCAGTCGCCGGAGGTCGTCCTCGGTCATGTCGTACTTTCTCCCATGTATGAGGCGTGCCCAAGCCTGTTGCCGGCCCGGTCCACGCCTTTCCCTGCCATCACCGAAAGGCTAGCGCATGCGGCGGGCGTCGTGCTACCCGCTTTTCGTCGGGCGATTCGAGCACAGGCGCCGTCAGCCGCGCTGGCCGCCCAGTTCCTGGTCGACGACGCTCACCCAATAGGCGACGCCAAGCGGAATGATCGCGTCGTTGAAGTCGAAATGCGGCGTGTGCAGGTTGGGCGAGGTGCCATCTGGCCCGCTGCCGCCACCGATAAACATGAAAGCGCCCGGACGAGCCTCAAGCATCAGCGCGAAATCCTCCGCACCCATCACCGGCGCGTGGTTCGGATTGACCGCGGCCTCGCCGACAAGTGTCGCCGCGGCGGCGAAGGCGGTCCTGGTCTGTTCTGCGTGGTTCACCAGCGCAGGCACGCCGCGGCGATAGGCCACCTCCGCCGTGCAGCCGTAGGCGGCGGCCAGGCCATGAGCCAGCTCGCCGATGCGGCGCTCCAGCAGCTCCCGCACCGCTGGCAGGTAGCTGCGCGAGGTGCCCGTCACCGTCAGCTCCGCCGGCATGACGTTCGAGGATATCGGCGAGCCACCCTGGATCGATCCCACGCTGAGTACCGCCGCCTCTACCGCTGGCACATTGCGGCCGATGATGGTCTGCAGCGCCAGCACAAAATGCGCCTGCACCACCGTCACGTCGGTGGCGAGGTGAGGCGTTGATCCGCCATGCCCGCCGCTGCCGTGGAACGCCACGCGGAAGCGGTCCGCCGCCGCCAAGGCGGGGCCGGGGCGGATCGCGAACTGTCCTGCCGGAATCGTCGGCTTGTTGTGAAGGCCATAGACCGCGTCACAGGCAAAGCGCTCGAACAACCCATCCTCGATCATCGCACGCGCACCACCCACGCCTTCTTCGGCCGGCTGGAAGATCAGATGCACCGTGCCGGCGAAGTCGCGATTCTCAGACAGCCAGCGCGCGGCGCCGAGCAGCATGGTGGTATGCCCGTCATGCCCGCAGGCGTGCATCACGCCGGGATTCGTCGATGCATAGGCGAGGCCGGTCGCTTCGGGGATTTGCAGCGCGTCCATGTCCGCGCGCAGCCCGACCACGCGCTGGCCCGGCCGGGTGCCCTTGATGGTGCCCACCACGCCGAGCTTGCCGACACCTTCCTCGCAGGCGATGCCCCATTCGCGCAGCTGCCGCGCGACGAGGGCTGCGGTGCGGAATTCCTCCATCCCCATTTCGGGATGGGCGTGAATATCGTGCCGAATGGTGGCGAGCTCGGCCTGCCAGGCCTGGACGCCCTCGATAACGTGCTGGGACATGGGTCTTACCGCTCCGTCTTGCCTGCTGCTGGCAGCTTGCAGCATCCGGACGTGCTCGGCAAAGGGCTGCGTTCAGAAGAGAGCTGATGAGGTGGACGGCCGCCACAAGGCATCGTGTGCCAAGCTCGGAGCCGTTGCAGGCATCGAGCGAAAGGAGCCGTCCTCCATTGAGGAAGCTTTGAGTAAGTCCTGGACGGCTCGACCTTCCCTATAATTCTCTGGATTTTGGGGGGGCGGTTGGAGGCGCTGACTGAGCCGCATTATCCGAAGGCGGGGAACGGCCGGAAGCCGTGTCGAGCCACTGGCGGAACTGGACATTCAGGTCGTTGCGGTTGTCCCCGAGATCGACGGCATGCCGAGCACACGGCCTTCGTCGACGCGGATCCAAAGTGAGGGGAGAGGATGGCGTCACCGAGCAGTGCGGCGCAGAGGGTGCGGTGGATCACCGGGCGGACCTTCCGGTGGATCAGGCAGGAGTTCCAGCAGCACAACCGATCAGCACAATCGATGCCGCTCACGTCAGGTCTGCCGCAGCAGCCGATGTGCAGCTGCCGCGGCGGCCTCGGCGTAGCGCCGATCGCGGTCGACCAGCATCATCATCATCGTTCCCTCGATGATCAGCCACATTTCCCGAGCGCGTTCAGGCGCCGCGTCTACCCCGCGGCCGGCAAGCACATTCGCCAGGCTGCTGATGAGCTCCTGCTTGTGCCGGCGCGCGATCAGTCGAGCGGGGTGCCCGGGCAGATCGGCGAGTTCGTAGACGAACCGGGAGAAGCCGGCGCCCGCATAGTCAGGCTTGGCCGACCAGGCGGCGAGCTCGTCGAAAATCCCGTCGACCACCGATCCCGCGCTGCCGGAGACCCGGTTCATGAGGGTGCGCCACGGTTCCAGCGCCAAGTCGTGCTGCGTTTCCAGCACCGCGGCAAGCAGGTCGTCCTTGCTGCGGAAGTGATAGTAAAGGGTGCGTTTGGTGATGCCTGCCGCCTCGGCAATCTCTTCCACACCGGCACGTGCGAAGCCCTGGCGCCAGAACAGGGCATAGGCGGATTTCAGGATCAGTTGCCGCGTCAGCTCAATCTTTCTGGTCATGCCCGCAGACGGTAGAGCATAAGTATACCCGGTAGTGAATTTACCATCGGCACGGCCCGTGTCCGTTCTGTCCAGCAGGAGATTGGCAGAAAGGGATTACCGATGCCATCCACCACGAGTGAAGATCGTTGCGTAACCCAACAGGAGGTTGCGCACCATGACTCGGGCGGGTCCGAGGCAGGCGGGATTTGCCGAGGGAATGGGCTTGGCTGCCCGGACGCTGATCTGATGGGCATGCGCATGGCAAACGCCCTCCGCCTGACCGTGCCTGGTGGCCTGTCGCTGTTCGCGTTCTCCGTCACGGCTGCGCTGCGAGGCCGCGGGGTCAAGCGCGTCATCCGTTCGGAGGATGCCGCCGGCCCTTCGCATCGCGCAGAGTTCGGTCGCGCCGCGCTCGGCATCGCGGCGGGAGAACGCAGATGATTCAGGCCTTCCTCCTCCTCCTGCTGCTGCTGCAATGGTTCGGCGATCTCGCCGCGGGTGCGCTGCGCCTGCCGGTGCCCGGCATGGTGCTAGCCCTCGGCGCGCTGCTCGCGCTGCTCGCGCTGCGCGCCCGGTGGTACGGCTTGGCACGCGCACTGCCCGAGGGGCTCGATTCTGTGGCCGGCGGCCTGCACGCACATCTCGGCCTGCTCTTCGTGCCCGCAGGCGTCGGCATCCTTGCCCATGGCGACCTGCTGGCTGCTGAAGGGCCTGTGATTCTTGCCGCCGTCGTCATCTCCACGGTCACTGGCATCGCGGTGACCGCGGCGATCGCCTCCCTGGTGCCACGTGCAGCGGCGAAGAAGGTGGCGCCATGACCCCCCCGCCGCTCTGGGCCATGGCGCTGACGTTCGGCGCTTACGCCCTCGCATTGGCATTGTGGCGGCGCGGCGCGCGCCAGCCACTGTTGAACCCGACGCTGCTGGCCATCCTGCTGGTTGTCAGTGGCGCTCGTAAATTCCCCAGATCGGGCGGTTGAAAATTCCCCACTTGCGGCTTGCTGCTGAAGTCGGCGCTGTGGGGCGCTGCCCGTTCATAGACCACGCTTCCTCTGGCAGTTCGGAGGAGAACAGGTGTGG
>JBBSCP010000077.1:0-15159 GCA_038250135.1 Acetobacterales bacterium | reverse complement strand
GTGGTCTATGCCGGCGGCGGCGTGATCAATGCCGGACCCGAGGCATCGCGACTACTCGGCGACTTCGTGCACATGACGGGCTTCCCCTGCACGAACACGCTGATGGGGCTTGGCGCCTTTCCGGCGTCGGACCCGCAATTCCTCGGCATGCTCGGCATGCACGGCACCTACGAGGCGAACCTCGTGATGCATGGCTGCGACGTGATGTTCAACATCGGTGCGCGGTTCGATGACCGCGTGACGGGCAAGCTCAGCCACTTCGCGCCAACCTCGAAGAAGATCCACGCTGATATCGACCCCTCCTCGATCAACAAGAACGTCAAGGTCGATGTGCCCGTGATCGGCGACGCGGGCCGCGTGCTGGCCGCGATGATCGAGGCGTGGCGCGAAGACCCCACCGTTCCGGACCGTGAGGCGCTGGCCGGCTGGTGGCGCCAGATAGATGAGTGGCGCGCGAAGGATTGCCTCGCCTACACGCAGCGCGGGCCGATCATCAAGCCGCAGCATGCGGTGAAGCGGCTGTTCGAGATTACCCAGGAGTTGGGCCGCGAGACCTTCATCACGACCGAAGTCGGCCAGCACCAGATGTGGGCGGCGCAGTATTTCGGCTTCGACAAACCCAACCGCTGGATGACCTCGGGCGGCCTCGGCACCATGGGCTACGGCCTACCCGCCGCGATGGGCGTGCAGATCGCGCACCCCGACGCGCTGGTCATCGACATCGCCGGCGAGGCCTCGATCCTGATGAACATCCAGGAGATGGCGACGCTCGCGCAGTACCGCCTGCCGGTGAAGGTGTTCATCCTCAACAACGAGTACATGGGCATGGTACGCCAGTGGCAGGAATTGCTGCATGGCGGCCGCTACTCCGAAAGCTATTCGGAGGCGCTGCCCGATTTCGTGAAGCTCGCCGAGGCCTTCCATGGGGTCGGCATGCGCGCGACCAGCCCCGATGACCTCGACCGCGTGATCCGCGAGATGATCGCGATCGACCGCCCCGTCATCGCCGACATCTGTGTCGCGAAGGATGAGAACTGCTTCCCGATGATTCCCTCCGGCGCCGCGCACAATGAAATGATTCTCGGCCCGGGGCAGCAGGGTGGCGTCGCCGGCGTGACGGATGAGGGCAAGGTCCTCGTCTGACGCCACGTCGCGAAATCCCTGATTGTCCCCATCGCTGAAGCAAAATCATCATGTCAGAATCCCAAGGCAACGCGCACCGCATCGCCACCATCGCGGTGCTGGTGGAAAACGAGGCCGGCGTCCTCGCCCGCGTCATCGGCCTGTTCGCCGGCCGCGGCTACAACATCGACAGCCTGACGGTTGCGCCCGTGGATGATGCCGGCCGGCTGTCGCGCATCACCGTTGTCACCAGCGGCACCGAGATGATCATCGAACAGATCAAGGCGCAGCTCGACCGGCTGGTGCCGGTGCACAAGGTGAGCGACCTATCTCAGGAAGGTCCACATTTGGTCCGCGAATTGGCGCTGATCAAGGTGGTCGGCAGCGGTGACCATCGGGTGGAAGCGCTGCGCCTCGCCGATGCCTTCCGTGCGCGAGTGGTTGACGCCACGACCGAGAGTTTCGTGTTTGAAATGACCGGCAATGCCGACAAGATCGACGCTTTTTGCGCCCTGATGCGGCCCATCGGGCTTGCGGAAGTGTGCCGGACCGGGGCAGTGGCCATCGCGCGCGGGGCCGCCGGCTTCGCCGCCTGAGTTTTCTTCAAGACCCAACGAGGGGAGTGCGCCAGCGATGCGCGTTTACTACGACCGCGATGCGGATGTGAACCTGATCAAGGCCAAGAAAGTCGCGGTCATCGGCTTTGGCAGCCAGGGCCATGCCCATGCGCAGAACATGCGCGACAGCGGCGTGGCCGATGTCGTCATCGGGCTGCGTCCGGGCGGGTCCTGGAACAAGGCCGAAGCGGCAGGCTTCAAGGTGATGCCGCCCGCCGATGCGGCGAAGTGGGCCGATATCGTCATGGTGCTGACGCCGGACGAATTGCAGGGCGACCTGTATCGCGACCATTTGCACGCCAACATGAAGCCCGGCGCGGCGCTGGCCTTTGCGCATGGCCTCAACGTGCATTTCAACCTGCTCGATCCCCGCGCCGACATCGACGTGTTCATGATCGCGCCGAAGGGCCCCGGCCACACGGTGCGCGGCGAGTATCAGAAGGGCGGCGGCGTGCCCTGCCTCGTGGCCGTGCATCAGAACCCCTCGGGCAATGCCCTGGAAATCGCGCTGTCCTATGCGTCGGCCATCGGTGGCGGCCGCTCGGGCGTGATCGAGACGACCTTCAAGGAGGAATGCGAAACCGATTTGTTCGGCGAGCAGGTTGTCCTCTGCGGTGGCCTGGTGGAGCTCATCAAGGCGGGCTTCGAGACGCTGGTGGAAGCTGGCTACGCCCCCGAAATGGCGTATTTCGAGTGCCTTCATGAAGTGAAGCTGATCGTGGATCTGATCTACGAGGGCGGCATCGCCAACATGAACTACTCGATCAGCAACACGGCCGAGTATGGCGAATACGTAACCGGCCCGCGCATCATCACGCCGGCGACCAAGGCCGAGATGAAGCGCGTGCTGGAGGACATCCAATCGGGCAAGTTCGCCCGCGACTGGATGCTGGAGAACAAGGTGAACCAAGCCTCCTTCAAGGCGACCCGTCGCCGCCTCGCCGAACACCCGATCGAGGAAGTGGGCGAGAAGCTCCGCGCCATGATGCCCTGGATCAAGACCAACCAGCTGGTGGACAAGGCGAAGAACTAAGGGTGTCGCAAGACGCCGTCGGGGAGGGCGGCGGGGCAACCTGCCGCCCTTTTGCGTTCTGCCAGGGCCGCGACTCAGGGCTTGCGGAGCGGGACAGCCTCTCCGGTGCCGGCGCCGGCATCGAGCAGTCGGCGTTCGCGGCGGCTCAGCATGCGCCGCGCGATTTGCCAGGCGACGGGCAGGGAAATCAGCATGCTCAGCGCCGCGGCGCCGTACATCAGCCAGGCGCCCTGCGCGAAATCCCGCGTAGCGGCAGGGAAGCTCAGGATCAGGACGACGAGCACACCGAAAATGACCGAAGCTGTTGGAAGAAAGGCGATAGCGGCAAGTTTGAGCATCGTCTGTCTCCTGCGGCACCGTGCCGCAACGTCACAACGCGCCATGGGCCGGCCGGGTTCCACCGAAAGCCGGGCGTCTCGCCTGCGCGCCATTGCATGCTGCCGCCGAGGCTCGTTCGACCAGGGAGCGTAACGATGCGCTTCGTCGCCTGCCTGCACACGGCCGAGAGCAACATTGCGCTGTTCGAGGCCGTGAAACCCGCGAGCATCATCCTGCACCACATCGCGCGCGCGGAGCTGCTGCGCGAGGCCGAGGCCGCCGGCGGGATGACCGGACCCATCGCCACGCGCACGCGCGATGCCCTGGCCGCGCTCAGCGGCGATGCCGTGCTGCTCACCTGCTCCACGCTCGGCCCCGCCGCAAAGCCGCCCGCGCAGCGGGTCGATGCTGCGCTGGCCGAGGCGGCGACGCGGCAGGGCGGCTGGGTGGTCGTGCTGGTCGCCCTCCAGACTACACTCGCGCCGACCCGCGCCATCTTCGCCGAGGGCGCCGAGCGGCAAGACGCGACGGTGGAAATCTGTATGGTGCCCGACGCCTGGGCCGCCTTCCCCGCCGGCGACCTCGCCCGCTATCACGCCCTGGTCGCCGCGGCCGCCGCGGCCGCCTTCGCCGAGGGCGCGGCGCAGGTGGCGCTCGCCCTGGCGAGCTTGGCGCCCGCCGCCGCGCTATTCGGCGCGCGCCGGCCGCTGACGAACGAGCCCCGAAGGCGGCCTCGCCGCCGCGCGGTCATGACTGGCGCGGCAACCAGCACGGCCCAGATGCGTTGCAGCCTGAGGAGGCCTCGATGCTGCAACGTCTCGCTGCTGGTTTTTCCGCGCTGCTGGTGGGCGCGTGCTCGGTGGTGGGCGTGAGGTCCGGCACTGAGGAGTCGACCTTCGAGCGTATCGCCGTGCTCGGCGAGGTCGAGATCCGCCGCTACGCGTCGCGCCTGGCCGCCGAGACCGAGGTTGCTGCGGATGAATCCGCCAGCCGCAGACAGGGCTTCTCGCGCCTCGCCGGCTACATCTTCGGCGGCAATGTGGGGGCTTCGCGCATCGCCATGACGGCGCCGGTGTCGCAGGCGCCTCAGCGCATCGCGATGACCGCGCCGGTCGCCCAGGTGCCGAGCGGCGAGGGCTACAGCATTCGCTTCTTCCTCCCCGCCGCGCTGCGGACCCCGCCCACCCCGCGCGACCCGCTTGTGCGGATCGTGGAGGTGCCGGCTGAAACCGTGGCGGTGCTGCGCTACACCGGCAGCACCGGACCGCAGGCCGTGGCTGCGACCCGTGCGCGGCTACTCAATGCCTTGAGGACCGGCCCCTGGCGGTCGGTTGGCGAGCCCATGGCCTGGTTTTACGACCCGCCCTGGACCATCCCGGCACTGCGCCGAAACGAGGTGGCGGTCCCCGTCATGCCGCGCGATTGACCGCGCGCGCGCGTCTCTGCAGCCTTCGCGCATGATGATTCCCGATGACGGCTCCGGCTATCCGCGCGACCTGCGCGGCTACGGCGCCACGCCCCCCGATCCGCGCTGGCCGGACTCGAAGAAACTCGCGCTCTCCTTCGTGCTGAACTACGAGGAGGGCGGCGAGAACACCGTGCTCAACGGCGATGCGGGGAGCGAGCTCTATTTGCATGAGGTGCCAGGCGGCGCGCCGACACTCGGCGAGCGCAACCGCAGCGTCGAGACGCAGTTCGATTACGGCGCCCGTGCCGGCGTCTGGCGCATCCTGCGCCTGTTCGCGCAGCAGCACTTCAACTTCACCGTCTATGGTGTCGGCCGTGCGCTGGAATTGAACCCCGATGTGGCGCGCGCCTTTGCGACAGCCGGGCATGAGGTCGCGTCCCACGCCTGGCGCTGGTTCGACTACCACCGCATGGCGGAGGCCGAGGAAGCCGCCGATATTGCCCGGTGTGTCGAACTCATCGAGCGCCTGACCGGCACGCGCCCCGTCGGCTGGTACACCGGGCGTTTCAGCCCGCGCACGCGCCGCCTCGTCGCCCGCCACGGCGGGTTCCTCTACGATAGCGACAGCTACGATGACGACCTGCCGCACTACGTGACGGTGGAGGGCAAGGCCCAGCTCATCATCCCCTATACGCTCGACAACAACGACATGAAGTTTGCCGTGCCGCCCGGCTTCGGCGACCCCGATGGCTTCGAGCGGCATCTGCGCGACAGCTTCGACCTGCTGCTGGAGGAAGGCCACGCTGGAAGCCCCAAGATGATGTCGATCGGCCTGCATTGCCGGCTCGTCGGGCGCCCTGGGCGGGCGCGGGCCTTGCAACGGTTCCTCGCGCATGTGGCAGCGCATCGGGACGAGGTCTGGGTGTGCCGCCGCGCCGACATCGCCAGGCACTGGTGGAAGGAACACCCGCCGGCATGATCCGGCCCATTGTCGCCGCCCTGCTGCTCACCACGCCCGCGCTGGCGCAACCGCGCGGCCGGTGCACGGACCACCGCGAGGCCATCGCCGCGCTGACCGGCAAGACCGAGGCCGAGGCGCGTGCGGCCCTCGCCACCTTGCCGGGCGTGCGCAACATCCGCCTGCTCGGCCCGAACGATGCCGCGACCATGGATATCCGCGTGGATCGCGTGACGGGGATTTTGTGCGACGGGCGCGTGGTGCGGGTCGACTGCGGCTGAAACACCGCGCTTGCACCGCGCCCGCCCCCCCGCTACGCTAAATTTAGCCATGATGCCCCGCGCGCCCCGTATTGAGCTGTCCACCGCCCTTCGGGCCGGACTTTGCGTGCGCGCGCTTCTCCTCCTTCGACTTAGCCACCCCTGGGCGTAACGCCCGGCCACGAAAGGCCGGACTCGCTCAGGGGACCCTGAGGGCTCGCTTGCCCTCGCGCATGGCACACGAAACACGAAGGAACGCCCCCATGGCCATCAATCACCCGTCTTTCGGGACGCTCGACCCCAACCGCATCATCGTCTTCGACACGACGTTGCGAGATGGTGAGCAATCGCCCGGCTTCTCGATGAACCTCGAGGAGAAGCTGCGCATGGCGGAGGCGCTGCACGAACTCGGCGCCGATGTGCTGGAAGCCGGCTTCCCCATCGCCAGTCTCGGCGATTTCGAGAGCGTGCACGCCATCGCCCAGCGCTTCAGCAAGGACGGCCCGGTGGTCTGCGGCCTGGCGCGCACCGCGCCGGGCGACATCGCGCGGGCTGCCGAAGCCATCAAGCCGGCGGCGCGGGGCCGCATCCACACCTTCGTCTCCACCTCGCCGCTCCATATGCGCGTGAAGCTGCGCATGGAGCCCGAACAGGTGCTCGCCCTCGTCACCTCCTCCGTCACCGCAGCCCGCAACGCGACCGATGATGTCGAATGGTCGGCCGAGGACGGCACGCGCACCGAGATCGACTTCCTCTGCCGCTGTGTCGAGGCTGCCATCAAGACCGGAGCGACCACCATCAACATCCCCGACACCGTCGGCTACGCCGTGCCCGAGGACATGCACCGAATCTTTTCGACCGTGCGGGAGCGTGTGCCGGGCGCGGATCGCGTGATCCTCTCGACGCACAACCACAACGACCTCGGCCTCGCGGTGGCCAACACCATCGCCGCGCTGCGCGCCGGCGCGCGCCAGGTGGAGTGCACCGTCAACGGCATCGGCGAGCGCGCGGGCAATGCGAGCCTCGAGGAGATCGCGATGGTGCTGCGCACGCGGCAGGATGCGCTGCCCTTCGCGAACAGCGTGGCCACGCAGAATATTCTCCGCACGTCGCGCCTGCTGGCGACGATCACGGGCTTCGACGTGCAGCCGAACAAGGCGATCGTCGGCCGCAACGCCTTCGCGCATGAATCCGGCATCCATCAGGACGGCATGCTGAAGGACAGCTCGACCTACGAGATCATGACTCCTGAGAGTGTGGGCTGGACGAAATCCTCCCTCGTGCTTGGCAAGCATTCCGGCCGCGCCGCCTTCAAGGACAAGCTCAAGGCGCTGGGCTACGAGGTCGGCGACAACGCCATGAACGACGCCTTCAAGCGCTTCAAGGACCTCGCCGACCGCAAGAAGGTGGTCTACGATGAGGATATCGTGGCACTGGTCGATGACGAGATCGTGCGCGCCAATGACCGCATCAAGCTGACCGGGCTGAGCGTGTCCACCGGCATGCACACCCGCCCCATCGCCTCCATCGCGCTCGAAGTGGATGGCGAGGTGCGTGAGGGGGTTGCCGGGGGCGATGGTGGGGTGGACGCCACCTTCGCGGCGCTCCGCATCGCCTTCCCGCATGAGGTGAACCTCAAGCTCTACGCCGTGCAATCGGTCACCGGCGGCACGGATGCGCAGGCGCGCGTCACGGTCCGGCTGGAGGAGGCCGGCAAGCTGGTGGACGGGCAGGGGGCGGATACCGACACCATCGTCGCCTCGGCGCGGGCCTATGTGCACGCGCTGAACAAATTGCTGGTGAAGCGCCAGCGCACGGCGCCCGCCGGGCTGGAACCCGCGCTTTCGGCGTGACTCAGGACAAGGCTTGAGCCGGGGGCGGGGGAGGTCTAAGCACCCCCTCTCGCGCCAGCTTGCGGAGCCCTCGGCCCGGGCGGAGCATCGCCCCTCCCGGAGCGCTGCCGCCGGGCGGGCCGGTGCTGCCGGGACGCGCGACACACCCTACCCACGGAAGGTCCGCCACCCCATGTTCTCCCGCCTGTTCGGCTTCCTGTCGGCCGACATGGCCATCGACCTCGGCACCGCGAACACGCTGGTCTACGTGAAGGGCCGCGGTATCGTGTTGAACGAGCCTTCGGTGGTCGCCATTTCCGATTTTCGCGGCAAGAAGCAGGTCCTCGCGGTGGGCGAGGAGGCCAAGCTGATGCTCGGCCGCACGCCGGGCAACATCTCCGCCATCCGGCCGCTGCGCGACGGCGTGATCGCCGATTTCGAAGTGGCGGAGGAGATGATCAAGCATTTCATCCGCAAGGTGCACAACCGGCGCTCCTTCGCCTCGCCGATGATTATTGTTTGTGTGCCCTCCGGTAGTACGGCGGTGGAACGCAGGGCCATCCAGGAATCCGCCGAGAGCGCGGGCGCCCGAAAAGTGCTGCTGATCGAGGAGCCGATGGCGGCCGCGATCGGCGCCGGACTGCCGGTGACGGAGCCTTCCGGCTCCCTGGTGGTCGATGTTGGCGGGGGTACCACGGAAGTGGCGGTGATCTCGCTTGGCGGCATCGTCTATGCGCGCTCGGTGCGCGTCGGCGGCGACAAGATGGATGAGGCCATCATCAGCTACATCCGCCGCCAGCATAACCTGCTGATCGGCGAGAGCACGGCCGAGCGCATCAAGATGGAAGTCGGCGCCGCCGCCGCGCCCCCCGATGGCGAGGACGGCCCGCTGACCGAGGTCAAGGGCCGCGACCTGATGAACGGCGTGCCGCGCGAGGTGATCGTGAGCCAGCGCCAGATGGCCGAAAGCCTCTACGAACCCGTGGTCGCGATCGTCGAGGCGGTGAAGGTGGCACTGGAGAACACGCCGCCCGAGCTCGCCGCCGACATCGTGGACAAGGGCATCGTGCTGACCGGCGGCGGCGCCCTGCTGCACCGCCTCGACGGCGTGCTGCGCGAAGCCACCGGCCTGCCCGTTGTGGTGGCAGAGGATGCGCTTTCCTGCGTCGCTCTCGGCACGGGCCGGGCGCTTGAGGAAATGAAGCGACTTCGCCACGTCCTGTCGTCGATGTATTGACAGGTTTCGGTCCAGTGGGGAGTGATCGGGTGCGGGAGGTCGCGGCGTGATCCGTCTCAGCATCCCGCTGCGCCAGGCCCTGGCACGGCTCTCCCTGCCCGTGCTGATCGCAGCCGCTTTCGGAACGATGCTGCTCGGCAAGGCCGATGCCCTGCTCGCTGAGCGTGCGCGCACCGTCCTGGCCGATGCGCTCGCCCCCTTCTACGCTGCTTTCGCCGAGCCCGCGCGCTCGGTCCGCGATGTCATCGCCGACGCGCAGGATCTGCTCGTGATCCGCGATGAGAACGCAAGGCTGCGTGAGGAGAATGAGCGCCTGCGCCGCTGGCAGGCTGCGGCGCTGTCGCTGGAGGCGGAGAATGCGATGCTGCGCCGGCAGCTCTCCTTCGTGCCGGAGCGCGCGCCGGCGTTCCATACGGCCCGCGTGATCGCCGATGGCGGCGGCGTTTACGCCCGCGCCGTGCTGCTCGCCGTGCCGCCCGAAATCCAGGTGCGGCGCGGGCAGATCGCGCTGGACGAACGCGGCTTTGTCGGCCGCGTGACCGAAGTCGGCACCCGCTCGGCCCGCGTGCTGCTCGCCACCGACATGAACAGCCGCATCCCAGTAACGCTGGAGGGATCCCGCGCCCGGGCCATGCTGGCCGGCACCAACGGCGCGCGTCCGCGCCTGCAACACTGGTCCGAGGGCAGCCGTCCCGCGGAAGGAGAGCGGGTGGTGACCTCCGCCGAGGGCATCGCCTTCCCCGCCGGCCTGCCGATCGGCGTGGTACGCTGGACGGAATCCGGCGTGCCGGAGGTGGAGCTGTTCGCGCGCACGGACCGGCTGGACGTGGTGCGGCTGTTCGATTTCGGGCTCGGGGGGATCCTGCCGCCAGAGGCCATCGCCAGGCCCGAGCCACGGGCGAGGCGGTGAGCCTGATGGTCGGGCGGCCCGAACCCTCGCCCGGATTGCTGCGGCGGATCGACGCTCTGGCCCGGGCGGCCCTGCCCACCTTCACCACGGCGCTGCTGCTGGTACTGGCGGCCGGGCCGACCGGCGTGCCTGCGCTGGTGCCGGCCACGGCGCTGCCCTGCATCTTCTTCTGGTCGCTGTTTCGCCCCGGCGCGATGCCGCCACCGGCCGTCTTCGCGCTTGGCGCCTTGCAGGATCTGCTGACGCTGGCGCCGCTCGGCATCGGGGTGGTGACGCTGCTGGTGGCGCATGGCCTGGCGGTAAGCTGGCGGCGTTTCCTGGCGCGGCAGAGCTTTCTGTTCGTCTGGCTCGCCTTCTGCGGCTTTGCGCTGGGTGTGGCAGGGTTGGGCTACCTGCTGACTGCGCTGCTGTCCTGGAACCTGCCGCCCCTGCCGCCCGCGCTTCACCAGGCAGGGCTCTCCGCCGGGCTCTATCCCGCCTTCGCCTTCTTCCTCGGCCGCGTTCATGCGATGATGACGCGGGCTGAGGACACGCCGTGACCTTGCGACCGGGACCACCCCCTCGGGGCCGCGACGCAGCCCGCGAGCGCCCTGGCCGTTATTGGCCCGTCGAGCCAGCGCGTCGGCGCGAAAGCAAGCGCGCGGATCCGCTCGCCAGCAATCCGAAGGCATAAGCATGTCTCGCAAGCAACGAGAGGAAGAACGGGTTCGCGGCATCTTCTCGCGCCGCGCCCTGATGCTGGGCGTGGGGCAGATGGGGCTGCTCGCCTTCCTCGCGCACCAGCTGCATCGCCTCCAGGTCGATGAAGGGGAGCGATTCGCGACACTCGCCGAGGAGAATCGGCTCTCCGCGCGCCTGCTCGCGCCGCCCCGCGGCCGCGTGCTCGACCGGCAGGGCCGCATCATCGCCGGCAACCAGCTCAATTGGCGCGCACTTCTGGTGGCCGAGCAGACGGCGGACGTGGCGGCGACGCTTGAGACCTTCAGTCGCATCGTACCGCTCACCGAGCAGGAAAGGGGGCGTATCGAGAGGGAAGTGCGCCGTCGCCGCCGCTTCGTGCCGGTTGTTGTACGCGAATTCCTCGCCTGGGAGGAGATGGCGCGGATCGAGCTCAACGCGCCTGACCTGCCGGGCATCAGCGTCGATGTCGGCACCACGCGCATCTACCCCGAGGGCGAGCACCTCGCTCACATGGTCGGCTACGTGGCGCCGCCCGCTGAGCGTGACATGGACGGCGACCCGCTGCTGGAACTGCCCGGCATCCGCGTCGGCCGCGCAGGGATCGAGCGGCACCACGACATCGCGTTGCGCGGCCGCGCCGGGGCCGTGCAGCTTGAGGTCAACGCCGTCGGCCGCGTGATCCGCGAGCTCGACCGGCGGGAGGGCGTGCAGGGCCAGGACGTGCAGCTTAGCGTCGATGCGGAGCTGCAGAAATCGCTGCGTGGAAAGATCGAGGAAGGCACCTCCGTCGTGCTGATGGATGCGCGTAATGGCGAGGTGCTGGCCATGGCGACGCAGCCCTCCTTCGACCCCAACGTGTTCAATTCGGGCGTCAGCGCCGCGCAATGGCGGCAATGGACGTCCAACCGCGCCACGCCGCTGATAAACCGGGCAACGAACGGGCTCTATGCGCCCGGCTCCACCTTCAAGATGGTCGTGGCTCTGGCGGCGCTGGAAGCGCGGGTGGTGACGCCGGGCGAGCGCGTGACCTGCCCTGGCCACATGGACCTCGGCGATTCGCGCTTCCATTGCTGGCATCGGCCCGGCCATGGCGGCATGGACATGCGCACCGCACTCAAGCTCTCCTGCGACGTCTACTTCTACGAGATGGCGAAGCGTGTCGGCATGGATCGCATCGCCGCGATGTCGCGCCGCTTTGGCCTCGGCGTGCCGCTCGACATCGAGCTGCCAGGCACGCGCGCCGGCCTGGTGCCGACGCGCGACTGGCGCTTGGCGCAGGGCAAGCCCTGGGCGCTCGGCGATACGGTGGTGCATGGCATCGGGCAGGGCTTCTACCAGCTCACGCCGCTGGCGCTGGCGACGATGACGGCGCGGCTCGCCACCGGGCGCGCCGTGCAGCCACATCTGACGCGCACCATCGGCGGCCGCCCGGTGCGTGGCGGCAGGCCCGATGATTGGCCGAGTCTCGGCATCCCCGAACGCGACCTTCGCCTGATGCGCGAGGCGATGTGGGCCGTGGTGAACGAGGCCGGCGGCACGGCCCGCACCTCGCGCCTGCCGACCGAGGTGGGAGCGCAGATGGCCGGCAAGACCGGCACGACCCAGGTGCGCCGCGTGACGCGCGAGCAGCGTGAGCGTGGCTTCCGGGTCGAGCAACTGCCGCGCGAATGGCGCCCGCACGCGCTGTTCGTGGGCTACGCGCCGCATGACAACCCGATCTTCTCGGTCTCGGTCGTCGTCGAGCATGGCACCAGCGGCTCGGGCGCCGCGGCCCCGCTGGCGCGCGACGTGCTGGTGGAGGCCTTCCAGCGCTTGCGCCCGGGCGCCGGCGGGCTGCGGATGGCCGAGGCGGTGCGCACTCCCCCAGAACCGCCACGCAGCGCCGGCAGCCCTCGTCCATGAGCGCGGGGGCCATGAGTGCGGGGGCCATGAGTGCGGGGGGCAAGAGGGTGGTGGCCATGAGGGTCGCGGCATGAAATTCGAACGGCGACTGCTGACGCGCGAACGCGGCGCAGGTGTGCTCGAGAAGCTGTGGCAGATCCCCTGGCTGTTCGTGCTGCTGCTCTGCGCCGTGGCGGCGGTGGGGTATGTGGCGCTGTATTCGGCGGGCGGAGGCTCGCCGGAGCCCTATGCCGGTCGGCATGCCATCCGCTTCGGCTTCGGCGTGGTGCTGATGCTCTCCATCGCGCTGATCGATGTGCGCTTGATCGCGCGTTTCGCCTGGGTCGGTTATGTCGGTGCGCTGGGGCTGCTGGTGTTGGTCGCGATGCACGGCAATGTAGGCAAGGGCGCGCAGCGCTGGATCGATCTCGGCCCGCTGCAATTGCAGCCCTCGGAGCTGATGAAGATCATGCTCGTGGTGGCGCTCGCGTCCTGGTTCCACAAGGCGAGCTGGGAGCGGATCGGCAATCCGCTGTTCCTCATTCCACCACTGATCGCGATCTTGATTCCTGCTGCGCTGATTTTCAAGCAACCCAATCTTGGCACGGCGCTGATCACGCTGATGATCGGCGGCGCGGTGTTCTTCGCAGCAGGCGTGCGCTTCTGGAAATTCGCGCTGCTGATCGGCGGCGTCGCGGTGGCTGCGCCGATCGCCTATGACCAACTGCACGACTATCAGCGCGCGCGCATCACGACCTTTCTCGATCCCGAGAGCGACCCGCTCGGCGCGGGCTACAACATCATCCAGTCGCAGATCGCGCTTGGGTCGGGCGGGTTCTGGGGGAAGGGCTTCCTGCAGGGCACTCAGGGGCATCTGAATTTCCTGCCAGAAAAGCAAACCGACTTCATCTTCACCATGCTGGCCGAAGAGTTCGGTCTGGTCGGGGCGTTGACTGTATTGGCCTTGCTGGCCTGGGTGATCGCTTTCGGCTTCCTGGTCGCGTTGCGCAGCCGCCACCAGTTCGGCCGTCTGCTGGCGGTGGGGTTGGCGACGAACTACTTTCTGTACGTGTTCGTGAACATCGCCATGGTGACAGGCTCGATCCCAGTGGGCGGCGTGCCTTTGCCGCTGATCAGCCATGGCGGTTCGGCGATGCTGACGACGATGCTGGGCTTTGGGTTGTTGCTGTCCGCGCATGTGCATCGCGATGCCGAGATGGCCGCCGCGCAGGAAGGGCCTTAGGGGGCTGGACAAGAGCGCCGCTCACTTCTACACCGCGCGCTCGGTGTGGGCGCTTAGCTCAGTTGGTAGAGCAGCTGACTCTTAATCAGCGGGTCGTAGGTTCGAGCCCTACAGCGCCCACCATATTTCCCAACGACTTCCGCGAAGTTGACTGGCGTGGCGCTTGGGGCGTCCCCTGCTATTCCCCTTTTGTGGCGCCGGAGGGCCGCGGTGGTCGCCGAGGTCGGGATGCTCAGGGCCGGGTCGCAGGTGCGCCAGGGCTACGCCATGTACCGCCCGTCCCCCATCGGTCACGCCTGTCCGAGTGCGGCGAGGGTCACCAGCATCTCGGCCATCTTTGCGCCGCGGGGCGCGCCTTTGAAGCGGCGGGTCACATCCTGGGCGGAGGCTGGGACGCGGGTGAGCGCGGTGCGGAGGAGGACGAACTGAGAAGGCACATCCCTCGGCCACGCCACGGCGCCCGGCGCGGTGGTCTCGGCCACCGCCATCTCGGTTTGCACGGCCCTCCGGCGGGTTTCTTCGGGCACCTGGAATTCGGGCCGAAGCCACCGCACGGTGCCGGCCGCTTCTTCCTTCACCCTCGCCGCTTCCCACTGGTGCCCGCCCCCCCCGCTTCCACCCCCGGGGGAGCCGTTCCGCGACGCGATCAAATCGAGTGATGGACGCTCCGACAGAATCCGAGTCAATTCGTGGACGTTCGGAATCACGTCGGCGCGGTGTGTTGATCGTTCGTCCGCTTTTTTCGTTCCTTAAGCGAAATTAATACGCTGCAATCAAATGGATATATGGGGTTTCATGTGTGGACGCATTTGCGCGCATGAGAGGATCGCACCACGACGACTATAAGTTTGCAGGACCGCATCGCCGCTCTGATCCAGACCCACCGCACAACCCGCTGCAACGGCGCGGTGGCGGATCTCATGGGCATCGTGATGCACGAGGACGGCGGGGGCGCTGACGAAGCGCACCGCTACCTTTGCGTCGAATACGGCCTCGTGCGGGATGGGGCGGCGGACGTCCGCGCGCTGGTGCTGGTGGGTTGAGGCAGGTGGTAGGGTGCCGCGTTCAGCAGGCGTAAGGCCGATGCGGAGCGCAGTCGCTTCCGACACCCAGAAGTCCGCTCACGACAATGAAGGCGGCGACCCCGAGGCGGATGAGCAGTCCGATGCCGGCGCCTTTGCACAGTGCCAAGGCGCGAAGAATAGGGGGCTTTGCCTTCGCGCCATTCAGGCCTTCGATAGCTGCCACGATGACGATCAGCACGGCGACTCCCGCGGCGAAGTGCGCCGGGTCGGCATCGATGGCCAGGGATACGGCCACCAAAAATACCAAGAATACGAGATAAATAACCGCAGGCATCATCGACTTCACCACGGCACACACTCAATCCGTTCGATTTCAGCAATGGACAGAGGCGGCTCGGTTTGTCGCTACAGCGTTTCGGTTCCGATAAGTGGATTCCCTGCCGGTTGATATGCACGCTTTGCCGATGCCGTGGTGTCGCGCAGGGCGGGCGTAGCCCGACCGGAGTGACGCCACGGCGTCGGCGGCTCCCTCATGCTGCCATCTGACGCGGCATGTGGTCGAGATAGGCTTGCTCGGGCGTCCGCCCGCCCGCGCTCGAATGCGGGCGCCGACGATTATAGAAATCCAAATACT
>JBBSCP010000076.1:0-15166 GCA_038250135.1 Acetobacterales bacterium | reverse complement strand
GCTCGACGGTCTGTGGGAGTGCATCCTGTGCTTCTGCTGCACCACGGCCTGCCCCAGCTATTGGTGGAATGGCGACCGCTATCTCGGCCCGGCCGTGCTGTTGCAGGCCTATCGCTGGATCGCGGATTCGCGTGACGAGCATACCGGTGCGCGGCTCGATGCGCTGGAGGATCCCTTCAAGCTCTATCGCTGCCACACCATCATGAACTGCACGCGCAGCTGCCCGAAGGGGCTGAACCCGGCGCAGGCCATCGGCGAGATCAAGAAGATGCTCGCCGAACGCGTGGTCTGAGCGCTACTGCCGGCGGAACACCACGGCCAGGTTGTTCGCCGGCATCTCGATGACCTCGGGCGCGTCAAATCCTTCTGCCGCCGCGGCCACGTCTTCCAGTGCGCGCAATCCCCAGGCGGGGTCGCGCTCGCGCAGGCTCACGTCGAACTCCTCATTGCTCGGCGCGGTCGGCACGCTGTGGCGGCGATAGGGGCCGTACAGGATCAGGGGCGCGCCGGCGGCCAGCACCAAAGCCGCGCCGCGCATCAAGCCGAGCGTCGCCGACCACGGCGCGATGTGGATCATGTTGATGCAGACCACCGCCTCGGCCGCGGCGATTGGCCAGGGCGCGGCGGCGTCCAGCGCCAGGGCCGGCCGCACATTGGGCAGTGCGGCGCACCAGGCGTCGATGCTGGCGCGGTTCTCGGCCTCCGGATCGCTCGGCTGGAAGGTGAGCGCCGGCAGGGACGCGGCGAAATGCGCGGCGTGCTCGCCGCTGCCGCTGGCGACCTCCAGAACCAACCCAAGCGGCGGCAACAGCAGGCGCAGCACCTCCAGCAGCGGATCACGGTTGCGGAACGTGGCGGGGGCGTAGCGGCGCGGATCGTCGGTCATGCGCTGCCTGTCGGGCCTTCCCCACTCCCGGTCAATCACGCGCGAGGACGAACAAACGATTGCACCCACTGCTTGCGACACGTCGACGTAATGGTTCATCCTCGGCAGCCGGCCAGGCCGCAGATGCCTGCCGTTTGGGGAGTTGAGAAATGGTGCGCAAAACGATCGTCGCGGGGCTTTTCGCCGGCCTGATAGGCCTGCCCGCCTTCGCCCAAACCCCACCACCCACGCCCGGCTGGGCGGTCGGGCGGCCCGACGGCTCGACCCTCGCGCCGCACGCGCCGCGCCTCACCGCCACGCCGCTCGACCAGGTGCCGGTCGCGGCGATCCGCCTGCCGCCGGGCTTCACCGCCACGGTTTACGCGCATGGCATCCCCGGCGCGCGCATGATGGCGGAAGGCCCGAACGGCACGGTCTTCGCCGGCACCCGCACGATCGGGCGCGTCTATGCCATCACGCCCAACCCCGACGGCACCACGCGCACGCGCATCATCGCGCAGGGCCTGACTCAGCCGAACGGGCTGGCGATGGTGGGCAACAACCTCTACGTGCTCGCGATCAATCGCGTGCTGCGCTACGACAACATCGAGGCGAACCTCGACAACGTCCCCGCGCCGGTGGACATGACCGCCGCCTTCGGCCTGCCGACCACGGAGGACCACGGCGCCAACCACCATTGGAAATTCGTCACCATCGGCCCGGATGGGCGGCTGTACACAAATGTCGGCGTGAACTGCAATGTCTGCGAGACGGACCGCGACAAATTCGCGCTGCTGGTGTCCTTCAACCTCGATGGCAGCGATCGGCGCATCGAGGCGCGCGGCATCCGCAACAGCGTGGGCATGGCGCATCATCCCGTGACGCGGGAGCTCTGGGCGACCAACCACGGCCGCGACTGGGCGGGCAATGATTGGCCTAACGACACGCTGCACCGTATCCGCCGCAGCGGCGAGGATCACGGTTTCCCCTTCTGCTCGGCCGGCTCGGCGGACCCGCAATTCAATGCCGGGCGCAATTGCGCCGAGTTCTCCCAGCCCGCCGCGCTGCTCGGCCCGCACACCGCGGTGGTCGGCATGCGCTTCTACACCGGCACGATGTTCCCCGAGGCCTACCGCAACCAGATCTTCATCGCCCGACGCGGCTCGTGGAACCGCCAGCAGTTGAGCGGTTTCGACGTGGTGGTCGCGCATCTCGACGCGCAGGGCAATGTGACGCGGATCGAGGATTTCCTGACCGGCCTGCGTGATGACGCCAATCAGCGCTTCCTCGACCGTCCGGTCGATGTGCAGGTGCTGCGCGACGGCTCGATGCTGGTGTCCGGCGAGCAGATGGGTGCGATCTATCGCATCACCTACGCCCGTTGAGCCTGGTTAGCGTGAGGCTTGCGATTTGCTCTGTGATTCTGGTCGCGGCGGCGCTGTTCGCCGCCGCGCCGGCCGGGGCGCAGGATGCGCGGCGCGGGGAAAGCCTCGCCGCGCAAGCCTGCGCCAGTTGCCACGGTGCCGATGGCCGCAGCCAGATGGAGGGCACCCCCTCCCTGGCCGGCCAGCCGGCGGATTTCATCACCATCCAGATGATCATGTTCCGCGAGGGCCTGCGCGACGTGCCGGTGATGAACACCTTCGCCGCCAATCTGCCGGACCGCGACATCGAGGATCTGGCCGCCCATTTTGCCGCCCTGCCGCCCGGGCCACCAGAGGACCGCCGCGCGCTCGACGCCGGTCTCTATGCCGCCGGCCAGGCGCTGAGCGGGCCGCATCATTGCGGCGTGTGCCACCTGCCCGACTACCGCGGCCGCAACCAGATTCCCCGCCTGACCGGCCAGCGCGAGGAATTCACCGCCCGCACCTTGTCGGAATACCGCTCCGGCCGGCGCATCGGCAGCGACACCAACATGAACGCGGTGGCCAGCGGCCTCAGCAACGCGGACATTATCGCCCTGGCGCACTACCTGTCGCAGCGGGATTAGGTTTCCCTACTCGACGAGCCGCAGCACGTCGATCTTCACCAGCCACGCCAGCCCGCGATGCAGGCGTGACGCCCGCGCCGGGGGCAATTCGGCCGAGAGCATCGCCGCACTCGCCGGCCCATCGACGAGGATGGCGAAGGCCTGGCGCAGGCTGTCCTCGCCTGGCAGCAGGTCGCGCCGCATTGCCACGCCCTGGACGCCGGCCAATAGCGTGAGGCGCGCCATCGCGGCGTCGGGATCGGTGATGTCGGGTGCGAAGGCGAGGCGCGTTTCGGGCGCGAGGCGCCGCGTCGGGTAGTCGGCGAAGATCGCGGCCGGGTCGGGCCGGCGCGGCACGCGCTCCTCGCCCCGCAGCGGCGCCGCGTACTCCACCTGGCCCTGCGTACGGATCGTCGCGAGTTCGGCCCAGAGGTCGAGGTATTGCCGCACCACCGGCGCCCAGTCGAAGCGTTCCAGCACGCGCTGCCGCCCGGCTTCGCCCATGGCGCGGCGGCGGGCGGGATCGGCGATCAGCGCGGCGAAGGCGGCCTCGGTGGCGCCGACATCCACCGCCGTGAATTGCGCCGCGGCGGCGATGTAGCTGTCGTAGCTGTCCTGGCCGGTATCGTGGCGCGCGGCGATGTCGGTCATCGGGCCGGCCATCAGCGTGGGCACGCGAAAGCCGGTCACGCCATGCTCGATCGTGTCGCGCAGCCCGTCCCAATCCGTGCCGACCACTGGCAGGCCGGCGGCCATCGCCTCGATCGGCGCCAGGCCGAAGGTCTCCTGGATGTTGTCCGAGAGCAGGGTGAAGGCGTCCATCGCCGACCAGATGGCGCGCCGCACCTCGGGCTTGCGGCCATCGACGTGATGCACCGGCAGGTTCGGCGCCAGCGCCTTGGCCTGGGCGAGGAAGGCGCCGCGCTGGGTCTCATCCGCGAACCAGCCCGACAGCACCAGGTGCACCCGCACCCCCGGCGGCGCGGCGGCGGCGGCGCGGGCGAGGCCGAGGAACATCGGCAAGGGATGCGCCTTGGCGTGGTAGGACAACCGCCCGTGATGCAGCACCGCCACGTCCCGCGCGCCCAGGCCAAGCCGCCCGCGCCAGGTGGTGCGCGCCGCCCCACTCGGCGCCAGCGCCGCCGCATCGACGCCGAGCGGGATCACCGGCAGCGCCGGCCCGGTGAGGCGCGTCGCGCCCAGCCGGCGCGTGAGATAGGCGCCCTCGGCCTCCAGCAGCCGTCCGACCATGCCGCGCACGGCGGCGGAGGTGCAGATCAGCGCGTCCCAGGGCTGTACCGGGGCGGTCAGGAGCGTGGCGATGCTGTCCATCGCGGAGGCCGAGGCGGTGGTGTGGGTGACGCCGACGATGGAGAACGCCCGCGCCTCGCCGATCCGCCGGCGCCGCCACGCATAGGTGGCGAGGTCCGGGCCGGGCAGCATCAGCGCGCCGCTCTCGGCCGCACGGTGCAGGTCGGCTTCGAGGAAGTGGCCGCAGGGCATGGCGCCGCCGAGCTGGCGGATCTGAGCCGCGAATGCCTCGGCATCGGCCGGGCTGCGCAGCATCGCAACCATCCGCTCGAAGCCGGCATGCCGTACCAGCCCGCCGAGAAAGCCCTCGCCGGCGGCGTGGCGGCCCATCAGCTTGGGGCGTGAGGTGTCGTAGCCCTCGGGCGCGTAGAGCAGGGCGGCGGTTGGTGCGGTCATGGCACGGTCACGCTGGGCGGGCGGCGGGATGGCGTCAACAGGGCCGCCGCAATGTTTTGTCATGATTGGGCAACGCCCCCGACGTCTCGCGCCGTCAATCTGCCAAGGCGGTGATTGGGTCTAGGGGGCGCGCGTGTTGATTCGTCTGCTGCTGCTGGTCACGTTAGTGGCCGCGCCTTGCTTCCGCCCCGCTTTCGGCCACGAAGGCCATGCCCATGGCGACGAGGCAGCGCAGCCGACGGCGGCTGCACCGCGCGCGGAGGCGCATTCCGACCTGTTCGAGATCGTGGCGGTGCTGGGCGCTGACCGCCGGCTCTGGCTCTACCTCGACCGACACGCAACGGCGGAGCCAATCGACGGCGCCACGGTGCAGGTCAGCCTTGACGGTGAAGACATCGGAACGGCCACCCGCGCCAGTGAGGCGGTTTATGTGCTTGCGAGCCCCATGCTGGAACGCCCGGGCCAGCGGAACCTGGTTTTCACCATCACGGCCGGCGCAGACATGGACCTGCTGCCGGCGACACTTGTGATTCCCGCCAGCTTCGCCGCCGCGACCTCTGCGACCGGGCCCTCCGATCTCGTCTCGATGGCGTTGCGCGAGCCTTACGTGTGGGCGGCAGGCCTGGTGCTGTTGCTGGTCGGCGTCGCCATCGGCCGAGCAGCGGCGCCACGGCCATTGCCGCCATTTGTCGTCGTCGAACCGTCAGCCGCTGGCGCGCGCCCCCATGCCTTGCCGTCCAGCGCGACGCTGCCCGAGCGCGTCGCCGCCGCGCCGGCGGTGATGGCCTTGGTAGCATTCGTCGTGGCGCCGATGCTCGCCCTGGCGCAGCCCTTGGACGCGCCGCGGCGGCAACCCGACGGCAGCATCTTCGTGCCCAAGCCTTCGCAACGGCTCCTCGGCCTCCGCACCAGCCCTGCCGAGGCAGGAGAAGCGTCGGTCACCATCCAGCTCGCTGGGCAGGTGGTTGCCGATCCAAACGCTTCGGGCCGTGTCCAGGCATCCGAGGCGGGCCGCATCGAGCCACCTGATGGCGGCTTCCCGGCACTTGGGCAGCGCGTGGCGCGCGGCGAGGTGCTCGGCTTCGTCGTGCCCATCCTGGCGGCGCAGGATCGCGTGGGCGTGCGCGCCAGCATCGCCGAACTCGACGCGCTCATCGTGATCGGCGAGGCACGCGTTCGCCGGCTCACCGCATTGGCCGGCACCGTCGCGGCGCGGGAGATCAGCGATGCGCGCGCCGAGCTTGAAGGCCTGCGCCAGCGTCGCGCCGCGAACCTGCCGGCGGTGACGGGGCGGGAGCCAATCATCGCACCCTCCGCCGGCCTGATCAGCGTGGTGCGCGTCGCCGCCGGCCAGGTGATCCAGGCGCAGGAGCCGCTGTTCGACATCGTCGATCCCGCCCGGCTATGGGTCGAGGCCTTGGCCTTCGATACCGCTGCGGTGGCCGAGGTTTCGGGCGCCTCTGCCATGACGGCGGGCGGCCAGGCGCTGCGCCTCGGCTTCATCGGCCGCGGCATGACGCTGCGCCAACAGGGCCTGCCCCTGCATTTCCGCATCGAGGGCATCGCCCCCGGCCTCGCCGTGGGGCAGCCCGTGACGGTCCTGGTCCAGACACCGCGCCGCACTGCCGGCATCGTGTTGCCCGCCGAAGCCGTGGTGCGGAACCCCGAAGGCGGCCAGGTGGTCTACGAAATGCCAAGCGCCGAGCGCTTCCTGCCAAGGCCGGTGCGGGTCCAGCCCCTCGATGGCCAGCGCGTTCTGGTGACGGCCGGGCTGGAGCGCGGCGCGCGGGTGGTGACCAGCGGCGCCGGGCTGATCGCGCAGGTCCGCTAGCCGTGTTCAACTTCCTTGTCACCACCAGTCTGCGGAACCGGCTGTTCGTCCTCGTCGCCGCGGCAATCCTGATGGTCTATGGCGCATTCACGCTGCAGCGCCTGCCGGTGGATGTCTTTCCCGACCTCAACAAGCCGGTCATCACCCTGATGACCGAGGCCGAGGGCCTGGCGCCGGAGGAGGTCGAGCTTCTCGTCTCCTATCCCATCGAGACGGCAATGAACGGTATGCCGGGCGTGACACGCGTCCGCTCCGTCTCCGGTGTCGGACTTTCCATCGTCTTCGTGGAATTCGACTGGGGCACCGACATCTGGGTCAACCGCCAGCAGGTGGCGGAGCGGCTGTCGCTGGTGCGCGCGCAACTGCCGGTAAATGTCGCGCCGCAGATGGCGCCGATCTCCTCCATCATGGGCGAGATCATGCTGGTGGCGATGTCCACCGATGGGCGCGCCAGCCCGATGGAATTGCGGGAGCTGGCGGATTGGGTGGTGCGGCCGCGGCTGCTGACCATCCCCGGCATCTCGCAGGTCATCCCCATCGGTGGCGAGGTGCGGCAGTATCGCGTGACGCCGGATGTCGCGCGGATGCATGCGCTCGATGTCACGGCGGACCAGGTGCTCGCCGCCCTTCGGCAGTTTGGCGGCAATACCGGCGGCGGCTATGTGGATCAGGCTGGGCGCGAATACCTGATCCGCAACATCGGCCGCACCACGCGGCTCGAAGATCTGGCCAATACGCCCGTGGCGGTGCGGGCCGGGCAGCCGATTCCGTTGCGCCAGGTCGCGACGGTCGATTTCGCCGCGCGGACCAAACGCGGCGAGGCCGGCAGCATGGGCCGGCCGGCAGTCATCCTGTCGATCCAGAAGCAGCCCTCGGCCGATACGATCGCCCTGACAGCCCAGGTGGAGGCCGCGCTGGCCGAATTGCAGCGTGCGATGCCGCCGGGCGTGATCGCCAACAAGGTGCAGTTCCGCCAGGCCGATTTCATCGGCGCCTCGGTCGGCAATGTGCAGATCGTGCTGCTGGAAGCGGGCGCCGTCGTCGCCGTCGTGCTGTTCCTGTTCCTGCTGAACGTCCGCACCACCTTCATCTCGCTCACCGCCATTCCGCTGTCGGTGCTGATCACCGTGGTGGTCTTTCAACTGTTGGGCCTGTCGATCAACACCATGACGCTGGGCGGCCTTGCCATCGCGATCGGTGAGCTGGTGGATGATGCGGTGGTGGATGTGGAGAACGTGTTCCGCCGCCTGCGGGAGAACCGCGCGCGGCCGGACCCGCTTCCCGCCATCATCGTGGTCGCGAAGGCCAGCCAGGAAGTCCGCTCCGGCATCGTCTATGCGACGATGATCGTCATCCTGGTCTTCGTGCCGCTGTTTGCGCTGACCGGGATCGAGGGGCGGTTGTTCGCGCCGCTCGGCATCGCCTACATCGTATCGATCATGGCCAGCCTCGTCGTCGCCATCACGGTCACGCCGGTGCTTTGCTACTATCTGTTGCCACGCATGAAGCGGATGGATCACGGCGACAGCGCGCTGGTCCGCGTGCTCAAGCGTTGGAACGAGCGTGCGCTGCTCTGGGCCTTCGCCCGCGCCCGGCTCGTGTATCTGGTGGCTGGCTTCGGCGTGGTGGCCGCGCTGGCCACCGTGCCCTTCCTGCCGCGCGCCTTCCTGCCGCCCTTCAACGAGGGCACGCTGACCATCAGCCTGCAACTCCAGCCCGGCATCAGCCTGGCGGAGGCCAACCGGCTCGGCCGGCAGGCGGAACTTTTGATCATGCAGGTGCCGGAGGTCCGGACTGTGGGGCGCCGCACCGGCCGCGCGGAGCTGGATGAGCATGCCGAGGGTGTGCATTCCTCGGAGATCGACGTCTCGCTCCACGCCTCCTCGCGAGACAAACAGGCAATCGCGGCCGATATCCGCGCGCGTCTCGCGGTGTTGCCCGGCAGCGCCAATGTTGGCCAGCCCATCGGGCACCGGCTTGACCACATGCTGTCTGGCGTGCGCGCCGAGATCGCGCTCAAGATCACCGGCGACGATCTGGACACGCTGCGCACCCTGGCCGAGGGCATGCAGCAGCGCCTTGCCGCCATCCCCGGCCTGACCGATCTGCAGGTGGAGCGCCAGGTGCGCGTGCCGCAGCTTCAGGTGGCGGTGAACCATGAACGCGCCGCACTCTACGGCGTCTCGGCCGCTGCCGTGGCCGAGGCACTGCAAGCCCTGTCTGGCGGCCAGGTTGTCAGCCAGGTGGTGGACGGCGCGCGGCGCTTCGACGTGGTGCTGCGCCTTGGTGATGCCGACCGCACCGGCGCCGGGCTTGCCGCCGTCATGATCGAGACGCCGGGCGGTCGCGTGCCGCTGTCGCTGCTGGCCGAGTTGCGCGACACCGACGGACCCAACCAGATCCTGCGGGAGAATGGGCGGCGGCGGATCGTGGTGCTGGCCAATACCGATGGCAGCGACATGGCCAAGATCGTCACGCGCATTCGTGCGGAGATCGATACGGCTGCGCTGCCGCCCGGCTATTTCTTCACGCTGGAGGGCACCTTCCAGGCGCAGGAGGCGGCGGCGCGGTTGATCGCCGGGCTGTCGCTGGTGTCGCTCGCGCTGATCTTCATGGTGCTCTACAGCCGCTACAAATCCGCGATGCTGGCGCTGATCATCATGGGCAATGTGCCGCTCGCGATGGTGGGCGCCATCGCGGCGCTGTGGATCGCCGGGCAGCCGCTGTCCGTGGCCTCGATGATCGGCTTCATCACGCTGGCCGGCATCGCGACGCGCAACGGCATCCTGAAGGTCAGCCACTACCTGAACCTCGCGCTGCTCGAAGGGGAGCGCTGGGGGCTGGCGCTGGTGATCCGCGGCAGCCTGGAGCGCCTGACGCCCGTGCTGATGACCGCACTTTCGGCGGGCGTTGCCCTCATTCCGCTGATGATCGGCGCCAGCGAGCCGGGCAAGGAGATCCTGCACCCGGTCGCCGTCACCATCTTCGGCGGGCTGATCACCGCGACGCTGCTCGACACCTTCCTGACGCCGCTGCTGTTCCACCGCTTCGGCCGCCCCGCCCTGGAGCGCCTGCGAATCGTGCAGCAGGAGCAGAAGGTGGCAGAGGCCTATTGATCCATGAGGAACCTGACCATGACCCCACGCCGCCCCCTTGCCGCGCTGCTCGCCGGCTTTGTCCTCGCCCCCGGCGTGGCGCGTGCGCATGAGCCCCGCCGCGGCCCGAATGGTGGCCAGAAGGTGGATATCGGCAGCAACCACGCCGAGTTGGTGGCCGCGGGCAACACGCTGCGACTGTTCCTGTTCGATGGCGCCGATCGGCCCATCGCCGCCACGGGCGCGACAGCGCAGGCCATCATCCTCGCCGGCGGGCGCCAGGCGACCATTCCCCTCACCCCCCCCCCCTCCTCCCCCACGGGCGACAATGTGCTGGCCGGCACTGGTGACTTCGTGGCAACCCGAGGCATGCGCGCGGTGGTCACGCTGACGCTGCCCGGCCAACGTCCCGCACAGGCGCGATTCACGCCGATGGATCAGAACTGAGGACGATGCGATGGCGCCCGACAGCCTGCCGCAGGAAGCCCATATCCTCGTCGTCGAGGATGACGGGGAGATGCGCACGCTGATCGCGAAGTTCCTGCGCCAGAACGGCTTTCGCGTCACCGGCGCACGCGATGGGCGCGAGATGTGGGAGGTGCTGGCCGGCGCACCGGTCGATCTCGTGCTGCTCGACGTGATGCTGCCAGGCACAACCGGGCTTGATCTGTGCCGCGCATTGCGCGCGAAATCGGGCGTGCCGATCATCATGGTGACGGCGCGCGGCGAGGAGACGGACCGCGTGCTCGGCCTGGAGCTCGGCGCCGACGACTACATCCCAAAGCCCTTCGGCCGCGCCGAATTGCTGGCCCGTGTGCGAGCCCTGCTGCGGCGGGCGCGCGGCGTGGCCGGCGACCCGATGGGCGGCCAGGCCGGCGAGCGCATCGTCTTCGCCGATTGGAGCCTCGATACGCGGCGGCGCGAACTCAGCGCGCCGGACGGCACGGCGGTGGATCTCTCGGGCGGCGAGTACGATCTGCTGCTGGCCTTCTGCGAACATGCGCAGCGCGTGCTGAGCCGCGACCAGTTGCTCGACCTCGCGCGGAACCGCATGGCCTTCAACGGCACCGAACGCTCGGTCGATGTCATGGTGAGCCGGCTGCGACGCAAGCTGGAGCCGACGGAGGCCAGCCCGTCCATCATCAAGACGGTGCGCGGTGCCGGATACATGCTGGTGCCGCCGGTGAAGCGGGCGACATGAAGGCGCTGGGGCGCCTGGTGCCGGACACCCTTGGCGGGCGCATCGTGATGGTGCTCCTGGTCGGCCTGATGGCCTTCCATCTCGGCAGCCTGTGGCTCCATCAGATCGGCACCGAGGCGGTGCTCGGCACCACGCGGCAGGCGCAACTCGCGGAGCGCCTGGTGGCGGCCAAGCGTGCGGTCGTGGAACTGCCGGTGGAGGAACGCGACCGCACCGCGCATGCGCTCTCCACCGCCAGCCTCGACTTGCATTGGACGCGGGCGCCCACGGTGCAGCCGCTCCATTCCAGCAGCGCCCGCATCGACGCGCTGCGCAGCCGGCTCGGCGAGTTGGTCCCTGAATTCGATGTCACGGGCCTGCGCCTCGGCTATGGCGAAGATGGCGTTCCGGGGCATCTGCTGCTCGGCGCTTTGCCGCTGCCGGATGGCAGCTGGCTGAACTTCTCCGCCGCGCTGTTCCGCCCGCCCGTGCCGGAGCACGCCACGCTGCTCTCCACCACGGCCATGGCGGTGGGCATCCTGCTGCTTGGCCTGCTGGTGGTACGGCTGATCGGGCGGCCCTTGCGCGCGCTGTCCGATGCGGCGGATCGGTTCGGCGGCCCGGGCCCTGTGGTGCCCGTGCCCGAGGAAGGCCCGAGCGAGGTGCGCCACGCCGCCCAGGCGTTCAACCGCATGCAGGGCCGCATCGACCGGCTGATCGCCGATCGCACCCAGGCCTTGGCGGCGGTCAGCCATGATCTGCGCACACCCATCGCGCGGCTGCGGCTGCGCGCCGGCTTCGTCGAGGATAGCGAGGCGGCGCAGGCCATCGATGCCGACCTCGATGAGATGGAGGCGATGATCGATTCCACCCTCGCCTATCTGCGTGGCGAGACCGAGAGCGAGCCCCGCAAGCCGGCCGATCTGGTGGCGATGATCGAGACCCTGTGCGATGCCGCCGCCGATGCCGGCGCGGCCGTGACTTATGCCGGGCCTTCGCAGGCCAGGCTGGTCTGCAGCCCGGTGACGCTGAAGCGGGCCTTCTCGAACCTGATCGACAATGCAGTAAAGTATGGCGGCGGCGCGCGTGTTGTGCTGGACGATACCGCGCGGGAAATCCTGATCCGGATCGAGGATGACGGGCCGGGCATTCCAGAGGCCGACTTGCAGACGGTGTTCGAGCCGTTCCGTCGCCTCGAGACGTCGCGCAATCGCGGCACGGGGGGCAGTGGGCTCGGCCTCACCATCGCCCGGCGCGTGGTCGAACAGCATGGCGGCACGGTCCGGTTGAGCAACCGGCCCGGCGGGGGACTGCGCGCTTGCGCGCGGCTGCCCAAGCCGCAAGGCGTCATCGGGGCTGCTTGACCCTTCCATTCAGGCGATCACCAACGCCGCTGACCCTTCGCTGACATGCTTTGTCAAAATGTGACGGGCAACTCGTAGCCCACGGCGATGTTCTCATCTCGGGGAAGAACCCACGAGGAAACCCGTCCAATGCATCACGACAACCACGCCATGGACGCATGCATCCAGGCATGCCTTGACTGCCATCGATCGTGCCTCGCCACCGTCGCGCATTGCCTGACGAAGGGCGGGAGCCATGCCGAGGCGAGCCACATCCAGCTTTTGCTCGACTGCGCGCAGATCTGCGGCGTCTGTGCCGACTTCATGATCCGTGGCTCAAAAAATTGCGCGCAATTATGCCGGGTATGCTCGGAGATTTGCCGCGCTTGCGCCACCAGCTGCGCTGACCACGGCGAGGCCGATGACATGATGCGGGCCTGCGCCACCGCCTGCACGCGCTGCGCTGACGAGTGCGCGAAAATGGCTGCGTAAAGCCTTTCTAGGGGGCGTCGGAGCGGCGCCCTCTTGACCTTCCCACGATGGGCGCCCCCACCTCATCGACCACCAGCCACGGATGACAAACATGCTGCACATTTCCATAGTGAACATGAATTGTGGCGGCTGCGCGAAGGGCGTGCGCGCGACCTTGAGCGAGGCGGCTCCGGGCGCCGAGGTGACCATCAATCTTGAGCAGCGGCAGGTGACTGTCGCAGCGACCGAAGCAGCCCCGCTTCTCGCGGCGTTGCTGGCCGATGGGTGGAAGGCGACCACCGTGCCGGGCTGAGCCCGCTGCAACACTTTGTAGGGCGGCTGAAAAGCATTGCTGCAGGCCGCGCGTTAACATCATTCTCCGCAACAAGGAAAACGACCATGCAACGCAGGACCATCGGTGCACTCGCCGCCATTGCCCTCGGCGGCGCCACGACATTCGCGTTCGCCCAGGCGCCTCAGCCTGCGCCGGGGCAGGCCGCTCCGCCGGCCGGCGGCGCAATGATGCAGGGCATGCCCATGATGCAGGGTATGCCCATGATGCAGGGTATGCCCATGATGCAGGGGCCCGGCGCCGGGACGCCCGCCAGCCGCGGCTACATGGAAGCGATGATGCGGATGAATCGCGACATGAACTTGCCGATGAGCGGCAACGCGGAACGCGATTTCGTCGCGATGATGATTCCGCATCATCAAAGCGCGATCGATATGGCGCGCGTCGCGCTACAACACGCCAGGGACCCGGAGGTCCGCACCCTGGCCGAGGCTGTCATCCGCGATCAGGAGCGCGAGATCACGCAGATGCGCGCGATCCTGGTCCGCATTCCGGCGCGGTGACGCGGCGGGGCCGACGGGGGGCACCAGCCCCCTGGCTGCTCCCGCGGCGCGCTACCTCTCGGGCATGCTTGCGATGACCTGAATCTTGGGAAACGCGCAGCTGCCCCTCTACACGCCATGGGCGGAGGGAACGCAGGGCGAGACTGCCTCCGCCATCCTTCATCGCACCGGCGGCGACGCGATGATCGCCGCTGCTGCGCTGTTGGTCGCGCTGCTGCTGACGCGCCTTGGGGAACCGGGCTCGCCCCTGTCCTCCAATGGGCGCTGCTGGAGCCGCTGGCGATGCTCGCCGTGTGGCCGCCCGCGTCACTTGTCGCGCGCTGAGGAGTTGAATGGACATGGCACACCACGGCAAGCACGATCCTCACCATGAGGCGGCCGCAGCGGTATCGGAAACCGTGAAGGACCCGGTTTGCGGCATGACGGTGGACCCGGCCAAGACCGCGCACCACGCCGAGCATGCAGGCCATGCCTACCATTTCTGCTCTGCCGGATGCCGCACCAAGTTCATCGCCGAACCGGGCAAGTACCTGCAGGAGCGTCCGACGCTGCGCGCCGAGGCCGTGGCGCCGGGCACCATCTACACCTGTCCGATGCACCCGCAGATCCGGCAGCCAGGCCCCGGCAGTTGCCCGATCTGCGGCATGGCGCTGGAACCCGAAACCCCCTCGGCCGAGGCTGGCCCCAATCCGGAATTGGTGGACTTCACGCGCCGCCTCTGGATCGGCCTTGTGCTGGCTGTCCCGGTCTTCCTGCTGGAGATGGGCGGACACCTGACGGGGATGATGCACCTCGTCGGCGGGCCACGCATCGGCAACTGGATTCAGTTGGTGCTGGCGACGCCAGTGGTGCTCTGGGCCGGCTGGCCCTTCTTCGTTCGAGGCTGGCAGAGCCTCGTGAACCGCAGCCTCAACATGTTCACGCTGATCGCGCTGGGTACTGGCGTCGCCTGGGTGTTCAGCGTCGTGGCAACGCTGGCCCCTGGCGTCTTTCCCGCCGCTTTCCGCGCGGCCGATGGCTCGGTGGCGGTGTATTTCGAGGCGGCGGCGGTCATCGTGGTGTTGGTGTTGCTCGGCCAGGTGCTGGAACTGCGCGCACGCGAGCAGACCGGCGGCGCCATCCGGGCGCTGCTCGACCTGGCGCCGGCTCAGGCGCGGCGGCTGCGCGACGACGGCTCGGATGACGAAGTGCCGTTGGCCGCCATAGCGGTCGGCGATCGGCTGCGGGTTCGTCCCGGCGACAAGGTGCCGCTGGATGGCGAGGTGATCGAGGGCACCTCCAACGTCGATGAGAGCCTGGTGACGGGGGAGGCCGTGCCGGTCACCAAATCCGTGGGCGATCAGGTCGTCGGCGGCACGCTGAATGGCCAGGGCAGTTTTGTCATGCGCGCCGACCGCGTGGGCCAGGACACGGTATTGGCGCAGATCGTGCGCATGGTGGCGGGCGCGCAGCGTTCGCGCGCGCCCATCCAGCGCCTGGCCGATCAGGTCGCCGGATGGTTCGTGCCCGCGGTGGTGGCCATCGCGCTGGTCGCCTTCGCGGCCTGGGCGATCTGGGGGCCGGAGCCGCGCCTCGCCTTCGCGTTGGTCGCGGCCGTGACCGTGCTGATCATTGCCTGCCCCTGCGCGCTCGGGCTGGCCACGCCGATGTCGATCATGGTGGGCGTGGGCCGGGGCGCGCAGGCCGGCGTGCTGATCAAGAATGCCGAGGCGCTGGAGCGGATGGAGCGGATCGACACGCGGGTCGTGGACAAGACCGGCACATTGACGCAAGGCCGTCCTGACGTGGTCGCGGTGGTCCCGGCTGAGGGTGTCGATGAGAACGATGTGCTGCGACTGGCCGCGGGGCTG
>JBBSCP010000075.1:0-15454 GCA_038250135.1 Acetobacterales bacterium | reverse complement strand
GCGGCACTGGCCCCCCCCCGGTGCGCGGCACCAGGGTTGCTCCTGGAAGGCGTCGATCGAGGAGAAACCGCCTGGTCGGGTAGCGCCCCTACATCGCGATCCCTGGAAGCGCGCCCGCACCGCGGCGGCGCCCAGCGGATCGGCGGGTTCGATGCGCGCGGCGGTGGCCTGCATCGGGTTGCCGCGCTGGGTGAGCAGCCCGTCCTCGGCCATGAAGGCCAGCAGCGCGAGCCAGGTCCGCGCGGCCTCCTGCGTCGCGACCAGCGCCTCGATTCGCGCGGCGCGGGAGGGGTCCGGCGCGGGCGTGGCGCCGAGGGAAGCGAGCCGCGCCGGCTGCGCAGCCGCAGCGGCAGGCATGGCGGGGTATTCGGCGATGGCGGCGGCGGTGCGCGACCAATCCCGCACCGCGCCGTAATCCGGCGCGCAGGCGCCAAGCAGCAGCAGGCCAAGCGCCGCGCGCATCATCGGGCGCCCCGGATCAGCGAGGTGCCGGTCATCGCCGCCGGCTGTGCCACGCCGAGCAGGGCCAGCAGCGTGGGCGCGATGTCCGCGAGCCGCCCCCCGGCCAGATGCGTACCCTCTGCCGCACCCATCAGCAGCACCGGCACCGGGTTGGTGGTGTGCGAGGTATGCGGCCCACCCGTCACCGGGTCGCGCATCAGCTCGGCATTGCCGTGATCGGCGGTGATAAGCAGGCAGCCGCCCGCCGCGCGGATCGCGGCGGCGATGCGCCCAAGCCCGAGATCCACCGCCTCGCACGCCTTGATGGCGGCGGGCAGGGAGCCGGTATGGCCGACCATGTCGGCATTGGCGAAGTTCAGCACGATCAGATCATGCCGCCCGGTCTCGATCGCCGCCACAGCCTTGTCGGTCAGCTCGTGCGCCGACATTTCGGGCTGCAGATCGTAGGTCGCGACCTTGGGGGAAGGGACCATCACGCGATCCTCGCCGGGATAGGGCGTCTCCTCCCCGCCATTCAGGAAGTAGGTGACATGCGGGTATTTCTCGGTCTCGGCCATGCGCAGCTGGGTGAGGCCGGCGGCGCTGACCACCTCGCCGAGGATGTCGGCCATGGATTGCGCCGGGAACAGGGCCGGCAGGAAGGGGCGCAGCACGGCGGAGTATTCGGTCATCGAGGCCGCGGCGGCGAAGCGGATGGTGGGGTCCGCGACGAAGCCGTGGAAGGCCGGGTCGAGCAGCGCGGTCATGATCTGCCGCACACGGTCGGCGCGGAAGTTGAAGCACAGCAGCCCATCGCCGTGCTGCATGCCGGCGTAGCTGCCGATCGCGGCGGGGGCGATGAATTCGTCCGTCTGCCCCGCCGCATGGCCCGCCGCCACGGCATCCTGCGCGGTGGCGAAGCGCGCCCCGGTGGCCGAGACCATCACGTCATAGGCGCGCTGCACGCGCTCCCACCGATGGTCGCGATCCATGGCGTAGTAGCGGCCGCAGATGGTGCCGATGCGCGCGCCCTCGGGCAGCGCGGCCTCGAAGCGCCGCAGGAATTCGGGGGCGGCAACAGGCGCGGTGTCGCGCCCATCGGTCCAGGCATGCACCCACACCTTGAACCCCGCCGCCGTGGCCGCGCGGGCGAGGGCGATGGCATGGTCCTGGTGGCTGTGCACCCCGCCCGGCGACAGCAGCCCCATCAAATGCAGCGCACCGCCGCTGGCGCGTAGCTTGGCGAACAGCGTGGTGAGCCCGGGCAGGCGGGCGAGGCTGCCATCGGCGCAGGCGGCGTCGATGCGCACCAGTTCCTGCATCACCACGCGCCCGGCGCCAATGTTGAGGTGCCCGACCTCTGAATTGCCCATCTGCCCCTCGGGCAGCCCGACATCATGGCCGGAGGTGCGCAGCAAGGCGTGCGAGCAGCGCTCCCACAGTGCGGTGAAGCTCGGCGTCTGCGCCTGCCGCACAGCGTTGTCGGCCACTTCCTCGCGCCAGCCCCAGCCATCGAGAATGGCCAGCATCACGGGGCGGCGGGCAGCGAAGGGCATGGGGTGCGTATCCGGGGTAAGTCGATGCGGTGCTACTGCCGGGCCGCCCTCAGGGTCAACGTGAAGCCCGAAGTTCCGCGATTTCCTGGCGCAGCGCGCGGATTTCGGCCAGCAGCGTTTGGCTGTCCAGATGCGCCACGCTTTGCGCTGCCTCCTTCGCCACCTGCGCGGCGGCGGCCTCGGCGCTGCCACGACTTTCGCGCAGCGTCTGGATGCTGTCCACGATCACGCCGATGAACAGGTTCAGCACCACGAAGGTGGCGATGAGGATGAAGGGCACGAAGAACATCCAGGCCAGCGGCTGCTGGGCGAGGATCGGCCGCACATTGGCCTCCGCCCAGCTTTCCAGCGTCATCATCTGGAACAGCGTGAACAGCGTGTTGCCGAGTGTGCCGAAGCGCTCTGGCAGGATGTCGCCGAACAGCTTGGTGGCCATCACGCCGAACACATAGAACACCAGCGCCATCAGCAGCACGATGCTGCCCATGCCCGGCAGGGCCTTCAGCATCGCCTCCACCACCAGCCGCAACGACGGCAGCACGCTGATCAGCCGCAGCACGCGCAGGATTCGCAAGGCGCGCAGCACCGAGAGCGGGCCGGCCGCCGGCAGCCAGGCGATGGTGATCACCACGATGTCGAAAAGGCCCCAGGGGTCGCGGAACAGCCGGCCGCGAAAGGCATAGAAGCGTAGCGCCAGCTCCGCTGTGAACAGCCACAGCAGCACCGCATCGAGCGTCAGCAGGATATGCCCCCACCTCGCCATGATGCTGGCCGAGGTCTCCAGCCCCAGCGTCACCGCGTTCAGGAGAATCAGCCCGATCACCACGCGTTGGAACAGCGGCGCGAGCACGAAGCGCGCCACGCGCGCGCGTCGTGTGTCGGCACTGTCAGCCGAGGTGAGAACTTCCTGCATTGTGTATCGATCCTGGCGTGGCGGCGCGGCAGGGTTTGGGGCGGCGGCGGCGCATGTTCAAGAGCCGGGCGTCACCGCCCGAGGTTCATGGGCAGAACGGGGGGCTACATCGGCAGGGCGGAAACGCCGAAGATGGTGCGGTGGAAGGCCAGCAGCGCCGCCCACAGAACCAGCCCGACCACCGGCGGCATCCAGCCGATCTCGCTCAGCACGAGGCGGTTCCGCCCGGCGAGGATGGCGCCGAAGGGCAGGATGGAGGTCTTGGCCGCGAAGGCCGGCCAAGCCGAAGGCTGGCGCGCGGCGAGCTTCGCGTCGATCGAGGGCATGCCCGCCGCCGCCGTCACCAGGAAGGCGCCGAAGAACACCATCGCCGCCGTGTTGCCATTGCCGAGCACATGGATCAGCCCCCAGCCGGCGAAGGCGAACAGCATCGGGTGGCGGGTGATGCGCTGGATGCCGCGCGGCTCCTCGCCCAGGCCCTTGCCGCCCACCGCGGTCGGGTTGCGCTTGTGGCTTGCCATGAACAGCACGAAGACCGGCAGCATTGCGAAGGCCAGGATCCAGCGCAGCCAGCCCGGCGTGGCCCAGAGCGTCGTCGTCGGCGCGTTCTGCCAGGCCAGGACCAGCACCGTGATGGACACGACGGAGAGGATCGAGAAGCCGAGCGTGAACCGCCCCTCGCCCAGCGCCGCCACGGCCCGGCCGCGCAGCGCAGTGCCCGAGATGCCGACATGCACGCCAACCCAGAGCAGGGCGGCGAGAAAAAGCATAACCATGGTGAGAACTCCCCGCAGAGCACGTTCGATCCGCTCGAATCGATCTCGTGCTTTACAATCAAACAAGCGTGCGGTGCACAATGCCCGTGGAAGCCTGCCTCACGCAACCTTGCTTCGGCTACTCGGCGGCCTGGCGCGGCACCAGGGCTTCGAGCGCCGTGGCCAGCTGCGCCAGCGAATAGGGCTTGCCGAGCCGGCCGTAGGGCGCCTCCTGCGGCCCCGCGGGTTGGCCCGAAGCGATCACCACCGGCAGGCCCGGCCGGCGCGCTGCGATCCGCTCGGCCAACGTCAGGCCGGTCATGCCGGGCATGGCGAAATCCGTCACCACCGCGACCAGGTCCGGCCGCGCCTCCAGCGTTGCCAGGGCCGCGGCGCCGGAGCTCGCCGTGACGGGCAGGTAGCCCAGCGCCTCCAGCATCGCGGCCGTGCTCTCCAGTACCAGCGGTTCGTCATCCACCACCAGGACGGCGCCACTGCCGCTGGCCGGTTCGGCCTCCACCAAGGCGCGCAATGGCGCGGCCGGGCGGTCCGAGACCGGTAGCCAGAGCACCGCCAACATGCCCGCGCCAGGCGCCGAATGGAGCGTCAGCGCCCCGCCCGATTGATGCGCGAGCCCGTGCACCATCGACAGGCCAAGCCCCGTGCCCTGGCCTGGCCCCTTGGTGGTGAAGAAGGGCTCGACGGCGCGGGCCAGGGTTGCCGGTTCCATGCCCTGCCCGGTATCCGCCACCTTGATGCGCAGATAGCGCCCCGCGGGCAGCCTGGCGGGTGGCTGGATCGCCGGCTGCATCATCAGCGCCGCGGGTGCCGCGCCCTTGCCGGCGATCTGCACGGCATCGACGCGGATCAGCAGCTGCCCGCCCTCGGGCATCGCATCGCGCGCATTGACCGCGAGGTTCATCAGCGCGAGTTCCAGCGCATGTGCATCGACCAGCGCCGGCGGCAGGTTCGGCGCCGCCTCGATCGAGACGGCGGCCAGCGGCCCGGCGGAGCGGCGCAGCAGATCCGTCATGCCGGCGAGCAGCGCTTCGAGATCGACCGGCGCCGGGCGCAAATCCTGCCGCCGGGCGAAGGCCAGCAGGCGCTGCGTCACCTGTGCCCCACGTTCTGCCCCGAGCACCGCGGCGTCGAGGTGGCGCTGCACCTCTGGCGCCGCAGCGGGGCCGAGCCGCCGCCGCGCGAGTGCGAGGTTGCCCAGCACCGCCATCAGCAGGTTGTTGAAATCATGCGCGACGCCGCCGGTCAGCTGGCCGAGCGTTTCCATCTTTTGCGCTTCCAGCAACTGTGCCTGCGCTGCCTTGAGCTCCGACACGTCGCGCCCCTCGGCCACCAGCAGCGAGACGATGCCATCCTCGTCGCGGAGCGGCTTCACCGAGACGTCGATGGCGCGGGTCTGGCCCGCCGGGCCGGTGAGGAGCAACTCACGCCGCACGAAGCGCCCCTCGGCGGCTCTCGCGACGGCATGGCGCAGCGCCGCGGTGGCCGAGCCATCGGCCGGCCAGCAGGGCGCCTCCCAATAGGGCTGGCCGAGCACCGGCGCGGGCTCCGCCGCGGGGCCGCCCGGGGTCAGAATGGCCGCGGGCTCGCGCAGGGCCGCATTGGCCTCCAGCACGGTACCGTCCGGCGAGAGCAGGGCGATGATCTGGAAGGTGGCGTCGAAGATGCCGCGGAAACGCGCCTCGCCCTCCCGCAGCCGGGCATTCGCCTCGGCCAGCGCGCCGGTGCGCCCGGCGACGCGACGTTCCAGCATGGCGTTGGCCTCGACCAGCGCCGCGGCCTGTTCGCGCTGCGTCGTGATGTCGAGGGCCGTGCCGAGCAGCCGACGCGGCTCTCCCAAGGCGTCGCGTCGCAGTTCGGCGCGCAGCGCGATCCAGCGGGGCCGCCCGGGCGCGAGGCGGCCGAGGCCGGCGAGGCGGAAGTCGACCTCCAGCGACACCTCGCCGCGCACGGCGGCGGCCAGGGCGGCGGCGAGGGTGGGGCGGTCTTCGGACAGCACGCCGCGCATCACCAGCGCAGCACCCATCCGACGCTGCTGGCCTAGGCCCCATTGCGCGAAGACGTCGCCGAACAGCATGAGCTGCCCGTCGCGCAGATCCCAATCCCACAGCCCGACGCCGCCCGCCTGCTCGGCGAGGCGCAGCCTGGCCTCGCCCTCCCGCACCGAGCCGAGCAGTTCCTCCCGTCCCGCCAGGGCAGCGACCAGGGCATCGCCGCGTTCCTGCGCGGCGCGGCGGGCGGCCTCGGCGCGCCGCGCCGCGGCCAGGGCGGCGGCGCCGACCGCGCCGGCCAACGCCGCCGAAAGGCCGAACAACACGCCGTTGCGGAACAGCCGCTGGCGGAAGGGCCGCAGCACGTGGTCGCGGGACAGGCCGGCTACCGCCGTCACCGGCATGCCTGACGCGCCATGCCAGGCGACGAGGCGTGTGATCCCATCGGCCCCGGTTTCCTCCTGGCGGCCGAAGGGGCGGGGGCGTGGTGCCTCGGCGGTGGTGCCGCCTTCCGCCGGCCAGCGCATCACCAGCGCACCATCGTCGCGCAGCAGCGCGAGCCGTGGATCGGGGCCGAGTGCCAGGCCTGTCGCGGCGCCGCCGAAAAACTCGGCATGCAATGTTGCCCCGGCCACGCCGACCAGCGTCTCGCCTTCGCGCAGGGCGCGGCTCCAGGTGAAGCCCTGCATCTGGCCCGGGCGTTCGAAACCGAGCGCCGAGAGGTGCGATTTGGCGCCGGCCTGCAAGGCCATCATGGCATCGACCGGCGGGTCCGCGGCCTCCTGCCGGTTGGGCAGGTTGCTGGCCAGGACCCGGCCGGTGGTGTCGAGCAGTTCGAGGGCGTTGATCTCCGGCGCCTCGGCGGCCAGCCGGCCCAGGATGGTATCGGCGCGCGGATCGGCGAAGCCGATCGCCTCAACCATCGCGGCGATCCGCGCGGTGCTGATCTCGGCGACGCGCAGCGCGCGCTCGGTGTGCGCAGCGAGCAGTGCTGCGGTGTTCTCGGCGTCGGTCCAGCCTTTCTCGAGCGTCGCGGCACGATCGACGACGGTGGCTGCGCCGAACAGGCCGAGGGCGATCAGCGCGAAAACGCCCAGGCTGAGGGCGAGCCAGCGGGCGCCGTTGCGCGACTCCTCGATCTTAGCCGGCTGCGCCATGCGGTTCCCTCTGCCGCGCCCAATACAACTTAAGATAGCGCAGCCCTGGTCAAGATAGCGCAGCCCTGGCCCGCCCGGAACCCGCGGCGAACTCAGCGCCGGCGCAGCACCAGCGTGGCCCAATCGCCTTGCGGAAGCTTGCGTTCCAGTACCAATCCCCGCCGCCGATGCGCCGCCAGAACCATGTTCGCCTGCCGCCCGAGCAGCCCGGCCAGGATCGCTGTGCCGCCCGGGGCAAGGCCTACCGAGAGATCGCGCGCCATGCGGCACAAGGGCCGCGCGAGGATGTTGGCGAAAACCAGGTCGTAGGGACGGGCGTTGCGGACCGCGCGCGCCGTCCAGCCATCGGCGAGGCGCGCGCGGATCAGCCGCCCTACCCCGTTCACATTCGCGTTGGTGGCCGCGACGCGAACGCTCCAGGGTTCGATGTCGGTGGCGAGCACGGGCCGCTTCAGGCGCTTGGCCGCCGCCATGGCGAGGATGCCCGAGCCTGTGCCGAGATCGAGCAGCCGCCGCTTCGGCCGCCGGTCCTTCGCCGCGCGCGCGAAGGCGATGAGGCAGCCGCGCGTCGAGGCATGTTCACCCGAGCCGAAGGCGATTCCGGCATCGAGCGTCAGCACGATGCGGCCATGGATGCGGCGCGGCGGCAGGTGGGTGGGGCGGATCAGCACCTCCTCGCCGATCGGGAACTCGCCAAAGCTCTGGATGGTGCGCGCCAGCCAGCCCTCGGCCTCGACCGGCGCGGCGTGCGGCACGGGTGGGGCAAGGCCCGACACCAGCGCGGCGAGGGCGAGCGCGCCAACAAAACTGCCATCGGCGCCGCCCTGAGCGCGTACGCCCTCGATCCGCCAGGTGTCGGTAGCCTCGTCGAGGAACAGCGCGACCGAGGTGCAGGCGGTGAGGAAGGCGGCCTCGAAGCTCGGCACGGCATCTTCGGGAATGCCTTCGATCCAGAGTGTTTCGAGTGGATCGGCGCGGCGCGCGCGCGGGCCGGCATAGGCGTCGCGCGGCATCAGCGCGTCTTCTCCACGAAGCGGTCCAGGACGCGCTTCTCGCCGGCCTGGTCGAAGCGGATGTCGAGCCGGTCATCGACCACGCCGATGACGGTGCCATCGCCGAATTTCTGGTGGAACACGCGGTCGCCCTTGGCGATGGCGCCCTCCCGCGCCGGGCGGTTCGGCACTTCCCAGGCGGCGGCCTCGATGACGCGCGGCCGGCGTGCGTGCAGGCCCTGCTGGCCGATGAAGACACTGGGTGTGTCGGCCATGCGCTGCGCGCGCAGGCCCGCCGCCCCTTCGCGCGTGATGGCGTCTTCCGGCAACTCATCGAGGAAGCGCGAGGGCAGGGAGTTGGTCCAATTGCCGTAGATGCGGCGGTTCGCGGCGTGGCTGATCGTTGCCGTCTTGCGCGCGCGGGTGATGCCGACATAGGCGAGGCGGCGCTCCTCCTCGAGCGACTTGTCGCCGCCCTCATCGAGGCTGCGCTGCGAGGGGAACAGCCCTTCCTCCCAGCCCGGCAGGAACACCGTGTCGAATTCCAAGCCCTTGGCGCCGTGCAGCGTCATGATCTGCACGCGCTCATGCTCGGCGTTCTCGTCGGTTTCCATCACCAGCGCGACGTGGTCGAGGAAGCCGGCGAGCGTTTCGTAATCGCCCAGCGCGCGCAGCAATTCCTTGAGGTTGTCGAGCCGCCCGGGCGCCTCGGGGCTGCGGTCCTGCTTCCACATCTCGGTGTAGCCGCTCTCGTCGAGCAGCGTCGCGGCGGCCACCACATGGCCTGCCGTCTCGTTGATCTTTCGCCAGCGCACGAAGCCGCGCATCAGCTCGCGCAGCGCGCCGCGCGGCTTGGGCTTGAGCGTGTCGCCCTCGGCGATCTGTTCCGCGGCGAGGGCCATGGGCATGCGCTCGGCGCGCGCGGCGTTGTGGATCAGTGCCATGCCGCTGTCGCCGAGGCCGCGCTTGGGCGTGTTCACGATACGCTCGAAGGCCAGGTCATCGGCCGGTTGGTGCAGCACGCGCAGATAAGCCATGGCGTCGCGGATTTCCGCGCGCTCGTAGAATTTCAGCCCGCCGACGATGCGATACGGCAGGCCGAGCGTGGTCAGGCGTTCCTCGAAGCTGCGCGTCTGGAAGCCGGCGCGCACGAGAATGGCGATCTCGCTGAGCGGATGGCCCGAGCGCCGTGCGGCCTCGATCCGGTCGCCGATCATGCGGGCTTCCTCCTCGCTGTCCCACAGCGACACCACGCGCACATTCTCGCCCGAGGCATCGTTTCGCCCCGAACGTAGAGTCTTGCCGAGCCGCCCGGTATTGCGCGCGATGAGGCCCGAGGCCGCGGCGAGGATCGGCGCGGTCGAGCGGTAGTTGCTCTCCAGCCGCACGATCCGCGCGCCGGCGAAATCCTTCTCGAAGCGCAGGATGTTTTCGATCTCCGCGCCGCGCCAGGAATAGATCGACTGGTCGTCATCGCCGACGCAGCAGATGTTTCGCCGCGTGGGATCTTCGTGCTGTGCCAGCAAACGTAGCCACAGATACTGCACCAGGTTGGTGTCCTGGTACTCATCCACCAGGATGTAGCGGAAGCTGCGGTGGTAGTCGGCCAGGATGTCCGGCCGCGTGCGCAGGATCTCCGTCATGTGCAGCAGCAGGTCGCCGAAATCGGCGGCGTTCAATTCGACCAGCCGCGCCTGGTAGGCGGCGTAAAGTTCGTTGGCGCGGCCGCCGGCGTAGTCGCTGTCTTCGGCCGGTGTGACGCGGGCGGGCGTCAGGCCGCGATCCTTCCAGCGCTGTATCACCGCCATCAGCCCCGGCGGCGGCCAGCGCTTCGCATCGATGCGCGCCACCTCCATGATCTGCTTCAGCAGGCGGAGCTGATCGTCCGTATCGAGGATCGTGAAGTTGCTTTTCAGGCCGACGATCTCGGCGTGGCGGCGCAGCATGCGCGCACACAACGCGTGGAAGGTGCCGAGCCACAACCCATCCGCGGGCCGGCCGATGATGGCGGCCACGCGATCGCGCATTTCCTTCGCCGCCTTGTTGGTGAAGGTGACGGCCAGCACCTCCCACGGGCGGGCGCGGCCGGTCATCAGCAGATGCGCGAATCGCGTGGTCAGCACGCGGGTCTTGCCGGTGCCGGCACCGGCCAGCACGAGCAACGGGCCGTCGAGCGTCTCCACCGCCTCGCGCTGTTCGGCGTTGAGGCTGGCGATGTAACTCGGCGTGGTCACTGGCAGGAGCCGACGCTACCCACCGCGCACAGCCGGATGCCATCCGTCCAGCGCACGCCGTCCAGGATCGTGCCGGTGAAATCTGCGCCAAGGAGATCGGCGCCGGTAAGGTCCGCACCGGTCAGATCCGCGCGGAACAGTCTGGCGCGGCGCAGATCGGCGCCGATCAGCTTCGCGTCGCGCATCGTGGCGCGGGTAAAATCGGCCGCGCGCAGGGTCGCGTCCGTCAAGTCGGCGCCGGTGAGATCGGCCGAGAGAAAGCGCCCATTCGCCGCATCAACGCCGACCATGACCGCCTGGCCGAGTCGCGCGCGCGTGAAGGAGGCATCGCGCAGATGCCCGCGCGTGAGGTCCGCGCCGCTGAGCTCTTGCCCGTCGAGCAGGCAGCGGCGCCAATTCACCTCCGGCGCGGCGGGCGAGGTGCAGGCGGCGAAGGCCGGAGTCGCGGCGAGCATCGCGGCGACAATCAGCAGGGGGAGGTGACGATGGGGCACCCTGACGATATAGAACACAGGTCGAACAACTCCAACCACCGGCGCCGTTCCCTTGGGTCCGTTGATCGCCTTTCTCGAATGGTCGGCGCGGCGCGGCGGCGCACTGCTCGGCTTTGGCGTCTTCGCCGGCGTGCTGATCCCCCCGCTCGCCGCCGCGACACGCGATGTGGTCACCCCGGTGGTGGCCTGCCTGATGACGCTGGTGCTGCTGCGTGTCGATTTCGGCCAGGTGGTGTCCTACCTCCGCCGGCCGCTGCTGGTGGCGGCCCTGCTGGCCTGGGTGTTGTTGGCCAGCCCCTTGATCGTCTTCGCCCTGGTCTGGGCTACGGGGCTGGATGGGCCGCTGGGGGCCGCGGTGGTGATCATGGCCACAGGCTGTGCCGCCACGTCCTCGCCCGCCTTTGCGCGCATGGTCGGGCTGGATGGGGAGGTCGCGCTGGTAGTGGCGATCCTCTCCACCCTGTTGATCCCCTTCACCGCGCCACCCCTCGCGCTCGGGCTGATGGGCATCGACCTTGCCATCTCGCTGACCGGGCTGATGGCGCGCCTGGCGCTGGTGGTGGGGTTGCCGCTGGCGATCTCGCTGGTCATCCGCCGGCTCGCAGGCCCGGCGCGGCTCACGCGCTACGGGCGCAGCGTCGATGGCGCGGTGGTGCTGCTGGTGGTGCTCTACGGCTTTGGCGTGATGGATGGGTTGCAGGCCAAGATCATCGCCGAGCCGGCCTGGGTCGCCGGCGGCGTGGCGCTGGCCTTCCTGGTGAATTTCGGGCTGAACCTGCTCACCGCGCTGGCTTTCCTGCGCGTGGCGGGCGCGCGCGTGGCGCTCTCGGCCGGGCTGCTCTCGGGCAACCGCAACATGGCCCTTTATCTTGCGGTGCTGCCGGCCGCGACCGACAGCCGCATCCTGCTGTTCTTTGCGCTGTGCCAGTTCCCACTGTTCCTCTCCCCCTTCCTGCTGCGGCCCCTATATGCCCGCCTGCGCGCGCATGGCGTGACCTGACGCGGGGCGTTATTCTAGGCTCCGCGCAACACGAACCGAGGAAAACGCATGGCTTGGCCCAACCCCGTCCATCCCGGCCAACCCGCCGATGCCCGCCCCTGGCATTGGGTGGCGCGTGTCGAGGATGCCAGCCGCACCCCGCTCCCGGTCGGCTGGAACGGCGCGCTGCGGCAATGGATGGTGTGGGATGGCAGCGCTGTGGGGCCGGAGGAGGCGGCGCGGCGCTTCGCCTATCTAGGCCCCTGCCTGACGCCGGCCGAGACTTCCGCCGCGGTGCAAAAAGCTGAGGCTGCGGTGCAAAAAGCCGAAGCCTCGGTGCATAAAGCCGAGGCAAAGCCGCGCGAGCCGCGGGGCCTTGATGCGCTGGTCGCCTCCGCCGTGCCGCCGCCGCCGCCCAAGATGATGTTCCGCAAGGACGCCATTCGGAACAATCTGCTGATCTTCGCCGGCACGGTGTCCGGCACGCTGTTCATGGCCGAGTGGATCATCGGCCCGAAATAGCGCCGATCAGGCCGAGTTGGGCCGCATGCCCAGGATATGCGCGATGGCGTAGGTCAAATCGGCGCGGTTCAGCGTGTAGAAGTGGAATTCATCCACGCCATTCGCCTGGAGCAGGCGCACCTGCTCGGCCGCGACGGTGGCGGCGACCATCCGGCGGGTTTCGGGGTCCTCGTCGAGGCCCTCGAACAGCCGCTCCATCCAGGCAGGCACCGAAGCCCCGCACATGGCGCTGAACTTCTTCACCTGGGCGAAATTGGTCACGGGCAGGATGCCGGGCACGATCGGCACGGAGATCCCTGCGATGTGGCAGCGTTCCAGGAACCGCAGATAGACATCGGTGTCGAAGAAGTACTGCGTGATGGCGCGCGTTGCGCCCGCATCGATCTTGCGCTTGAGGAAGTCGAGGTCCGCATCGGCATCCAGTGCCGCCGGATGGGTCTCGGGGTAGGCGCCGACGGAGATGTCGAAATCGCCGATCCGGCGCAGGCCGCGCACCAGATCCTCGGCCTGGGCGTAGCCGTCCGGATGGGGCGTATATTGGTTGGCGCCAGCCGGCGGATCGCCACGCAGCGCCACGACGTGGCGCACCCCGGCGGCGAGGTAGTCCCGCGCCACCTCATCCACCTCATCCCGAGTCGCCCCGACGCAGGTGAGGTGCGCGGCGGGCGTCAGGCTGGTCTCCTTCGCCAGGCGCGCCACCGTCTCATGCGTGCGCGAGCGCGTGGTGCCGCCAGCGCCGTAGGTGACCGAGACAAATCGCGGTGCGAGCGGCTCCAGCCTGCGGATCGAGGCCCAGAGTGTCGCCTCCAGCGCCTCGGTCTTGGGCGGGAAGAATTCGAAGGACATCTGCGGCGTCGGCAATTCGGTGGGCGCACGCAGGCTGGCGACGCGCGGGCCGGTCATCCAGCGGCTGAGCGTGCCGGGGTGGGCGATATCCATCGGAAGTCTCTCCACTATGCCGCGCCGCGCCGCACCTGTACCGGGCGTGCGGCTTTATTGCATCATTATGTGAGCGGCCCGCTTCGCCGTTCCGCCACACGCGAGCTTCGCATATAAGGAGGCTTCGGCGCCCCCGGAAGTCCCGAGGTCGCTCTGTTGACCCCAGTTGGTTGCCGCTCGGCGCCCGGAGACCATGTTGCATCCGATGAGTCCACACCCTGTGCCGCGTCGCCGTCGCGCGATCCCGACGCTGTTCGCCGCGGCTGGCCTGCTGGCCCTGGCGAATTGCGCCGCCCGCCCTGATCCTGGCGATGCCGAGGCCGTGGCCGAATTTCGCGCCACCAACGACCCCGTCGAGCCCTGGAACCGCGGCATGTTCGCGGTGAATGACGGGCTCGACGTGCTGATCCTGCGCCCGGCGGCCGAGGCCTACCGCATCTTCCTGCCGCCCGAGGTGCGCACGGCGATCCGCAACATCCTGGGCAATCTGCGCACGCCGGTCATCCTGGTGAACGACCTGCTGCAGGGTGAGACCCAGCGCGCGGCCGCCACTGCCGGGCGTTTCGTGGTGAACACCACTTTGGGCGTCGGCGGCATTTTCGACGCGGCGACGCGTTGGGGGCTGCTGGGGCACACCGAGGATTTCGGCCAGACCTTGGCGGTCTGGGGCCTGCGGGAAGGGCCCTACCTGTTCATTCCGGTGCTCGGCCCAAGCAACCCGCGCGACCTCGCCGGCGCCGGGGTGGGCGTGGCCACCGACCCCTTCACCTGGATCGGCGGCGACGCGTTCCAGGTTTTCACCATCTCCCGCACCGCCACCAGCGCACTCGACACGCGTGAGAGCCTGATCGAGTCCCTGGATGCGATGCGGTCCAGTTCGCTCGACCCCTATGCCGTGCTGCGCAGCGCCTATCGTCAGCGCCGCGCAGTTGAAATCGTCAACCGCGGTACCGAGCCCACCGCCGCGACCGGCACCGGCTTTGGTGTCGGCACTGGCATCCCGGGGCCACCGCGCTGAAACCCCTGCCCGATGCCGAGCCAAGGATGCCCTGAATGACCCTTCTTCCACGCCGCGGCGTGCTGCTGGCCGGCCTCGGGCTGCTGGCCGCCCGGCCCACGCTGGCGCAGCAGATCGACCCGGCGCGCGCCACCGGTTTCATCAAGGTCACGGGTGAGGAGCTGGTTGCCGCCATCAATGGCGGCATCGGCTCGGTGGCGGACCGGCGCGCCCGCGTCGCCGCCATTCTACGCCGCTCCGTGGATGTCGAGGGGGTGGGCCGCTTCATCCTCGGCCGCTGGTGGCGCACCGCCAGCGCCGAGCAGCAGGCTGAATACCTCAAGCTGTTCGAGGAGGTGCTGATCCGCAACCTCTCGGCACGCTTCGGCGAGTATCAGGGCGTGCGCTTCACCCTCGGCCGCAGCCAGGCGCGTACCGAGGAGGACGTGCTGGTGAGCACGCTGGTCGAGCGCCCCGGCAGCCCTGGCTTCGGGCTCGACTGGCGGGTGGCGGAAGTCGGCAGCCAGCCGAAGATCGTCGATGTGATCGCCGAGGGCACCAGCCTTCGGCTGACCACCCGCAGCGAATACAGTAGCGTCATCACCCGCGGCGGCAGCAACGTGGCCGCGCTGCTGACCGCCATGCGCCAGCAGATCGCCCAGCTTGTCAGCCGCGAAGGCGGCTGAGCCGGGCCTGCCGGCTCAGGCTATCCGGCGGCGCGTGGTGCGGCGGCTGGTGTCGGCAGGTTTGCGGATCTCGGTATAGACCACACTGCCGCTGGGGCCGCGGAAATGTCGCCACTTGGCACCGAGCAGCGGGGGGAGGGCGACCAGCAGCCCATCCATATGCGCTTCGTCCCGCCAGCCGGGCCGCCAATCCATGAAGACGTCGAGATAACCGCGATCCTCGATCGCTCGCGCCGAATTGGCCAGGACAAGCCGGCCCCCCGGGCGCAAGGCCGCATAGCCGGCGGCGGTCAGGCGCGCCGCCATCGGCGTGTCGAACAGGTCAAGCAGGGCGCCGCAGCTCACGATGTCGAAGCTGCCATACTGGTGCGGCCGGTTCATGAAAGCGTGCAAAGTGGTCAGCACGGGGTCCACCCCGGGTTGGCTGTCCAGCGTCGGCAGCGCATGGCCATCTCCTTCCAGCGCCACCCAGCGTGCCGGCCGACGCCCCTCCGCCACGCGCTCGGCCGAGCGTAAATGCCCAGCGCCGATCGACAGGAAGGCGGCTTGCGGGTTCCGGGCCGTGGTCGTGGCGAAAAGCCTGCGGAAAGTGGTGAGCCGCTCCCGCAGGGCGACCAGCGAGGGCAGGTGATAGACAGCCTGGTGGACATCCTGCCCGAGCGGCGTCGCTTCGGCGATGCGCCGGCGTTGGCTGGCATGGCCATAGGCCATGTCGGTCAATTCCGCATCGGCGCGCTGGCCGCGCGGCCGTTCCCAGGACCAGCGTGTCATCGGGTCTTC
>JBBSCP010000074.1:0-15454 GCA_038250135.1 Acetobacterales bacterium | reverse complement strand
TACGGCATCCCGCCAATGCGCCTGCCAGCGTTCGGCGGGCGCCATGCCGTCGATCGTGCCGGGGCCGGTGAGACGCGCCGCGGCCGCCTCATCGAGCACCATCATCGGGCTGCGGCCTTCCTCAACCGCCGTGATCGCGCGTAGCAGCAGGCGACGATTGGCGGCGATTGCCTTGTCGGTGCTGGCGAGGTGTTCGCGCGTGCGGTCCTGGATGGCGCCTTGGGATTCCACCGCCCATTGGTCGTGCACGTTGATATCGTGGCCCATGCCGGTATAGGTGCTGTGCGATTGCTCGGCGGCATCGAAACCGTAGGCGTTGTCGCGGTTCTTCTTCGGCAGGTAGTCGGGCAGCGCATAGTTGGCGAGGCGCTGCGCGCGCATCGCGGCGCGGTCCACCGGGGCTGCGAAGCTCGTGAAGATCGCGATCCAGTAGCAATGCGTGTCGTCCACCGGCATGTGCCACTGCGTGATGGTCATCTCCGCACTCATGGGAATCACGAAGGCCTGCGGGAAATAGGCGTTCGTCACGCGCACATGCATCGTCGCCTCGTTGATCCGGCGTAGCGCGGTGAGGCGCATGCCGTACTCGGTGGTTTCGACCTCGATCTCGGGGCGGGAGAATTCGCGAAGCACATAGGTCATCGGCAGGTCGGAACCGTCTGAGGTGCCGCGGAACTGCTTGCCGTAGGCGTCGCTGGTGTCCTCATCTTCAAAGAAGCGATGCAGGAAGGACGCATGCGCGGGGTCGATGCCGACTTCCAGCGCCTGCAGCCAATTGCAGTCGATGCGGCCCTTGAAGGCGAAGGTGTGCGTCTCGGGGGCGGCGAAGCAGTCGAACTGCGGAAAGGCCGGCGCCTGCCCTTCGCCGAGATAGGCGAAGACGATGCCGTTGCGGACCTCCACCTTGTAGCTGCGCTGCCTGATGCGCGTGCAGAGGGTGGAACCCGCGGGCTCGGCCGGCGTTTCAAGGCATTGGCCATGCACATCGAACAGCCAGCCATGGAAGGGGCAGCGCAGCCCGCCATCTTCCAGCCGCCCGAAGGCGAGGTCGGCGCCGCGATGCGGGCAATCCCGGTCGATCAGCCCGAGCCTGCCGGCCTCGTCCCGAAACAGCACGAAATCCTGTCCGAGGGCGCGCACCGGCCGCACCGGGCGCGGGCCTTCCAACTCATCGGCCAGCGCGATCGGCTGCCAGTATCGGCGCAGCAGCGCCCCACAGGGCGTGGCGGGCCCCACGCGGGTCAGGCGTGCATTTTGTTCGGCGCTCATCATGGCAGCGTGTCTCCTGCGCGCGCCAGGATACTCACCCGCCGCGCGCAGCCGCAAGCGGCCGGGGCGCTATGCCGCGTTCGCCCCCGGCCCTGGAACCGCCCCTGGCGGGCATTTGCCCATGATGATCATGCCCAGCGCCTCATCCTTGGTGAGGTCGGTGCAGCGCGCGCTGCCGACCAGCCGGCCGTTCTTCATCACGCTGATCCGGTCAGCGAGATCGAAGACGTCGTGGATGTCGTGGCTGATCAGGAAGATGCCGATACCCTGCGTCTTCAGTTGCTTGACAAGGTCGCCCACCTGCTTCGTCTCGGCCGGGCCGAGCGCCGCGGTGGGCTCGTCCATGATGAGGATCTTGGCGTCGAAATGGATGGCGCGCGCGATCGCCACCGATTGCCGCTGCCCGCCCGAGAGTGCCCGCACCGGTTCCTTGAAGCGCCGGAAATGCGGGTTGAGCCGGCCCATCACCTTGCGCGCTTCCGATTCCATCGCGACGTCATCGAGCGTGCCCCAGCGCGTCACCAGCTCTCGCCCGAGGAAGATGTTGGCGGCGGCATCGACATTGTCGGCCAGCGCGAGTGTTTGGTAGATCGTCTCGATGCCGTATTTCTTCGCGTCGCGCGGCGTGAAGATGTCTGCAGCCTCGCCACGCACGCGGATCTCCCCCGCATCGGCGCGATAGGCGCCCGACAGCACCTTGATCAGCGTCGATTTGCCCGCGCCATTGTGGCCGAGGAGTGCAACGACCTCGCCCGCATGCAGATCGACCGTGACGGCATCGACGGCCTTGATGCCGCCGAAAGCGATGGAAATGTCGCGCATTTCAACGAGCGGAGTCCTCACTTGATCCCCCTCCGGTACACCGTATCCGCCCAAACCGCCGAGACCAGCACGAGCCCCACCACGATATTCTGCAACGGCGCATCGACGCCGAGCAGCACCATCCCCGATTGCAGGCTCTGCATCACCAGTGCGCCGAGCATCGCCCCCGCGATGGTGCCCGCCCCACCTGCGAGCGAGGTGCCGCCGATCACCGCGGCGGCGATGACATAAAGCTCATCGAGCGAGCCGGCCGCATTCGTCGCCGCGTTCAGCCGCGCGGTGGAAATGCACGCCGCGATGCCGCACAGCGCGCCCATCAGCCCGAACACCAGCATCAGCGTGCGCCGCGTGTTGACGCCCGACAGTTCGGCAGCCTCGGGATTGCCGCCGATGGCGAAGACATAGCGGCCGAAGCGCGTGCGCGTCGCCAGCACCGTCATGGCGATGCCCACACCGATCGCGATCAGCACCGGTACCGCAAGGCCATGCGCGATGAAAATGCCCCCCGGCGGCCAGGCGATGCCCTGCGCCTCCGCGAGGCGCCGCACGATGCCGACGGGCAGCGGATAGGCGTTGGCGATCAGCACCGCGCCGATCACCGCGCCGCAGGCCAGCACCGCGATCACCGCCTCGGCCCAGGCGGGGCGGACGTGGAAGCCAAAGCGTACCCGTCTCGCGCGCGTGGCGAACAGCGCCGTGAGGATCGCGGCACAGGCGAGCCCGCCGATGATCCACGACGCGGTCGCGCCGATCGCGCCATCGATGCCGCCGCCGAGTGGGCGAAAGCGCCCATCCATCGGCGCCACCGTCTGCCCCTGCGTGACCCACCAGGCCGCGCCGCGCCAGATCAGCAGCCCGCCGAGCGTGACGATGAAGGAGGGAATGGCGAGGTAGGCGATCAGCGCGCCCTGGAACAGCCCGATCGTGGCCCCAATGACGATGGCCGCCGTCACGGCAATCATCCAGGTCGCCGGATGTTCGAGCCCCAGTATCTCCGGCAGCAGCCGCGCCTGCAGCACGCCGATCAACATGCCTGTCACGCCCAGGATCGCGCCCACCGACAGGTCGATGTTGCGGGTCACGATCACCAGCACCATCCCGCAGGCCATGACGGCGATGGAGGAGGTCTGGACCGAGAGGTTCCACAGATTGCGCGGCGTCAGGAAGGCGCCGCCCGAGAGCAGGTCGAAGCCCACCCAGATCACGCCCAGCGCCACCAGCATGCCGAGCAGCCGCGGGTCGATCTCCAGGGCGCGGAAGGTGGGGCGCGCCGCGGCGGGCGCGCCCCCGGTGGCCACGCTCATCCGCAGGCCGGCGCACGGCCGGCCGGCACACCCTGGCAGATCGAGGCGCGCGGTGCCCAGCCCGCGTCGATGACCACGGCGAGATTATCCCGGGTCACCGGCACCGGCGTCAGGAAGCGCGCCGTCATGGTCGGACGGCCCGCGCCCTGGCTCCATTGCTGACTGTTCGGTATCTCGGCAAGCCGCGCGCCGCCGGCCAGGCGGATGGCGACCTCGGCGGCGGTGCGGCCCAGTTCGCGCGCATCCTTCCAGATGCTCACCGTCTGCGTGCCGAGGGCGACGCGGTTCAGCGCCGCGCGGTCCGCATCCTGGCCGGAGACCGGCACGGAGCCCGCCATGCCTTGCGCGGCGAGGGCGGCGATGGCGCCGCCCGCCGTGCCGTCATTGGCGGCGATCACCGCGTCCACACGGTTGTTGTTGCGCGTCAGGAACTGCTCCATGTTGCGCTGCGCGTTGGCGGGCAGCCAGCCATCGGTAAAGGCCTCGCCCACATTGCGGATGCGCCCAGCATCGATGTGCGGCTTGAGGATTTCCATGCTGCCCTGGAACAGGAAATTCGCGTTCGGGTCAGCGCCGCTGCCCTTGATGAACACGTAATTGCCCTCTGGCTTCGCCGCGAGCACCGAGCGCGCCATCATGCGGCCGACCTCGACATTGTCGAAGGTCAGGTAGAAGGCCTGCGGAATCTCGATCAGCCGGTCATAGCCGACCACCGCCACACCTTCGTTCACCGCGCGCTCGACGCCAGGGCGGATCGCCTGTGCATCCTGCGCCAGCACGATCAGTGCCTTCACGCCGCGCGCCATCAGGCTTTCGATGTCGGTGAGCTGCTTGGCTGGCGAGGATTGCGCATCGGCCGAGAGATAGGTGCCGCCGGCGGCGCGGATCGCGGCCTGGATCGCGGCCTCATCCGTCTTCCAGCGCTCCTCCTGGAAGTTGGACCAGGAGACGCCGATGACAGGACCGCGGCCCTGCGCGCGCAGGATGCCGGGCGTGGCAAGTACGCCAGCGCCGAGGCCGGCCGCCAACAGGTGACGACGTTGCATGGATGAACCCTCCCCGTGGCGCGTCATGGCGCCTTCGTGGGGCGAGTGTGGCAGAGCGCTCTCCCCCCTTGTCAACCTCGTACCGTTGCGTTGACAGGGCGGCATGCCGCGCGATGCTGGCAGAAACGAGGAGACGCCAACGCACCATATTACGCAAGAATATGCTGGCTGGCCTTGGCCTGGCGGGTCTTGGTGCCCACGGCGCGATGGCGCAGGGCAGCCGCAGTGCCCGTTTCGTCGTGCAGGCTGCGCCGGGCGGTGCCATCGATGTGATCGCCCGGCTCAATGCGCAGCGTGATCGCCCGGCTCTAAGCGCAGCGGCTGGCGGGGCGTGGCCAGGCCTGGGTGGCGGAGAACCGTGCGGGGGGCAACAACACCATCGGCGCCGCCGAGATCGCCCGCGCCGCGCCGGATGGCCACAGTTTTCCGGTGAAATCCGACATCAACCTGATGGGCGGGCGCGTGGTGCGTCTTGCGCCATCCGACCAACCCCACGGCCGACGCATGTATTCGGAACGCGCCATCCACGGCACGATCTACTTGGCGCGGCCCGATGTGATGGCGGTGACGCACCATCATGCCCGCCGGTGCTGGGGCGGGGCCGGTCCGTACTATTGGCGCGGCACGGTGTCTGTTGCGGCGGCGCGAGACTCCGCGTTGCGGTCTTCACCAGCGTCAAAGGACAAAGCAACGACGCTGCTGGCCAGCCCGCCGCACGGCCCGGTGAGCTACCTGACGCCCGGCGAGACGTTGAAGACCGCGGCGATGCTGCTGTCGGACACGCCGCTCGCGCGTGCCTGGGATTACTGGCTGACGCGCGCCGGCTTTGGCGGGATTGAGAGCGGGATGCGTTCAACTCCGTTCAAGCACCGCACTCGAACTATTTGTTTGGTCGCGTCATTCAGCCCTCAGGTGCCTTCGCACCTGCGGGTTTGCGCAGCTACCGCCCGGCCAGCGCCACGCGGTCGTCCAGCCTGTAGCGGTCGGGCTTCGCGTCGAACCTCTTGGCGCCGCGGTGCGGTTGCCGGCGGATTGGCGCCGATCTGCGCCGGCTGCTTGACCTGAGGAGGCGCCGGCCCCCAACTCTGCGCCATGCGGGGACGGCAACAACGCGTCGGGGTCATCGGCGCGGGCATCGGCGGGCTGGTCGCGGCGATCCTGCTCGCCCGCCAGGGCCACCAGGTGGTGCTTTGCGAGGCCGCGCCGGCGCCCGGTGGCAAGCTCCGCCGCATCAATCTCGGGACAACGACCATCGAGGTCGGCCCCGCCGCCCTCACCCTCAAGCGCGTCTTCGAGCAGATTTTTGCGGAAGCCGGCCAGCGCCTGTCAGACCACCTGAAGCTGACCCGCCGCACCCAGCCGGTCCGGCACATCTTCGCCGATGGCAGCGTGCTCGACCTGCCGATGGCGGCCGAGGCGGCGGAGGCCGCGATCGGGCACTTCGCCGGCCCCGCCGAGGCACGCGGCTACCGCGCCTTCCGCGCTCGTGCGCAAGCCGCCTTCGAGACGCTGGAGGAGCCGCTGCTGCGCCGCGCCCGGCCGAGCGCTCTCAGCCTTGCCAGCCAGGCGGGCGTGGGACGGCTATTGGCGACCGGGCCCTTCACCACGCTGTGGGAGGCGCTCGGCGAGCATTTCAGGGACCCCCGCCTGCGCCAGGTTTTTGCCCGCAGCGCCGGCTATGTCGGCAGCTCGCCGTTGCAGGCGCCGGCCACCCTCATGCTGGTGGCGGAGGTGGAACACGCCGGGAGCTGGTGGGTGGAGGGCGGCCTGACGCGCCTCGCGCTCGCCCTGGCGCGCCTGGCCATCGAATCGGGCGTGGATCTGCGCCTTGGCACCCCAGTGGCCGAGGTGCTGGCCAGCGGTGGGCGCGTCAGTGGGCTGCGCCTCGCTGGCGGTGCGGTGCTGGCCTGCGACGCGGTCGTGGCGAATGCCGACCCGGCGGCGCTGGCGGCCGGCAGGCTCGGCCCGGCGGCGGCGCGGGCGGTGGAGGTGGTGCCGGTGATGAAGCGCTCCTTCTCAGCCCTGCTTTGGGCGATCGCCGGGCGGCTGGACGCGCCGGGCCTGCCGAGCGAGACGGTGCTGCACAGCGCCGATGCTGCGGCGGAATACACCACGCTTGCCTATCGCGGCCGGCTGCCCGGCGACCCCTCCATCACCCTTCTCGCCCCCGATCGGATCGAAGGCGCGACCCCGCCTGGCGGTGCGGAGCGGCTGCTGGTGATGGTCCATGCGCCGGCACGCGGCGATGCTGGCCAACCCGATGCGGTGGCCGTGGCGCGTGCCGAGGCAGCGGTCTTCGCGCGCCTCGCCGCCGCCGGCATCGCGATCACGCCCGACGCGCAGCAATGCATCGGCCCGGCGCAGTTCGAGGCGCTGTTCCCCGGCACCGGCGGCGCGCTTTATGGCCCGGCGGTGCAGGGCTGGCAGGCGACCTTCAGCCGCCCGTCTTCCCGTACGAAGCTGGCTGGGCTTTACCTCGCCGGCGGCGGCACGCATCCCGGCGCGGGCGTGGCGATGGCCGCGCTCTCGGGCCGGTTGGCGGCGGCGGAAGTTGCGGGGGGATGATGGGTCGGGCGGCGATGAGTAGAGGTTGGGAATTCGACCGTGCGGTGCCGCAGCGCGGCTATTCATGGTGGTACATCGACGCGTTGAGCGAGGACGGGCAGCATGGCCTCACGCTCATCGCCTTCATCGGCACGGTGTTCTCGCCCTGGTATGCGCTGGCGCGCCGCGGCGGCGGTGGTGATCCGCACAACCATTGCTGCCTCAACGTGGCGCTCTACGGCTCGCCCAAGCGCTGGGCGATGACCGACCGGCGGCGCGATGCGCTGTCGCGCGATGCCGACAATCTGCGCATCGGGCCGAGCGCCCTGGCCTGGGATGGCGAGAAGCTGACCGTCACGATCGAGGAGGTGACGGCGCCCTGGCCGTCGCGCCTGCGCGGCACGGTGGTGCTGCGGCCGGAGGCACTCTCGACCCGCGCCTTCCAGCTCGACTCCGACGGCCGCCACCATTGGCACCCCATTGCAGCGCGAAGCCGCGTGGAGGTGCGCTTCGAGCAGCCGGGGTTGAGCTGGTCCGGCCCCGCCTATTTCGACACGAATTGGGGTGCCGCGCCGCTCGAGCAGGATTTCGTCGGCTGGGATTGGTGCCGCGCACCGATGCCTGACGCGACCGCCATCCTCTACAACGCACAGCGGCGCGACGGTACGGAAAAATCGCTGGCGCTGTGCGTTGGCGCCGATGGTGCGGTGACGCAGTTCGAGCCGCCGCCGCCACTGCAATTGCCGAAGACACTCTGGCGCATCGCCCGCCCGACTCGCGCCGAGGGCGGCCAGGCGAGCGTGGTCCGCACGCTGGTGGATGCGCCCTTCTATTCGCGCTCGGAAATCCGCACGCACCTGCTCGGGCAGGAGGCGACGGCGGTGCATGAGAGCTTGTCACTCGACCGTTTCCGCTCGCCGAGCATGTACGCGATGCTGCCCTTCCGGGTGCCGCGCCCTATGGGTTGAGGTCGGCGGGCGCGACGACGCCCTTCTCCTGCATGAGGTCGCTCATCGCGCGCAGCCAGCGCTCGTAATAAGTCATCGCGTGGTACTCGGCCTCGGGCAGGGCCTCGATGCTGCGGCGAAGCTCATCGACCGTCATCAGTCCGCGCTGCGCCAGCAATTGCCGCAGCGCATCGACGCGCTGGCCGAAGGCGTCGGGCAGCGCATCATCCTCGGGATCGACGGGCGTGCAGCGGAAGCGCGCGGCGCCGCCGAGGTCATGGGTCGCTGGCGGGGGAATGTCGCTCATGGGCGGGAAGGTAGCGCGCGATTTACGTCCGGGAAACCATTTCCGGGCCAGGATGCGGGGGAAGGCCAGAACGGCCGGCTCGGGCCAGACCGGCCTTCCCGCAAAAAGGCGGGCTCCGTCACGTTGGAGCAGGCCATGCCCTTCGATTTCGCCACCGGCGCCATGCTGCCGGTCGATACCCAACCGATCCACGGCGTGCCGCGGTACGAGCTCGTGGCGCATGCCATGGCGCAGCTTCCCGCCGGGCTGCGCGATCAGGTGGCGGAGATGGAAGTCAGCGCCGCCGGCAGCCTCGTGCATATGGGCATGAATTTCGAACAGGTCGCCTGGCGCGCCGTCTGGCGCCGGGTGGGGTTGCCAGTCGCCGGGGGCAACTTCCCGGTCTGGAATGGGCAGATCATGTAGTCCCCGCGCGGCTTACCGCGTTGGCCGCTGACCTGGCAGGCCACTGCCGCCTCCTTGGCCGCCCTGCCCCGGGATCTGCATGCTCTGGAAGCCTTGCGGGCGCTGGAAGCGGGCGGGATTCTGGGTGCCGAAGGCGACCTGCGTGGCCTCCATGCTGCCGGATTGGCCGCCATTGCTGCCTTGGGCGCGCAGCATCACGCCCTCGGCGGTGATGCAGGCGGTGCCGGTATTGTCGCGATCCTGGTAGTTCCAGACCGTGCAGGCCAGGCCCGCGACGGTATCGGTCCCGGTGCGGCGATAGCTGGCATTGGCCGAGGGTCCGGCCTGCTGCATCGCCTGTTCCATCGGGACGTCCATGATCATCCGCGCCGCTTCCATCACGATGAATCCGCGCTGGTTGCGGTGGTCGGCGACCATGTAGCCCATGGCGCCCATGTCCATGCGCATGATCTGCGCGGCGGCGAGCCAGGACATGGTCATCGTCGGCATGCCGGCCGGTGCCTGGGCGCCGGTGAAACGATAGGTGATGGCGACATCGCGCGTCGGGAACAGTGGCGGCTTGTCCTGCGCCAAGGCAGGTGCTGCGGCCAGCGCAAGCATCGCAACGAGCAGGGAGCGGCGCATGGGGTAATTCCTTCTGGCGTTGGTGCGGGAGAGTCGTGCCGGCGCCGGGCGTGGGTCAATCCCAGCCACGTTTCGCCTGTTTCGGGCTGTGCATTCGATCGCCCCCTACTCCCGGCCCCCCGGCGCCAGCACTTCGCGCTTGCCGACATGGTTGGCGGCGCCCACCACGCCATTCTTCTCCATCTGCTCGATCAGCTTCGCCGCGCGGTTGTAGCCGATATTCAGATGGCGCTGGACGAAGCTGGTGCTCGCCTTGCGCTCATGCGTCACCAGCGCCACGGCCTGGTCATACAGCGAGGCCTCGGCATCGGTGTTGCCGCCGAGCACGCCCGAGGCCAGACCCTCGGCCGTGTCCTCATCGACTTCCGTGACCTCATCGACATAGTGTGGCTCGCCCTGGTCGCGCAGGAAGGCCACCACATCCTCGACCTCCTGGTCGCTGACGAAGGGGCCGTGCACGCGTGAAATGCGGCCGCCGCCGGCCATGTGCAGCATGTCGCCCTGGCCGAGCAATTGCTCGGCGCCCATCTCGCCCAGGATCGTGCGGCTGTCGATCTTCGACGTCACCTGGAAGGAGATGCGCGTGGGGAAGTTCGCCTTGATGGTGCCGGTGATGACATCCACCGAGGGCCGCTGCGTCGCCATCACCACATGGATGCCCGCGGCACGCGCCATCTGCGCAAGCCGCTGCACCGCGGCCTCGATGTCCTTGCCCGCCACCATCATGAGGTCCGCCACCTCGTCGATGATCACGACGATCATCGGCAAGGGTTCGAGCGTGAGCGGCTGGTCCTCGAACAGGGGCTTGTTCGTTTCGGGATCGAAGCCGACCTGCACGCGTCGCGTCAGCACCTCGCCCTTCGCGCGCGCCGCCACGGCCTTCTCGTTGTAGCCGGAGATGTTGCGCACGCCCAGTTGCGACATGGCACGGTAGCGGCGCTCCATCTCGCGCACCGTCCATTTCAGCGCGCCGATCGCCTTGGATGGTTCGGTGACGACGGGGGCGAGAAGATGCGGGATGCGGTCATAGACCGACAATTCCAGCATCTTCGGATCGATCATGATGAAGCGGCAGTCATCGGGGCTGAGGCGATAGAGCAGCGACAGGATCATCGTGTTGATCGCCACCGACTTGCCCGACCCGGTGGTGCCCGCGATCAGCAGATGCGGCATGCGCGCGAGGTCGGCGATCACCGGCCCGCCGCCGATATCCTTGCCCAGCGCGATGTTCAGCTTGCCCGGATGCTTCACCCAATCCTCGGCGCCGAGCAATTCGCTCAGCAGCACTGTCTCGCGCTTGGCGTTGGGCAGCTCGATGCCGATGACGTTGCGGCCGGGTACGGTCGCGATGCGCACCGCCGTGACGCACATGGATCGGGCAATATCGTCGGCCAGGCCGATGACGCGCGCGGATTTCGTGCCCGGCGCGGGTTCCAGCTCGTACAGCGTCACCACCGGGCCGGGGCGGATGTCGTTGATGCGCCCGCGCACGCCGTAATCCTCGAGCACCGTCTCCAGCATCCGCGCATTGCCTTGCAGCGAATCCTCCGAAGGCCCGGCGCCGCGCCGCGCCGGCGCGGCGGCCAGCAGCGACAGCGGCGGGAAGCGCCAGGTGCCGTCGGGCAGCGGCAGGCTGCCCTGCCGCGCGGCCTCGTCGGGTTTGGGCGGCGCGCTGCGTTCCGCGACTCGCGGCTGCGGCGGCTTGGCGGCCCGGGCGGCATGCGCCGGCGTGGGCAGGAACGGCGCAGCCGCCAAATCGCCAAAGCGTGGCTCCTGCCGGCGGATCACGGCGCCGGGGGCGACGCCCGCGCTGGCCGCCTCATCGGCATTGCGCAGCATTTCGGCGAGCGAGGTCTCGGCCGGCCGGCCGCGGCGGAACAGCCCGCTCAGGGCGCGAAACGGCCAGCGAGCGGCGCGTGCCAGCAGGCCTGGCGGCACCTGCTCGCCGATGCGTCTTGCGCCGATGGCGGTGGCGCGTGCGGCGCCGAGCGTCGCCTGCCCCGCCCCGGCCGCCGCCCCGGCCGCCGCGCTGACGGCCGCGCTGCCCGCGAGGCTGCCGGCACGCCGCCACTCGCCGAGGCTCAGCCCCAGGGCCAAGAAAGCCAGCACCGCGGTGAGCAGGCCCAGCGCCAAATGCGCGATGCCGGCGCCGACCGGGCCGAGCAGGCTCGCGAGAAAGCCGAGCACCGCCTCCGCCACCGCCGGGCCGGCCGCACCCCCGGCGCCGGCCGGGGCGGGCGCGGCCTCGGGCAGCGGCAGCAGGCTCAGCGTGGCCGCCAGCAGGGGCAGCGCGGCCAGCAGGCAGGCAAGACGCAGCGCGAAGGGGGCCAGGCCCTTGTGCGTGGAAAGTCGCCACGCCCAGCCGAACAGACAGGCGATGGGCAATGCGGCGGCGAATCCGAAGCCCTGCAACAGGGTGTCGGCCAGCATGGCGCCCGGCGCGCCGACCAGATTGCCAGGCTCGCGCGCCGTGGCGGTGGAGAAGGAGGGGTCGGCGGGATCGTAGCTCGCCAGGGCAAGGGTCAAGACCAGCCCGACCAGCACCAGCAGCAGGGCGAGCAGCTCGCCCAGCCGGCGCTTGATCACGGATTTCACGGCCGGCGAGGCAAAGCGGCGGCCTACTGCCGCCATCCTGCCCTCGCCTGAAGCCGTCTTGACGGTGCGCGCCATGATTCCCCGGTGTCCTCACACAGAAGAACAGTTCTACACGGGAAGCCCCTTGAATTCCACGGTTCTTGAAAGGGGGGGTACGAAGGGTGTCAGCCCTGCCCTGTTGCCTGCTCCAGCGTGGTGACGTCGATGCGCTTCATGCCCATCATCGCCTCGAAGGCCCGCCGGGCGCGCGCGGGGTCGGGATCGGTGAGCCGCCGCGTGAGTTGCCCCGGCACCGACTTGGCCAGCGCGGCTTAGCCGCGTAGCTGATGACACAGTTCGATTGGGCGGCCGCCACGAAAATCGGCGGCCCCCCGGAGGGAGCCTCCCTGGTGGGAATGCGCCCCGATCAGGCCGCGGTGCGTGCGCGCCGACGGCGCGCCGCGGCAAGGCCGACCAGCCCGAGCCCGAACAGCGCCAGCGATGCCGGTTCCGGCACAGGCGTCTCAACGGCGTTGTAGCTGAAGTTCATGTAACGCAGCCCGTTCGGGTCCGTGTTGTTGTCGAACGACACGGCGGCGAAGGTACCGAGGCCGCTGAAGGTCTGAACCTGATAACCGCTGGCGAAGGACTGGGTGGTGGTGGTGATCACCGAACCGTCGGCGGCATGGAAGCTGATATCCACCCCGCCACCATTGAAGAAGCCGACGGTCAGGGTCAGGGAATCGGCGACGCTGGCCAGCAGCATCGCCAGCGGACCCGTGTTGAACGGCGCCGGCAGGATCGAATTACTGGCCGGCGAGACGATGGGATCGAAGAAGCCCACCACAAGAGAATTGGATGCGGCGAGCGTCAGCGTGCCGGGGAGGAACGCCGTGGCGAAGACTGCCTGCGGGGTGACGATGGCGGTGCCGGTCACAGCGCCGCTGAGATCGACGTTGATGATGGCAGCATGGGCCGAAAAGCTCGTCAGGAGCGCCACGAGCAGGGTCGCAATCCGTTTCATATTCTGATCCTTCCGATGTTCGCCGGCTTCAGTGACCGCTCCGGGACGAATCTTCCTCAGTAAATATCAGGCCAGAACAACTAATTTAATCTAAACAGCGGCTTGATACGCCCTCCAGGCGACGCGCCGGCTGGCATATAACTTTTCCTGACGCCGCATTCGGGTCACCCGGGGGCGATGCCCGAGGGCTTGATCTCGGTCATAACGACAGATGACCGCGTCTCCTTCACGGCTGAATTCAAAGGCGCTGATACTGCGTTGGCCAGGCGCAACTATCCTCAACGGTGGCGAAGGCAACGACGTGCTCAGTGATGGCGCAGGGAGCGATACAGTAACCTGTGGTTCCGGTATCGGCCTCCCGGATGGCGGCCTGGGTGCTGACAGCCTCGAGAGTGGCGCAGGGACTGACCGCTTTTGCGACTGACGCTTGTTCCTCACGAGGAGATACGAGCCGGGCGGCGAAGCCATGTGGTGCGTCCTGTGTTACAGGCGCCACCCGAACCAGACCTGAGTTCCCGAAATCAAACAGCGGTGGTGGAGGTGAGCGGGATCGAACCGCTGACCTCGTCATTGCGAACGACGCGCTCTACCAACTGAGCTACACCCCCGCACCGCATCCCGGATTTTGAGCTGCCAACCCTGAGAGGCGCGCGTTATGTGCAACGCGGGCGCGCAAGTCAAGGCAGCCAGGCAAAGACCTGCCGCCTTGTTCCGCCGCCGCCGCGCTACTAGGTTCCGCATGCAACGCCAGGGGCTTCGCCATATGCTGCTCGACGCCGTGTTCTTCCTGCTCCAGGCGGGCCTCGACCTGTTGTGGTGGGCCGTACTGCTGGCCGCGATCGTGCAGACGCTGATGTCCTTCAACGTGCTCGATGGGCGCAACCGCATCGTCTGGACCATCGCCGACTTCCTCTATCGCGTGACCGAGCCGATGCTCCGCCCGGTCCGCAACCGCCTGCCGCAACTGGGCGGCATCGACCTCTCCCCGCTGGTCGTGCTCCTGGCGATCACCGCCGGCACCATCGCTGTCTCCGCCGTCCGCGGCTATCTATTGCGCAGCGGGCTGTACTTCTGATCGCGTGACGATCGAGGGCGGCATCGAGGTCGTGGGCCGTGCTCAGCCCAGGACGCGCGTCGGAATTGCGCCGGGGTGCGACCTCGCGGCACAAGCTGTTCCGCATCGCGGGCGAGGCGGCCCGCCCCGAACAACGGCTGAAAGACCTTCTGGCATGAGTGCGCGAATCATCGACGGCAAGGCGGTGGCGGCAACGCTGCGGCAACAGATCGCGGCCCGCGTCGCCGTGCTCGCGTTCCGGCCCGGCCTGCGGGTGGTCCGCGTGGGAGATGACCCGGCGAGTGGCGTCTATGTCCGCAACAAGGACAAGGCGGCGCTGGAGGCGGGGTTCGACAGCGCCACGCTGCACCTGCCCGCCAACACGACGCAGGCCGCGCTGCTGGGCGTGATCGCGGGGCTCAACTCGGAAGGCAGCGTGGACGGGATCCTGGTTCAGTTGCCTTTGCCCGCGCATATCGACGCCGATGCGGTGATCGCGGCCGTAGACCCGGCGAAGGATGTGGATGGTTTCCATCCGCTGAATGCGGGCCGCCTCGCCGCCGGGCAGCCGGGCCTAGTGCCGTGCACGCCCAAGGGCGTGATGCATTTGCTGCGGGCCGCCGGCGCTGCGCTGCCGGGCGCGCGGGCGGTGGTATTGGGGCGCAGCCGGATCGTCGGCCGGCCGATGGCACAGCTGCTGCTGGCGGCGGATTGCACCGTCACCGTCGTGCATTCGCATACCCGCGATCTGCCGGCGGAATGCCGGCGCGCCGAAATCCTGGTCGCCGCCATCGGCCGGCCGGAAATGGTCCGCGGCGATTGGCTGGCCGAAGGCGCGATCGTGATCGATGTCGGTATCAACCGCCTGCCCGATGGCCGTCTGGTCGGCGATGTCGCCTTCGCCGAGGCGGCGAGGCGCGCCGAGGCCCTCACGCCGGTGCCGGGCGGCGTCGGCCCCTTGACCATCGCTTGCCTGCTGGAGAACACGCTGGACGCCGCCCTGGCCCGGCGCGCTTGAGCCATGGGCAAGGGCGGGCTGCTGATCGCCAGCCTGTTCGTGGCGCTCTGGGCCTCGGCCTTCACGGTTGCGGGCATCGTGGTGAAGGAGTGGCCGGCGCTGTGGTCGCTCGCCATCCGCTTCTGCCTGACGGCGCCGCTGCTGCTCGGCATCGCGCTGGCGCTGCGCAGCCCGATGCCCAAGCCCGCCGATGCCGGCCGCGTGGCGCTGCTCGGGCTGTTCGGCATGGGCGGCTACCTGGCCTTCGCCTGGCTGGCGATGGCGCGCATCCCCTCGGGGCTGGTGGCGCTGATCTGCGCCGCGACGCCGTTGATGATCGCCGCGGGCGAGAGCCTTTTCATGGGCCGTCCGCTGCCGCGCCTCGCCTGGGTCGGCCTCGTGCTGGGCTGGTCGGGGGTGGCGCTGCTCGGCTTTCTGCGCGCGCTGGACGGGTTGGATGCGGCGGAAGCCACGGGCTTCCTGTTTGCCATTGCAGCGGCCACGGCGCAGGCCATTGGGCTGCTGATCTACGCGCCG
>JBBSCP010000073.1:0-15702 GCA_038250135.1 Acetobacterales bacterium | reverse complement strand
TCCGCGCCTCGCGGAATCGCCGCGCGCGCTGGCCTTGCAGGGCGCCGCCGCGCTGGTTGCCGGCCGGGTGGCGGAGGCGCAGGGCCTCGCCGCGCCGGGCGTGCCCAATTCGGATGAGGCGCAGCTTTGGCGCGGCCTGTACGACGCCGCGCGGCCGGGTGGCGATCGCGCCGCCGCGGCAGCCGCCATCGCGGCGAGCCTGCCGCTGCTGCTGGGCTACCCGGAACCGCTGCGCGACCGCCTGATCGCATCGGCCGTCGAGGCGCTGCTCGAGGGCGGGGAGATCGCGGCCGCGCGCCGCTTGCTCGCGGCACGGCCTGAGGGCGATCCCGCCCTGGCCCTCGCTCGGGCCAGATTGCAGGAAGCCGAGGGCGCAGTTGAGCCTGCGCTCGCCGCCTATGGCGCCGTGGCGCAGGGCCGCGACCGACGCGCCCGCGCCATCGCACTTCGCCGCGCTGCCGAGCTGCGCCTCGCCACCGGGCGGCTCGACGCGGCCGGCGCCGCCACCGCCGTCGAGGCGACGCTGGCCGCCTGGCGTGGCGATGCGCTGGAATCCGAGGCGCGGCTGCGTGTCGCGGCGTTACGTACGCAGGCACAGGACCCTCGCGGCGCCTTCGAGCAACTGCGGGAAACGGAGGCGCTGTTCCCCGACTTGGCCGCGCAGCTCCGCCCGTTGCAAGCCACGGCACTGCTCGGCGCGCTGGAGCGTGAGTCGCCGATCGCTGCGGTGACGCTGTTCGACGCCCATCGCGCCCTGCTGCCGCCGGGCGATGCTACCGAAACGGCGCTCGCTTCGCTGGCGGATCGTCTGGCGGCGCTCGATCTCGTGGATCGTGCGCAGCATGTGCTGCGCCAGGCTTTGGCGCGCGCAGCAGGGGATGAGGCGCGGGCGCGAATCGGCCTGCGCCTTGCGACCCTTGCGCTCGGTGCCGGGGATGAGGCCAAGGCGCGTGAGGCGTTGGCCGAGACCGAGGCGCCGGGCCTGCCCATGGCGTTGACGGTGGAGCGCACCCTGCTCGATGCCCGCGCGCTCAATCGTCTCGGCCAGCACGCGGCGGCGGCGGCGCGCTATCGCCAGGCCGGCTTGGCGGGGCTGCCCGAACTGGCCGAATCTCTGGCCGAGCGGCAGGACTGGGCCGGCGCGGCGGCGGCGATGGGGGAGTTGCTCGCCACCCGCCTGCCGCCGGCACCGGCGCCGTTGCAGGAACCCGAGCGGCGGCTCGTGGTGCGCACCGCGGCGCTGCTGGCGCTGGCCGGCCAGGAATCGGGCCTGACACTGCTGCGCAACGCCGAGGCCGGGCGCATGGCCGGCGGCCCGCTGGAGGAGGCTTTCATGCTCATCACCGGGGCGGGGATGGACAATGTCGGCGACCTGCCACGCCTGCGCCAGGAGCTGGAACTGGCGCGCGTGCTGCCGGAGCGTCTGGAGTCCTTGCGGGCCGGAGCGCCGATCGCAAGGTGAAGTTCCGGACCCCCCCAGGGGGGGACGCGAGGGTTTGCCTGACCCCCCGGGGGGTGACATGCGTTTTTTGCGGATCACTGGGTCCGATTTCTCTTGCGCCCCGGCCCCCCATGCCTCATACGCCGCGACCGTTGACCCGATCGATGTTCGATCAACCCGGTCATCTGCTGGCTGGAAGGAGCCCTGAATATGGAAGCTCTCGTCCAACTGGGGATGGTCTCGGATTTGCCGAGCGACGCCCAGATTGATGAGAACCGCTCGGTGGACACGAAGGATTACTTCGTCCACCGGAACGGCGTCCGCTATGCGGGCACCCACTTGATCATCGATCTGTGGGGGGCGACCAATCTCGACGACCCCGACCATATCGATGCCGTGCTGCGGGAAGGCGCGCTGGCTACCGGCGCCACGATCCTGCATGGGCATTTCCACCATTTCTCGCCCAATGGCGGCGTCTCCGGCGTGCTGGTGTTGGCCGAAAGCCATGTCTCCATCCACACGTGGCCGGAGCGCGACTACGCGGCGCTCGATATCTTCGTCTGCGGCGAATGCGACCCCTACAGGGCGCTGCCGGCGCTGAAGAAGGGCTTCCAGGCCGAGCGCATACAGCTTGCCGAACACAAGCGCGGCCTGATCGGCTAAGCTGTCCGACGAACGCCGAACGTTGTAAGGGGCGGGCCCGAGCGGTCCGCCCCTTTGTCTTGTCTGCAAGGAACTGCGATGACGACCGATGCCTGGGTGAACGAGACGCTCTACGCCGCATGGGGCCAGCGCTTCCTGGTGAAGAATGAACTTGCACGCATGACGTCGGACTTCCAGGACATCCTGGTCTTCGAGAGCCATTCGCATGGCCGTGTCATGCTGCTCGACGGCGTGGTGCAGATCACCGAGGCAGATGAGTTCGTCTACCAGGAAATGCTTGCCCATGTGCCGCTGCTGGCGCATGGCTCGGCGCGGCGCGTGCTGATCATCGGGGCGGGCGATGGCGGCGTGCTGCGACACGTGCTGCAACACCGCACGGTGGACAAGGCCGTCATGGTCGAGATCGATGGCGAGGTGATTCGCCTCGCGAAGGAGCACCTGCCCGCAATCGGCGGCGATGCCTGGACCGATCCGCGTGCCGAGGTGATCGTCGGCGACGGCATCGACTATGTGCGCCAGGCGCCCGAAGGCAGCTTCGATGTGGTGATCGTGGACAGCACCGACCCGATCGGTGTGGGCGAGGTACTGTTCACCGATGAATTCTACGCGAACTGCGCCCGGCTTCTGACCGAGCGGGGCCTGGTGGTGAACCAGTGCGGCGTGCCGTTCATGCAGGCCAGTGAACTGCGCGAGACGTCGCTCCGCCGCGCGAAATCCTTCCCCGACGTCTTCGCCTATGTCGCCGCCGTTCCGACCTATGTCGGCGGCCTGATGACGCTGGGCTGGGCGGCGAAGGATGCCAGTTGTCGGCAGGTGAGTGTGGCCGAGATCCGCCGGCGCGCCGATGTCGCCGGCGTGCTGGAGACGACGCGCTACTGGTCGCCCGAGATGCATGTCGGCGCCTTCACGCTACCGCCCTACATCGCGCGCCACCTGCCGCGCTAAGGCGCCTGCGTCACCGGGCGTCGACCGGCGCGGCTCACGCCGTGCTGCCGATACCTGCGAGCGGTCGTGGCGGTGGCGTGCGATCGCCCGGTTCCAGCCGCCGCAGCCGCGCATCGTTCAAGCGTTCGCCGAACACCTCGATCAGCGAGGATGAGAGCGCGTTGCGGGCCGTCTCGAAGCCCTTGCGAGCGGCTGCGTCGGTCGGGTCGGTCAGGACGCGGTTTTCCGCATCGCGGATGGTGCGCACTTCCTCATTGAGGCGCTTGGCCGAATCGCGCGGCAGCGCACGGCCGGCGACATAGGCGCCCTGGCTGATGGTGATCAGGTAGTTCAGCTCGTCCGGGATCGCGAAGTTCTGCAGGTCGGCGGTGCCGAAGGCGATCAGCGCGAACGCGGCGAACAGGCTGAACACCAGGGCCTGCACGCGGCTGGCATCGATCTCGCCATCGCTCGCGATCAGGTCCGACCAGACCGGGATGCGGGCGGAGCTGTCGATGACGCCGGTGCCGATCAGCCAGATTCGGTTGGCGGTATCAACCGAGGAGCCCTCGGTTGCGCGGGCCAGCGCCGAGCCCGTCAGCGTGATGCCAAGCAGCGCGAGCACGGAGCCGGAGATGTTGGGAAGCTCACCGGTGCGAATCAGGGCGTAGGCGTAGACTCCGGACAGGGCGAGGGTGAACATCAGGATCTGGAAGCGGGACAGGCTCGCATGGCCGAAGCTGTCCTGCGCGATGACGGGCGGCCGCAGCGCAAAGCCCAGCGCGGATGGCGCACTCCCCCCAAGCCTGTCCCGCAGCGCGGCCAGTTGCGAGCGCTGAACCTGCATCGACGCCAGGGCGAGCGCCAGATACAGACCGAGTGCCACCAGCATGCCGGCCGCGGCAGAGAGCCGCAGGCTCGATGCGTAGAGCGGCGCGCGGGCGAAGGCCTCGATCAGCAGCGGCTCCTCGCGCGCCGAGCCCGCGGGCGCCGCGCTTCGAGTGCACAGCATCAGCACCACTTCCCAACGTGAGGGCCACCAGCCCTGGTCGATGCCCGGCAGTCGAGCTGTCAAGACAGTGCGATCATCGGTCGGTGCCGGCGGTTGCACCTCGCCGCGTTGCATGAATCGGGCGGAGATGGCGCCGCTGCCATCCGAAGGGTAGACCACGGCCTCAAACCAGCTGCGGCGCCACGCATCGGCGTTCATCTCGGATGGTTTCACCACCGTGAAGTTCAGCGTCGGCTGTGCGGTTGCCAGCTGCCGCACCGGGCCATCGAGGCGCAGCGATGGGGCAGCATGGTTAAGCCGTTCGGCGAGTGTCTCGAAAGTGGTGAAGCCGGAGGCGGCACCCGCCTCGGTGTCAGGCGGGCTGCACCGGATTGTGCGCGGCCCACTGGCCTCTGGTGCTGCCATCGGCGCCGCGAGTACGACGATCCAGCCGATGAGAAGCAGGAATCGGCGCATTACAGCCCCCTGGCAACGTCGCCGGAACGATGCTTCCAGGGTTGCCCGATGTCCAGCACTTTAGCCCGGCACAAATCCCTGCACCAGGCTCCCGGCGACCAGCCGCCAGCCATCCACCAGCACGAAGAAGGCCAGCTTGAAAGGCAACGCCACCACGGTCGGCGGCAGCATCATCATGCCGAGCGACATCAGCAGGCTGGCGGCGACGAGGTCGATGACGAGGAAGGGCAGGAAGATCAGGAAGCCGATCTCGAAGGCGCGGCGCAGCTCGCTGACCATGAAGGCGGGGGTCAGTGCTCGCCAGGGCGCCTGCTCGGCCGGCGCGGCGGGCAGGCCACCGAGGTCGAGGAACAGCGCGAGGTCGGCCTCGCGCACCTGTGCTGCCATGAATTTGCGAAAGGGCTCGGCCGCGGCCTGAAGCCCTTCGAGCTCGCCGATCCGTCCCTCGGTCATCGGGCGCACGCCCATCTCCCAGCTCGCTATCAGCACCGGCTCCATGACGAACAGCGTCAAGAACAGCGCAAGGCCGATCAGCACCGGATTGGGCGGGATGGATGGTGCGCCGATGGCGCTGCGCAACAGGGCGAGCACGATGACGATGCGCCCGAAGGCCGTCATCATCACCAGCAGGGAAGGGGCGAGCGACAGCAGCCCGATCAGCGCTGTGAGCTGCACGAGGCGCGAGGTGGTGCCGGCCTGCCCGGCGGCACCGAGGTCGATATTCAGGCTCTGTGCGGCAGCGGTCCCCGGCACCAACAACAGCAGCACCAATAAAGGCAGGCAGCGCTTCATGGCGTGCGCCCCGGCTCACGCGCCGGGCCGGGCGTTGCATCGCCGAGCCAGCCGATGACCAGATCCTGCGCGCCGCCGGTAAGCACCAGCAGGTCGCGCCCATCACAGCGCAGCAGCACCAGTCGCCGCTTGCCATCGAGCGCCAAGATTTCCTGCATTGCCATCCGCTTGCCGGCGCGCAGCCCGACGCCGGCGGCGCGCGCGCCGCGCGCCGCCAGGATCAGCGCACCGAGCACGGCGGCCAGCGCCGCGATCGCGGTGAGCAAAGTGGGCGTCCAGCCTGCCGTATCCTGCATGCACGCTCCATCCTGGAGAGGCGGTAAGGGAAGAATTCAGGTGCGTGCGACTTCCGCCGTCAGCTCGTTGACCTGGCGCAGCAGGGCTTCGAGCGCCGGACGCAGGCGCCGCGCTTCGTCCCGCTCCAGCGTCATGACGGCGACGCAGAGCGCATTGGCGTCCCGGTCGAGTCCTTCGAGGTCGACCTCCCGCCCGCCCTCCACCAGGGCGCGGGCGATGGCGATGGTGCCGCCCATCGATTCGATGGCGGCACGCACGGCCTCGGCATGTCGGGGATCGGGCATGCGGCAGTTATTGCCCGGCGAGGGTTAACAAACTCCTTTCGAACAAAGAGGGTCAAAGAAAGAGGGTCAGGCGAAGCGGGCCAGGCAAAGGGGTCAGACAAAGGCCGCGCGTGGCAACGTTTTCTTCATCTTGGCACGGCAGGGTGGGGCCATGGAGATCCCCCGCACCAGGCAAGGCGCCGCAGGTGGACAGGCGCCGCAGGGCAGCCTCGTTGCCCTCACCGAACGCCGTCTCGGCTGGTTGGACCGCCGTCAGGCCGTATTGGCGCAGAATGTTGCGCATGCGGATACGCCTGGCTACCGGCCGCGAGACGTCATCGGCTTCCGCCAGCACCTGGCGGGCCAGCTCGGCCCGGCCCTGGCGCGCACGCAACCCGGGCATCTCGGCCCTTCGCGTCCCGGGCAGGCGGGCTCCCAGCCCGATCGCGCGGTGGCCGAGGCCACGCCGGATGGCAACGCCGTCTCCCTCGACCGGGAGGCGATGCGCATCGCCGAGACCGACACCGCCCATGCCCTCGCCATGGCGGTGCATCGCAGCTTCACGGGAATGTTCCGCCTGACGCTCGGCCGCGGTGGCTGAGCAGGGCACGCAGAAGGAGACAGGCCATGGATCTCGATCGCGCCTTACGCATCTCGGCCGCCGGTATGGCGGCGCAATCGACTCGGCTGCGCGTGGTGGCCGAGAACCTCGCTAATCGCGACAGCACGGGCGAGGCGCCGGGGTCGGACCCCTATCGGCGGCGCACCGTGACCTTCGCCAACCGCCTGGATCGCGCAATGGGGGTGGAGGCCGTCTCGGTCGGGCGCATTGGTACCGCGCCGGGCGATTTCCCGACGCGGTTCGAGCCCGGCCACCCCGCCGCCGATGCGCGAGGCTACGTCAAAACGCCCAACGTGGACAGCCTCGTCGAGGTGATGGATATGCGTGAAGCGCAGCGCAGCTACAGCGCCAATCTTTCCGTCCTCGAGACCACCCGCGGCATGCTGACGCGCGCGATCGAGGCGCTGCGCTGATGGCGGTGGGCGGTCTCGGGGCTGCAGGCGCGGCGGCGGCCTATGCGGCAGTTGGCCGGTCGACGCCGGCGACGGATGCCGGCGGCTTCGGCGGTCTCGTCGCCCGTGCGATGGAGGCCGGCATCGAGATCAGCCGCACCGCCGAAGCCGCCTCTACCCAGGCGCTGACCGGCCAGGGCGGCGTGACGGAGGCGGTGCTGGCCATCTCGCGCGCCGAGCTCGCCTTGCAGACCGGGGTGGCGCTGCGCGACCGCGTGGTGGCGGCCTACCAGGAAGTGATGCGGATGCCGATCTGATCTGCGATGGCGCCGGGCCAGGGGGCTCGGGCAAAGACGGGGCAGGACGCCCTATGGAGAGGGAAGAATCCCATGTCGGCTGAGGAGGCCCTCGCCCAATCCTTGCGTGAGACGCTGTGGGTGTCGCTCCAGGTGATGGGGCCGCCGCTGGTGGCGTTGCTCGCCATCGGCCTGGTCGTTTCACTGCTGCAGGCGCTGACCCAGGTGCAGGAAGCAACGCTGGCCTTTCTGCCGAAGCTCGTCGTTGGCGGGGTGCTGATGGTGCTGCTCGGCCCCTTTACCGTCGCTGTCATGCGCGGCTTCACCGAAAGGCTGTTCGACCGCATGGTCGCAATCGGTGGCGCAGGTTGAGCGCCGCCGATCATGCCGTGCTGGAGACGCTGCCCGGCCTCGCCTTCCACGTGGTGCTGCTGATGGGGCGCATCGGCGGTGCGGTGATGCTCATGCCGGGGCTGGGCGAGGCCGAAATTCCCGCGCCGGTCCGCCTTGCCATCGCGCTGGCGCTGGTCGTGCTGCTGCTGCCGGCGGTTGCCCCGGGCCTGCCGCCGATACCCGCGACGCCGGCCGAGATGCTGCCGCCGCTGGCGATGGAAATCGCCATCGGGCTCTGGCTCGGCACGCTGTCGCGGCTGATCGTGCTGGCGCTGTCGATGGCGGGACAGGCCATCGCGGCGATGGTCGGCCTTGCAGGCATGTTGGTGGCGGATCCTTCGCTTGGCCCGCAGGGCACCGCGCTCGGTCGCGCCTTCGGGCTGCTGGCGGCGACGCTGGTTCTGGCCAGCGGGCTGCATGGCCTCGCGCTTCGCGCCCTGGCCGAAAGTTACGCCGTGCTGCCGGCCGGCGGTCCCTTTCCCGCAGGCGCAGCGGCGGAGGCGGTGGCGATGGCGGGCGCGGCCTCGTTCGAGCTCGCCTTGCGCCTCGCCGCGCCCTTCGTGATGGGCGCGGTGGTGATGAACGTGGCCCTCGGCCTGCTCGCCCGGCTGGCGCCGCAGGTGCAGACTTTCTTCGTGGCCGTGCCGGGGCAGATTCTGGCCGGCCTCGGGCTGCTCATGGTGCTGGCGGCACCGATGCTGATGGCCTTCGAGGCAGCGGTGCGCGCCAGCTTCCTCGCCATGCCCGGGGCGCGCTGAGCCATGGCCGAGGGCGATGACGCCAAGGATGGCGCCGATCGGTCGGAAGCCGCCACGCCACGGCGGATCGAACGTGCGCGCGAAGAAGGCCAGGTGGCCATGTCGCGCGAGGCAGCCGGGTGGGTCGCGCTGCTGCTCGCCACCATTGCTGCTGGCGTGGCGCTGCCGGCGCAGGGAGTGTTGTTGATGCGGGCGATGCGCGGCGCGCTGGAGACCGCGCATGAGATCGACATGGCGGGGGCGATGGCGACGTTGGCCTGGGGCGGCTTCCTGGTGGTCCTGCCGGTGGCCGCCGCGGCCGCACTGGGCGCCACGGCGGCCACGATGGTGCAGACCGGCGGGCTGGTCTCCGCCAAGTCGCTTGCCCCACAGCTCAGCAAGATCAACCCCTTGGCCGGGCTGAAGCGGCTGGTGGGGCCGGATGCGCTGGCGGAGTTCCTGCGCACGCTGTTCAAGCTCGTTGTGGTCGGCGCCGCGCTGTGGTGGGCAATCCGCGACCTCGGCAGTCTGCAGGGCAAGCTGCATGAGCCGGCCGGGGCGCTGATCGGCCAGGCTGGCCAGGCCGGGCTCAGGCTGATGATCGCGGCGCTGATCGCCTTCGCCGCGGTGGCTGCGGCCGATTTGCTTTGGGTGCGCTTCCGTCACGCGCAGACGCTGCTCATGAGCAAGCAGGATCTACGCGAGGAAGCAAAGGAGAGCGAGGGCGACCCGACGCTGCGCGCCCGGCGCCGGCAGATCCGCGAACGCATGGGCCGCAGTCGAATGATGGCGGCGGTGCCGCGCGCCGCGGTGGTGATCACCAACCCGACCCACTACGCCGTCGCGTTGGAATATGGCGGCGGCCAGGCGGCGCCAAAGTTGGTGGCTAAGGGCGTCGATGCCATGGCCGCGCGGATCCGCGCCGTGGCGGAGGAAGCGGGCGTGCCGCTCATCGCCAACCCGCCCTTGGCGCGGGCGCTGCACCAGCTCGACCTCGATGCCGAGATCCCGGCCGAACATTATCAGGCTGTGGCCGAGATCATCGCCTTCGTCTGGAAACGTCGCGGCGGCGCCACGACTTTGGCGCAGGTACTGGACGCCGCCCCCCCGAATGGCGGAGACTCTCGTCATGGTTGAAATACATCGCCACATTGAATCCTGGTTTCGCCGAAGGGGCAGGCGCCACAACCCGGGCGAGAGCGCTACCCTGCGCGCCGTTTTGGATTCCACCAGCGCGGGCCTCGCTCTGCTCGATGCCAAGGACGCGCTGGTGGCCTGGAACCCCGAATTCGCCGCCATCACCGGCCCGGGTCTGCCGCTGCGCCCAGGCCTCCAACTGGTGAACCTCGTCGCCCCCGAGGCGCGGGAGACGCTGACCACGCTGCTCACCGCAGGGCATCGCCTGACCGTGCCGCTCGCCAGCCCCGAAGCGACGCGCGTGGAGATCGAGCGCCGGCCCGTGCGTGGGCCCGAGGCCGGCGCCGTGTTGCGCCTGACCCGTCCCGCAGAGGCGCCGCCGGAAGATGAAGGCCAGGCTGCCGCGGCTCGGCTGCGTGCCGTTGGCGCGCTGGCCGGCGGCATCGCGCATGATTTCAACAATTTGCTGACCGCCATCGCCGGCAGTGCGGAGGCCGCCCTTTCCCGAGCGCCGGGCAGCGATGCGGCACCCGAGTTGCAGCAGGTGATGGAAAGCGCGGGGCGCGGGGCGGCGCTGGTGAAGCAACTGCTTGCCTTCGCCCGCCAGCAGGCGCTGCGCCCGCAGGTGGTGGAGCTCAATGCGGCGGTCAATGGCATGGCCGACCTGCTGCGCCGTCTGCTCGGCAGCCGTGTGCGACTATCCGTCGATATCGAGGAGCCGGGGCGGCGGATAAAGATCGACCCGACGCAACTCGACCAGGTGATCATGAACCTGGCGCTGAACGCGCGCGATGCGATGGCGGAGGGTGGTACCCTGACGATCCGCACGCGCCATGCTGTGGTGCTGCGGCCGGAATCGATCGGCGCCGAATCGCTGCCGCCCGGGCGCTGGGCGATGCTCGAAGTGGCGGATAGCGGCGCCGGCATCCCGGCCGAGGTGGTGCCTCGCATCTTCGAGCCCTTCTTCACCACGCGCCGCGACCAGGGGGGCACCGGGCTCGGCCTGTCCACCGTGCACGGCATCGTGCGCCAATCCGGCGGATTCATCGCGGTCGAGAGCAAGCAGGGTGAGGGGACCACCTTCCGCATCTGGCTGCCGCGCCATGACGGGCCGGCGGACCCCGAGCTGCCCTCCACCCTACTGGCGCCGCCGCGCGCGAAGCCGCCGGAACACCGCGCCCCAGCGCCCGGCATGGGCGGGCAGCTCGTGCTGCTGGTGGAGGATGAGGTGCCGCTGCTGCGCCTCGCCGAACGGGCCCTGCGGCGCGCGGGGTTCGATGTGCTCTCTGCCGGCTCGGCGGAGGAGGCACTCGAAATCGTCGAATCCGGTGGCCCGCAGCCTCTGGCGCTGGTCTCGGACGTGGTGATGCCGGGGATGGATGGGCTCGAGCTCGCCGCCAGGTTGCGGGCGCGGGACCCGGACCTGCCGGTGCTGCTCGTCTCGGGCTATGCTGAGGCCGCGCTGGGCCGCGACCTGGCAGCGGAGCGGTTGCGGCTGCTGCCCAAGCCCTACAGTTTGAGCGACCTTGTGGCAGAAACCCAGGCCATATTACCGAGCCTGCCCACAAAAGTTTCCTAAATGTTCTTGTCGTCCAGCGCGGACTGAGGCATATCAGGTCGCGTTGACCCTGGGTTGTGTGGCGCTTGGAGTCGGGCTGCCATATCGGCCAACATGGGTGCGGGTGTAATCGACAGGCGAAGGTCCTGTCGGGTATTACGCCCGTGGGTTGAGACCGCGGACCGTGGAGAGAGTGGGCCTGATGGACAAGAACAAGGCTCTTGATGCTGCGCTGAGCCAGATCGAACGCGCCTTCGGCAAGGGCTCGATCATGCGCATGGGCAACAAGGCGGCGCTGGACGAGGTGGAGGTGATTTCCACCGGCTCACTGGGCCTTGACCTCGCGCTGGGCATCGGCGGTGTGCCGAAGGGCCGGATCATCGAGGTCTACGGGCCGGAAAGCTCGGGCAAGACCACGCTGGCCCTGCACATCATCGCCGAGGCGCAGAAGCGGGGCGGCACCTGTGCCTTTATCGACGCGGAACACGCGCTCGACCCCGGCTACGCCAAGAAGCTTGGCGTGGACATCGAGAATTTGCTGATCAGCCAGCCCGATGCCGGCGAACAGGCGCTCGAAATCTGCGACACGCTGGTGCGCTCGGGCGCGGTCGATGTGCTGGTGGTGGACAGCGTGGCCGCGCTGGTGCCGCGCGCCGAACTGGAAGGCGAGATGGGCGACACCCATGTCGGCCTGCATGCGCGGCTGATGTCGCAGGCGCTGCGCAAGCTGACCGGTTCGGTCAGCCGTTCCAATACGCTCCTGGTCTTCCTGAATCAGATCCGCCTCAAGATCGGCGTGATGTTCGGCAATCCGGAGACGACGACGGGGGGCAATGCGCTGAAGTTCTACGCCTCCGTCCGCCTCGAAATTCGCCGCATCGGCGCGATCAAGGACCGGGAGACGACGACCGGCAACCAGACCCGCGTGAAGGTGGTGAAGAACAAGATGGCGCCGCCATTCAGGCAGGTCGAATTCGACATCATGTATGGCGAGGGCATCAGCAAGGTCGGCGAGCTGATCGACCTCGGCGTCAAGGCCGGCGTTGTGGAGAAGTCCGGCGCCTGGTTCAGCTGCGACAGCCAGCGCATCGGCCAGGGGCGGGAGAACGCGAAGCAGTTCATGCGCGACAACCCTGCCATGGCCGACAGCGTCGAGAAACGCATCCGCGCCCAGGCCGCGGGCCTCGCCAGCGCCATGCTGGCTGGCGAGGGGGATGACGCCGCGGCCGCCGAATAGGATGGCTTCGGGACGGCCCTGATGTGGGCCATCCCCTTGGAGCTTTTCGCCGCCCGCGCTAAGGCTCGCGCCTTTCGCGGCGGCCCTGTCGGCCGTCGCGCCACTCCGGCCCCGAGAACGGCAGCGTCCAGACGATGAGCAGCAGCAACGACATCCGCGCGACCTTCCTCGACTACTTCCGGCGCAATGCGCATGAGGTGGTGGAGAGCTCGCCCCTGGTGCCGCGCAACGATCCCACGCTGATGTTCGCCAACAGCGGCATGGTGCAGTTCAAGAACGTCTTTACCGGGCAGGAGAAGCGCAGCTACCAGCGCGCGACCACGGCGCAGAAATGCGTCCGCGCTGGCGGCAAGCACAACGACCTCGACAATGTAGGCTACACCGCACGGCATCATACCTTCTTCGAGATGCTCGGCAATTTCTCCTTCGGCGACTACTTCAAGGAACAGGCGATCGAGCATGCCTGGACGCTGCTGACGCGCGACTTTTCCCTGCCGAAGGATCGGCTCCTCGTCACGGTCTACTCGGAGGATGAGGAGGCGCCGGTCTTTTGGAAAAAGATCGCCGGCTTGCCGGACAGCCGCATCATCCGCATCCCGACCGCCGACAATTTCTGGCGCATGGGCGATACCGGCCCCTGCGGCCCGTGCTCCGAAATCTTCTTCGACCATGGCGACCAGATCGCCGGCGGCCCGCCCGGCTCGGCGGACGAGAATGGCGACCGGTTTATCGAAATCTGGAATCTGGTCTTCATGCAGTATGAGGAAGGCCCGCCCGGCACCCGCGTGCCGCTGCCGCGCCCCTCGATCGACACCGGAATGGGGCTGGAGCGCTTTGCGGCCATCCTCCAGGGCAAGCATGACAATTACGATACCGACACGCTGCGCGCGCTGATCGTCGCCAGCGCCGAGGCCACAGGCCAGGATCCCGATGGCAAGTGGCGCATGAGCCATCGCGTGGTGGCGGACCATCTGCGCGCCGGCACCTTCCTGATGGCCGATGGCGTGCTGCCCTCCAACGAGGGTCGCGGCTATGTGCTGCGCCGCATTCTCCGCCGCGCCATGCGCCACGCCCACCTGATGGGGGCGCGCGAGCCGTTGCTGCACCGCCTGGTGCCCGCGCTCACCCGCCAGATGGGCGCCGCCTACCCGGAGATCCTGCGCGCCGAATCCCTGGTGATCGAGACGCTGCGGCTGGAGGAGACACGCTTTCGCACGCTGCTCGAGCGCGGCCTTGGCCTGCTCGCCGATGAATCGGGCAAGCTGGGTGAGAGCGGCACGCTGGCCGGCGACATCGCCTTCCGGCTGTATGACACCTTCGGCTTCCCCCTCGACCTGACGCAGGATGCTCTGCGCGGCGAGGGCAAGACGGTCGATACCGATGGCTTCGCCGTCGCCATGGCCGAGCAGAAGCGCCGCGCACGCGCCGCCTGGGCCGGCAGCGGCGAGGCCGCGACCGAAACCGTGTGGTTCGACATCCGGGAAAAACTTGGCGCCAGCGAATTCCTCGGCTACTCCACCGAGTCTGCTGAGGGCGCGATCCAGGCGATTGTCGTCGAAGGCAAGGTGGTGGAGAGCGCCCCCGCCGGCACCGAGGTGGCGCTGATCCTTAACCAGACGCCCTTCTACGCCGAGAGCGGCGGCCAGATCGGCGATTCCGGCCTGATCAGCGCCGGCGAGGCCTGCCGAATCATCGTGCGCGACACGCAGAAGAAACTCGGCGATCTCTTCGTGCATTACGGCGTGGTCGCGCATGGCGAGGCGAAGCTCGGCCTGCCCGTTGTGGCGGAGGTCGATCACGCCCGCCGCGGCACCATCCGCGCCCACCACTCCGCCACCCATCTTCTGCACGAGGCGTTGCGCCGCAAGCTCGGTACGCATGTGGCGCAGAAGGGCTCGCTGAACGCGCCGGACCGTCTGCGCTTCGACGTCTCCCAGCCGACGCCGATCACGGATGCCGACCTTGCCTGGGTCGAGGCCGAGGTGAATGCCCGCATCCGTGAGAATGCCGAGGTGGTGACGCGGCTGATGACGCCCGACGCAGCAGTAGGGGTCGGTGCCATGGCGTTGTTTGGCGAGAAATACGGCGATGAAGTGCGCGTCGTTTCCATGGGCCACGACCCCAACGCCACCGAGAAGCACAGCGTCTATTCGTTGGAGCTTTGTGGTGGGACGCATGTGCGGCGCACCGGCGATATCGGCCTGTTCCGAATCGTGGCCGAAGGCGCTGTCGCCGCCGGCATCCGCCGCGTCGAGGCCGTGACCGGCGAGGCCGCGCTGAAGCTTATCGAGGAGCGCGACCGGCAACTCAACGCCGCTGCCGCCGCAATGAAGGCGCGGCCTGCCGAGTTGGCCGAGCGTATCGAAAATTTGCTGGAAGACCGCAAGAAGCTGGAGCGCGAGGTCGGCGAGCTCCGCAAGAAGCTCGCCACCGGAGGCGCGGCGGCGGCGGCGGAGGAGATCGGCGGGCTGCGTGTGGCGCTGCGTGAATTGGGGGAGATGCCGCCGCGCGACATGAAGGGCATCGCTGAGGCCATCCTGGCCGGCGGCACGGCAGACCTCGTGGCCGTCGTCTCCACGGCAGAGGGCAAGGCGAGCATCGTGGTGGCTTTGGGCGAGGCCGCGAAAGGCCGTGCCGATGCGGTGGCGTTGGTGCGCGTCGCGGCCGCTGCGGTCGGCGGCAAGGGCGGCGGCGGCAAGCCGGACATGGCCCAGGCCGGCGGACCGGAGGCTGCGAAGGCGGGTGAGGCGCTGGCGGCGGTGAGAGCGGCGCTGGGCGGGTAGCGGAGCCGAGCCGCTGACTTCTTCGGGCGGTACTTGGCGATGGACAAGGCCAATTTTCTGAGGGGCTTAGCGGAATCGCCGGACCAGACCGGGCACTTGAGCGTCCCCCGGCGCGCGAGCCCGACCAGCAGAAGCAGCATCGGCCTGTCGATTATCGCGCCCAGTGGCGGCACCAGAGACCAATCCTCGCCCGGCTCACGGAGCCAGTCGGCCAGGATACGCAGCCGCGATTCATAGCAAGGAATCGGCACGCAGCATCTCACGGGCATCGGTCTGCGCTTTCTTGCTGTCGTCGCCATCGCAGTTCCCGCCCTGCCAGGCCCCGCCAGTCGACTCTGGGCGCCGAAAGCTGAACAGGGGGAGCGCCTCGGCCTCCGGACTGTTCGAGGCGGCGAACCGGAGCTTGCGGGATTTGGCCTTGTTATGCAAAACAGAACGCTTGGTCCGGCTTCATGCTGACTGCCCGGGAATCGCCCCCGTGGCCTTTGGTATAGACCAGTGTGCCGTCTGCGTTCAGCCGTAGTGACGCCATGCAGGCCAGCGCCGGCACGATGACCAGCGGCATCGGCATCGGCTCCAGCTCCGGCGGCGACTCTAGCGGAATCGTGTCAAGCACCAACTCAGATGCCTGGTCCAGGAATTTCTTTGCTTCCGCCGAAGACCACATGGCTGGCAGCAACTCGGCTGCACGCATCAATC
>JBBSCP010000072.1:0-15742 GCA_038250135.1 Acetobacterales bacterium | reverse complement strand
TCAGCCACAACCTGAACGTCGTGCGGCGCATCACGGACCGGACCGCGGTGATGTATCTCGGCCAGATCGTGGAGGAAGCGCCGACCGCACCGCTGTTCCGACGCCCCGCGCATCCCTACACCACCGCGTTGCTATCCACGAACCCCAGCCTGCACGCCGCGCAGCGCCGCGGGCGCATCGTACTGCAGGGCGAGATCCCAAGCATGCTGGCGCCGCCGCCAGGCTGCCGCTTCCACACCCGCTGCCCGGTCGTGCAGCCGCGCTGCGCGCGGGATGCGCCGGCGCTGAGCGAAGCCGAACCCGGGCGCCTGGTGCGCTGCCACTTCCCCTTCTCCCTGGCGCTGCCCGCGTGACGCCCGATGCGGTGGAAGCCCTGGCGCTGGATGCGCAAGGTCGTATCGAGGAGGCCCTGCGATGAAGATCACCGCGATCCGCGCGACGCCGGTGAACATCCCGCTCGAACTGCCCTATCTGTGGAGCCATGGCGCGCTGGCCGGCTTCAGCAAGACCATCGTCGAGGTCGAGACGGATGCTGGCATCACCGGCCTCGGCGAAGGCCCCTCGCCGGCCAATGTCGCGACCATCGAGCGCAGCTTCGCGCCGCGTCTGGTGGGCCGCGACCCGTTCGACATCCAGGGCGCCGAGGAGCTCTGCCTGCCGAGCTGGCGCGGTGTCGGCACCATCGACGTGGACCTTGCCGCCATCCGTGCCTTCGGCGCGGTCGAGATGGCGCTGTGGGACATTCGCGGGAAGGCCTGGGGCCAGCCGCTGTACCAGCTGCTCGGCGGCGCGCATCGCAAGGCGATCCCCTTCACCGACTATTTCGCCTTCCGCGAAGGCGGCGAGGCGACGCCGGAAGCGGTTCGCGACTACTGCCTGATGCTGCACGAAAGCCACGGCACCACCATGTTCGAGGGCAAGCTGTCCACGGCGGATCCCGCCCCATCCATCCGGATGCTGGAACTGCTCCGCGATGCGCTGGGCCCGGCGGCGGTGCTGCGCGTAGACAGCAACAAGGCCTATTCGCTGACCGAGGCGAAGCGCATCGCGCGCGCGATCGAGCCGCTCGACATTCGCTGCTGGGAAGACCCGGTGGGCACGGCGGAGGAGATGCAGAAGCTTCGCCAGCACACCGCCATCCCATTCTCCGTCCACACGCCCGACCTGCGGCGCGCGGTGGCGCTCGGCGTGCCGGATGCGTTCTGCACCGATGTGAACAGCCATGGCGGCATCGGCCGCACCACCCGCTTCATCGGCGCCTGCGAGGCGATGGGGCTGGATTTCTGGTGCTACTCTGGCGATTCAGGCATCGCCAGCGCTGCCTATCTGCACCTGGCCGCCGCCTATCCGCATCTGCGCGAGCCGAGCCAGTCGTTGTTCCGCATGCAGCCCTTCGACGTGATCGAGGAAGGCCCCTTCCGCCCGAAGAACAACACCGTCGCGGTGCCGGAAGGCCCCGGCCTGGGCGTGACGCTTTCACGCGAAGGGATGGCGCGTTGCCATCGGCTGTTCCTCGACGAAGGTCCCTATGACAAGTTCCGCGACCCGGACCGGCCCGGCGTATTCCGCCGTCTGCCGCTGAGATGAAGGCACCGACCATGCACGACGCCATGCCGCCGCTCTACTTCACCTTCATGAACCGCTTCGACGTCGAAGCGCTGAACATCACCGATGCCGAGATCCTCTCGGCCATCGAGGAACAGCTGGCGACGCAGGGCCGTGGCGAGGCGGTGATCGAACCTCGCATGCACCTGGAGCCCGGCGTGGCGCGCGGCCATTTCAACGTGCTGCGCGGCTCGCTCGGCGGCGAGGTGGATGCGGCCGGGGTGAAGGTCGTCTCCGACTTCTACGACAACTACCTGCACAATCTGCCGAGCGAACTTGCGCTGCTGCTGCTGTTCGACCGTTTCAAGGGCGTGCCGAAGGCGATCATCGACGCTTCCGCCATCACCGACATGCGCACCGGCGCGGTCACGGCGATCGGGGCGAAATACCTGGCACCGAAAGGTGCGAAGGTGCTTGGCCATATCGGCGCACGCGGCACATCCTACTGGAATGTCCGGCTGATGGACGGAATCTTCGATTTCGACGAGATCCGCGTGCATTCCCGCCGCCCGGAAAGCCGCGATGCCTTCGGCGCGCGGCTGGAACGCGACCTCGGCAAGAAGGTCATCGTCACCGACGACTGGGAAAGCTGCATCCGCGGCGCCGACATCGTCGTGGAGGCATCGCGCCTGGCGGAGCCCGAGCCGCTGCTGAAGACGGAATGGATCAAGAAGGGTGCGCTGGTCATGCCCTATGGCACGATGAGCGCGGTTGAGCTTTCGCTGGCCGACATCGCCGACAAATTCCTGATGGATGATTTCGGCCAGGCCCGCGCCGGCCGCTTCGGCGCGCTGAAGCCGTTGTTCGACGCCGGCAAGCTGCATCCCGGCCGCTACCATGCCGAGATCGGCCAGGTGGTCGCCGGGCTGAAGCCCGGCCGCGAAAGCCAGGACGAGACCATCCTGTTCTGGCATCGCGGCCTGTCGCTGTCCGACATCGCGCTCGGCCACGCGATGCTGAAGAAGGGCGAGGCGATGGGCGTCGGGCAGCGGCTGCGTTTCGCGTGATGGCGCCCACATCTCGGCGGGCGGAGGCGCCGCAAACGCGGTTCATCGCCAATGCCCGCATGTACGCGGTCGCGCCGGAAGCCGAGGCCGCCTGGCAGGCACTGATCGCGCAAGTCGCCGAGGAAGCCGAGGTCGCGCTGGACTACGTGCCCCACCCCGCGCCGCGGCCGCTCGAGGATCTGTGGCGTCGGGCGGATCTCGGTTGCGTGCAGATGTGCGGCTACCCCATCGCGCTCGGCCTCGCGCAGGTCGTGCCGATCGCGGCGCCGATCCCGGCACTGGGCTGGGCGGAAGGCCGCGCCGCCTATCGCTCCGACCTCATCGTGCGGGCGGACAGCCCGTTCCGCAGCCTGGAGGACAGTTTCGGCCACCGGCTCGGCTGGACCGTCGGCCATTCCCATTCCGGCTTCAACGCGCTGCGCCACCACCTGCTGCCACACTGGCAGGCGCGTGGCGGTCCGCTGTATGCCGAGGTGAAGGGCGATCTGGTGACGGCGCGGCGGATCCTGGACAGCGTGCTGGATGGCAGCATCGATATCGGGCCGCTCGATGCCTATTGGCACGCGCTGATCGCGCGCTACCGGCCGGATTTGACGGCGGGCATCCGCGTGCTGGCCTCGACCGCGCTCGCGCCGATGCCGGCCTTCGTTGCGGCACCCGGCCTGCCGGCCGAGTCGGTGGCGCGGTTGCGCCAAGCCTTCGCCGCCGCCGCGTCACGCCCCTGGTTCGCGCCGCAGGCACAGGCGCTGCTGATCGCCGGCTTCGCGCCGGTGGACCTCACCAGCTTCGCCACCACCCTCGCCTGGGACCACGAGGCGGTGGCCGCCGGCTACGCCTCGCCCGGCTGAGCGGCACCACGCCCCGGCGCGCGGCCGGTGGGGTGCACCGGCGTGTCGTGCGGGCGCGACAGGAAGCGGCGAAAGACGTCGCCATACCCGTCATAGACCAGCCCGCCATTGCGCCGCAGCAGTTCCGCCCGGTGTGCGCGGTAGGTCGCCGGCAGGCGATACCACGGCAGGGATGGCCAGCGGTGATGCGCCGCGTGCAGGTTGTTGAACAGGAACAGCGGCCCCAACAGCCAGCTGTTCTCCACGATGGCGGTGCGGCGTTCCGGCTCGGCATGCGCGCGGTGCTCGGCAAAGGACCGGATCAGCGACAGCGCCGTGCCGCCCCAGACGAAGCCGGCCAGGTATTGCCACAGCGGCAGGCCCGCTACGCCGAGTGCGAAGCCCAGCAGCAGCACGACCCACAGCGCATGCCATGCCCAGGCGCCCGCCGCCGCCCGGTTGCCGCTCAGGAGCGCCAGGGCCTCCTGCTGCCAGAACCGCCCGATGGCCCAGAACGGCCCCAACAGCAGCCGCCCCGCCAGCGTTGCCTGCGTCTGGCCCAGCATCCGCCCGACGGCGCCGATCTGCCGCCAGCAATCGGGGGTCCAGTAGCGGCTTTCCGGATCGTCCAGCGGGTCGGTCAGGCGTTCGTCGCGATGATGTGTCAGGTGGGTGCGCCGGTAGCGCTCGAAGGGCAGCCACAGCCAGATCGGTGGCGTGCCGAGCGCGCGGTTCAGCCGCCGGCTGCGCGTCGGGTGGTCATGGATCAGCTCATGCTGCGCCGAACCCCACCAGGCCGAGGCGATCGCCGCCAGTGGCAGCCAAAGCCAGGGTGGCAGCGCCGCGTGGAACCACACCAGCCCGAGCCAGGCGCCATACAGCCCGGCCAGCAGGCCGAGCGTCGGCCATTCCAGCGTATCCGGCAGCGCAGGCGGACGCATCTAAGGTTGGTCCTCACGGGTAAGTGCGTATCCTATCGCGAAACCGCGAGGCGTTGAAGCGGGAACGGATGACAGCGGCGCCCGCGCAGCCTAAATCCTTTCCCGGCCCCGCCCGGCCAAGATGGTGAAAGCATGCCCGACGAGATCATCCTGTCCGACCTGCCGGATGCCGAGCTGGTCACGCAGATGCATCAGGACCTGTATGACGGCCTGAAACCCGAGATCGAGGAAGCGGTGAACCTGCTGCTCGCGCGCGGCTGGTCCCCCTACGACACCCTGACCAAGGCCCTGGTGGCGGGCATGCGCATCGTCGGCGAGGATTTCCGCGACGGCATCCTGTTTGTTCCGGAAGTGCTGATGGCGGCGAACGCCATGAAGGCCGGCATGGCCATCCTGCGCCCGCTGCTGGTGGAAACCGGCGCACCGAAACTCGGCAAGATGGTGATCGGCACCGTCAAGGGCGACATCCACGACATCGGCAAGAACCTGGTCTCCATGATGATGGAAGGCGCCGGGTTCGAGGTGGTGGACCTCGGCATCAATACCTCGGTCGAGACCTTCCTCGAAGCGCTGGAGAACCATCGGCCGGACATCCTCGGCATGTCCGCGCTGCTGACCACCACGATGCCCTACATGAAAACGGTGATCGAGGCGCTGAAGGCCAAGGGCATCCGCAACGACATCATCGTCCTGGTCGGCGGCGCGCCGGTGAACGAGCAATTCGCCGAGGCGATCGGCGCCGACGCCTATTGCCGGGACGCCTCCGTCGCGGTGGAGACGGCGCGGCGCTTCCTGGCGCAGGGCGCCCCGCCGCGCCGCGCGGCGTGACGCTGGTCACGCGCCACACGGGCCTGCCGGGCCCGACCCACTTCCTGCGGACGCACGCCGCCTGATGCCCGAATTGCTGCTGATCTCCTGGCGCGACATTCCCGCGCAACTGCTGGCCCGCGAAGGCCGGCGCACCGCGAAGCGCGAATTGCCGCCCCGCTTCGCCGCAGCGATCGACCGCGCCGCGATGCGTGGCGGCGCGCGTGACGAGGACGCCTACCTCGCCGGCTGGCGCCGCACGCCGCTCGGCCCCTGCGGTGTCGATCTCGATACAGCGGTGGCGGAGGAAGCGGCGCGGATCGAGGCCGCCTACGACACGGCCCGGCTGGCGGCGCTGGTGGCGGCGGGCGGCTCCGCTTCGTGACCGACCACGCCCTGATCTTCACGCCCTCCGGCCGGCGCGGTCGCTTCGCGCCGGGCACCACGGTGCTGGAGGCGGCACGCGCGCTCGGCGTGGATCTGGATAGCGTCTGCGGCGGGCGCGGCATCTGCGGGCGCTGCCAGGTGGTGCTGCAGCCAGGCACGCACCTGAAGCACGGCATCAGCGCCGCCGCCGCCGCCCTCTCACCGCCGAACGAGGCGGAGGCGCGGCTGGCGGCGAAGCCCGGCAAGCTGGTGCCGGGACGGCGCCTCGGCTGCCAGGCGCGGCTGTTCGGCGATGCGGTGGTGGACGTGCCGCCGGAACAGCAGGTGCACCGCCAGGTCATTGCCAAGGACGCCGATGCGCGCCCCATCATGCTCGACCCTGTCGTCACGCTGCACCATGTCGCGGTGGCCGAGCCCGACATGGGCGACCCGCGCAGCGATGCGCGCCGCCTGATGGAAGCGCTGGAGGCCGAATGGGGCCTGTCTGCGCTGGCCCTGCCCCTGCCCGTGCTGGCCGGGCTGCAGGCGACGCTGCGGCGCGGCGGCTGGGCGGTTACCGTCGCGGTGCGCGCGCGGCGCGACATCGTCGCGGTCTATCCCGGCTTGGAGGAGACGGTGCACGGCGTCGCGGTGGATCTCGGCTCCACCACCATCGCAGCGCATCTCTGTGACCTCGGCACCGGGCAGGTGGTCGCCTCGGCAGGGGTGATGAACCCGCAGATCCGCTTCGGCGAGGACCTGATGAGCCGGGTCTCCTACGCCATGATGAACCCGGGTGGCGCCGCCGAACTCACCGCCGCCGCGCGCGGCGCATTGGCGGCGCTGGTGGCGGAGCTGGCGGGGCGCGCCGCCCTGCCGCCCGACCGCATCGTGGAGGTGACGCTGGCCGGCAACCCGGTGATGCACCACCTGCTGCTCGGCCTCGACCCGGTGGAGCTCGGCGCGGCCCCCTTCGCGCTGGCCGCCGATGCGGCGATGGACATCCCCGCGCGCGACCTCGGCCTCAGCATCGCGCCGGGCGCCTTCCTGCACGCCCTGCCCTGCATCGCCGGCCATGTCGGCGCCGATGCCGCGGCGATGGTGCTGTCGGAGGCGCCGCACCGCGCTGAGGAGATCACACTGCTGGTCGATGTCGGCACCAATGCCGAGATCGTGCTGGGCAACCGCGACCGCCTGCTGGCCTGTTCCTCCCCCACCGGTCCCGCCTTCGAGGGCGCACAGATCACCGCCGGGCAGCGCGCCGCACCCGGCGCGATCGAGCGCATCCGCATCGACCCCGCCACGCTGGAGCCCCGGTTCAAGGTGATCGGCTGCGAGCTGTGGTCCGATGCGCCGGGCTTTGACGCCGCGGTGGCGAAGGTCGGCGTCACCGGCCTTTGCGGCTCGGGCATCATCGAGGCCATCGCGGAGATGCACCTGGCCGGCATCCTGCGCAGCGACGGCGCGATCGACGGCGCATGCGCCGCGCGCAGCTGGCGCGTGCGGGAGGAATACCGCAGCTTCACCTACCTGATCCAGGAAGCCGGCCCGCGCATCGCGGTGACGCAGCACGATGTCCGCGCCATCCAGCTCGCCAAGGCCGCGCTGCATGCCGGCGCCAAGCTGCTGATGGCGAAGCTCGGCGTCACGGAGGTTTCGCGCATCAAGCTGGCCGGCGCCTTCGGCGCACATATCGACCCGCTGCATGCCTTGGTGCTGGGTCTGGTGCCGGACTGCCCGCCGGAGCGGATCACCTCGGTCGGCAATGCGGCCGGGCATGGCGCGCGGATCGCGCTGCTCAACGCGGCGTCGCGCATAGAACTGCAGGAACTGGTGCGCCGGATCGAGAAGATCGAGACCGCGATCGAGCCGGCGTTCCAGGCCGAATTCGTCGCTGCCATGGCGGTGCCGCACGCGACCGACGCCTATCCCCACCTCGCTTCCCGCATCACGTTGCCACCGCGCAGCGCGCCCGTGCGGCGGCGCGACCGAGGCTAAAGCACTATTCGTTCAAATTGAATCGATCTCATGTTTGACAGCATGAAATCCGCTCACGCTGCCTTATGGCACATCGCCCGTGCCGCTAAGCGGGCGGAAGGCGCCACCAAGGGGGAGGCTGGCGGGAAAGTCGGGACTAGGCCTGCCTTATCGCCGCCCGGCGCAGCTGATGCCGAACCCGGGTGTCGCCGATGGAGCCGCCATGGAACGAACCGTGGATTTGGTAGCGGCGGGCGGACTTGAACCGCCGACCCCGGCATTATGAGTGCCGTGCTCTAACCAGCTGAGCTACGCCGCTGCGCGGTGCGGGCAATTAGGCTGCGGCCCCTTCGCTGTCAATCGCGGCACGACGCAGGAAGCCGCCGCCCAGCACGCGTTCGCCCTGATATACCACGCAGGCCTGGCCCGGGGCGGCGATGTTGGGCTCGGCGAGCTCCACGCGCAGCAGGCTGGAAGCGGCCTCGAAGATGAGCGTCGCGGGGCGCGGTGCCTCCCGCCCGCGCAGCTTCACCTGGGCGGCGAAGGACTCGCGGGGCGGGTCGATCAGCCAGTTCACCTCGCCCGCCACCACGGAGGTCTGCGGCAGCGCAGCGCGGGGGCCGACCACGATGCGCCGGCGCGGCGCGTCCAGGGCAGCGACGAACAGGCGCTCCTCGCTGCCGCCGAGCCCGAGGCCCCGGCCCTGGCCCACCGTGTAGCGCCCAATACCCTGGTGCTGGCCGAGCACGCGGCCTGACATATCCACGATATCACCCGGCTCGGCGGTCTCGGGGCGGAGCTTGGCCACCACCTGGTCGTAGCGGCCGGCGGGGACGAAGCAGATGTCCTGGCTGTCCGGCTTGTCCGCGACCGCGAGGCCCAACCGCGCCGCCACGGCGCGCACGGCGGCTTTGTCGGCGTAGTCGCCCAACGGAAAGCGGCAATAGGCGAGCTGGGCGCGCGTGGTGGCGAACAGGAAGTAGGATTGGTCGCGCGTCGCATCCACGGCGCGGTGGAGCTCTGGCCCGGCAGGCCCCTCGACACGACGCACGTAATGGCCGGTCGCCAGCGCATCGCAGCCGAGATCCTGGGCGAGGCCGAGCAAATCCTGGAACTTGACGCTCTGGTTGCAGCGCACGCAGGGGATGGGTGTTTCGCCGCGCGCGTAGGTATCGGCGAAATCGGCGATCACGGCGTCCCGGAAGCGCTGCTCGCGGTCCAGTACGTAATGCGGAATGTCGAGCGTGTCGGCGACGCGGCGGGCGTCGTGGATGTCCTGCCCGGCGCAGCAGGCACCCTTCTTCTGCAAGGCGGCGCCGTGGTCGTAGAGCTGAAGGGTGGCGCCGATCACCTCATGCCCCTCGGCCTTGAGCAGCCCGGCGACGACGGAGGAATCGACGCCCCCCGACATGGCGACCAGCACCCTCATGCCGCGCGCAGCCCCATCTGCCAGAAATCGGCCTCCAATTGCGCCGCCTTGGCGAAATCGGCGCTCAGCGCCGGCAGGCGCGCGGCCCCGCCATGGCTCTCGCCCAGCGCATCGAGCCGATCGGCGGCGCCCGCCGCCAGCGCCTGATATTCGGTGCCGGCATACATGGCGATCCAGCTTTCATAGGCGTTGGCGTCGCGGTTGCGCGTCGGGCTGGCCTCGATCAGGCGCGCGATCTCGCCATAGCCGATGGTGCAGGGGGCAAGTGCGACTTCGAGGTCGAGGATATCGCCCGCGATCCCGCGATCCAGCACCCAGCGCGTGTAGGCGACCGTCTCGGCCGCCTCGGGTTCGGCCAGGATCGCGGCCTCGGGGATCCCCCATTTGGCGCAATAGCCCAGATGCATCGTGGTTTCGTGCAGCAGGCCGGACACCGCCTCGATCTTCGCCCGGAAAGCGGGAAAGGATTCAGCCTTGTAGGCCGCCAGCGCGAAAGCCCGGCAAAACTGCACCAGGAACAGGTAATCCTGCACCATGTAGCGCCGGAAGGCGGCGGGCGGCAGCGTGCCATCCGCCAGGCCCTGCACGAAGGGGTGCCATGTGTAGGCGCGCCAGGGCGCGGCCGAGGCTGCGCGCAGCCGGCGATACAGCCCATCCGCGCGTCCGAACCCGCTCACCCGCCGGCGTTGCGCGTGGCGGAGGGCAGCTTCACCACCAGCCCGTCGAGCTTGTCGCTCATGATGAGTTGGCAGCCCAGGCGGGACGTTTCCTGCAGGTCGAAGGCGAGGTCGAGCATGTCCTCCTCATCCTCGGTCGCGACCACCAGCTTGCCGTACCATTGGGCATCCACCACGACATGGCAGGTCGAGCAGGCGAGCGAGCCCTCGCAGGCGCCCTCGATATCCACGCCATGCTTGTGCGCGATCTCCAGCACCGACAAGCCGAGCGGCGCGTCCACCTGCTTGTGCGTGCCGTCACGCTCGATGAAAGTCATCTTCGGCATCTGAGGAACCTACTCCACCAAGCCCGCCGCGACGGGCGAGGTTTGTGTTGTCGAGGAACGGACCTGACGCCAGGCGCGCGCAAGTGCCGCGGCGGCATGATCCACGTCCGCGGGGGAGGTAAAGCGGCCGATCCCGATGCGCAAGGTGGCGCGCGCCAGGGCCTCGGGCAGGCCGAGCGCGCGCAACACGTGGCTCGGCTCGATTTCCGCCGAGGAACAGGCCGAGCCGGTGGAGACACATATCTCCGGCGCGGCCGCCATCAACGCCAATGCGGTGACGCTGCCGGGAAAGCCCAGAGAGAGGTTGCCCGCCACGCGATGCTCCAGGTCGGCATGCTTGATGAGACCTGGCACCTCGGCCGCCAGCGCGGCCCAAAAACGATCCCGCTGCCCGGCGATGCGCCCGGCATCGAGGCTGCCCTCGAGGGCGGCGATTCGCGCGGCCTCGCCGAGCCCCACGATCAGCGGCGCCGGCAGCGTGCCCGCACGAAGCCCACGCTCCTGCCCGCCGCCCGAGAATAGCGGCGCGAGGCGCACCCGCGGGCGGCGCCGGACATACAGCGCGCCGATGCCCTTCGGGCCGTAGATCTTGTGGCCGGAAAGCGAGAGCAGGTCGGCGCGGATCTCCTGCACGTCGAGGGTGATGCGCCCCGCCGCCTGCGCCGCATCGGTGTGGAACAGCGCGCCATGGCGCTTTGCCATCTCGCCGATCGCGGCGAGGTTCTGCACCACGCCGATCTCGTTGTTCACCGCCATGACGGAGAGGAGCAGCGTTGGCGCCTCGGCCAGCGTCGCCTCCAGCAGGCCGAGGTCGAGCAGCCCATTGGGCTGCACCGGCAGGATCACTGGCTCGAATCCCTCGGCGGCGAGGTCGCGCACGCTCTCCAGCACGCATTTGTGCTCGGTGGCGAGCGTGACGACGCGACGACGCTCGCTCCCCTGCGCGGCGGCAAAGCGGGCGGCGCCCTTGATGGCGAGGTTGTTGGATTCCGTCGCACCCGAGGTGAACACCACCTCCGACGCCTCGGCGCCGATCAGCCGCGCGACATGGGCGCGGGCTTCCTCCACCGCGGCCTCGGCGGCGCGGCCAAGCGCATGTTCGACGCTGCCGGGATTGGCGAAATTCTCCTCCCACCAGGGGCGCATCGCCGCCAGGACGCGCGGATCGACTGGCGTGGTGGCGTGGTTGTCGAGGTAGATCGGGCGGTTCGGGCGGCTCATGGCGTTCCCAATGTGGGGGTTCAGGCGGCGGGGCGCGAGAGCCTGTCGCGCATGGCTGCCCAGGCGGCGAGAAAGCGCGCGGCCGCGTCCTCGGGCGCGTTCCAGGGCAGGGAGATTCGGATGCCGCAGGCGGCGTCGTGGCCGAAGCCCATCGCCGCCAGCACCGGGCTTGCCGCGACGCGCCCCGAGGAGCAGGCGGCGCCGGCGGAGACCTGCACGCCGGCGAGATCCAGCGCGATGACCTGCGTCTCGGCCTTCACGCCAGGCAACACCAGCAGGCTGGTATTGGGCAGCCGTGGCGCCGTACTGCCCGCGACGACGGCGCCCGAGGCCCCCGCCTCGATCGCATCGCGCAGAACCGCGAGGCGCGAAGCCGCCTCTGGCGAGGCAGCGGCGGCGGCGGCGGCCATGCCGGCTAGGGCGGGCAGGGGCTCGGTGCCGCCGCGCCAACCCCGCTCCTGTCCGCCCCCCGTGATCAGGGGCGTGGGCGCCAGGCCCGGGCGCAGGAGCAGCGCCCCCGCCCCCTTCGGCCCGCCGAGCTTATGGCCGGACAGGGCGAGGCTATCCGCTCCGATCTCGCGCAACGAAAGGGCCACCCGCCCTGCCGCCTGCACGCCATCGACATGCAGCAGTGCGCCCTGTGCGCGACACAGCGCAGCGATCTCGGCCAAGGGGTGCAGCACGCCCGTCTCGTTGTTCGCTGCCATCAGGCAGACCAGCGCCGGACCGCTCGCCGCCAGCGCCGCCGCCAGTGCCGCGAGGTCGAGCGTGCCGTCGCGGTGCACCGGCAGTATTACGGCATCGGGGGTGGCGGCGACCACCGCGGGGTGCTCGCTCGCGCCGCGCAGCAGGTGCCTGCCGGGGGCCAGGGCGCGGATGCCGAGCGCATTGGCCTCTGTCCCGCCGGCCGTCAGCACCACATCCGACGGGCGCGCTCCGAACCGCGCGGCGAGTTCCTCGCGTGCTGCCTCCAGCACCCGGCGCGCGGCGCGGCCAGCGGCATGGACCGAGCTCGGATTGCCTGGCAGTTCCATCGCCGCCAGCGCGGCAGCGCGCGCCTCCGGCCGCAGGGGCTCGGCTGCGTTGGCGTCCAGATAAAGGAGCATGCGCCCTATTGCGCCGCCTCGGCGGGGCGCCGGCCGGGCTCAGCCGCGCCTGGCGGCTGGGCGCGGCCGATGACGCGACCCTCGATCACATCGGCCAGCGTCATCGAGGCCAGGAACAGCCGGATCTGGTCGCCGAGTTCGGCCCAGAGATCATGCGTCAGGCAGCGCTCCCCGGCGAGGCAGCCTGGGCCGCCTTCCTCGCAGCGCGTGGCGTGCAGGGGCTCGTCCACCGCCTCGACGATCACGGCGATCGAGATCTCTCGCGCCGGGCGGCCCAGCCGGTAGCCGCCCCCGGCCCCACGGATTGAAGCGACCAGGCCGGCACGGCGGAGCGGGCCGAACAGTTGTTCGAGGTAGGCGAGAGAAAGCATCTGGGCCTGCGCGATCTCCGCCAGGCTGACCTGCGGGCGACACCGCCCTTCGGAATCGGAGCGTTCCCGCGCGGCGAGTTCGACCATGGCCATCACGGCATATCTACCCCTGGTAGAAAGTCTCATGACATTTTCCCGGTAAGCATGTATTTAGGGGTCATCCACCGCTTCCTGCGCGAAAAAGGCGCTGCCCAGGGGGTGTCTTTGCCTCGTCATGCCAGGTCAAACGCAGGAACATACGGGCCATGCCATGAATCCGATATGAAACCTGCCACCTGATAACCTATATTACCAGGGCTCAGGGGGGCTCGGGAGCCCGCCCCTGGGTGCCCTTGGGCGTGGGCCTCCCCCGCACCTGTTTGAGACATGACCCGAATTTGGCTGACGGCAAGCGCCAGTCAGCTGGAAAAGGCTATTGGTGCCATCACGGCCCGTCAATGAGGGCCGTGGAGGACAACCTGAGTTGCGTCCCAAGGTGCGCCGCCACGCGGTGCCCGTGGCTCCCCAAACGGTGTTGAGGCCGCGCCGCCGCGCGCGGGCCTTGGCCCATGGAGTGTGGCGCCTGCGTCGGGGTTCGCCCCGAGGCGCCATGCCCACAACCGAGACTGGATCGAACGAGCGATGCCTGAAGTCATGTTCGCCGGGCCTGATGGCCGCCTCGAAGGCCGCTATCACCATGCCAAGCAGCCACACGCCCCTGTGGCGCTGATCCTGCACCCGCATCCGCTGCACGGCGGCACCATGAACAATCGTGTGGTTCATGTGCTGTATCAGCGGTTCCAGGCGATGGGCTTCTCCACCCTGCGGTTCAACTTCCGCGGCGTCGGCCGCAGCCAGGGCCGCTATGATGGCGGGATCGGCGAGATCTCGGACGCCGCGGCGGCGCTCGACTTTCTCCAGGCGGTGAACCCGGCCTCCTCCTCGCTTTGGGTCGCAGGCTATTCCTTCGGCTCCTATGTCGGCATGCAATTGCTCATGCGCCGGCCAGAGATGGGCGGCTTCGTCAGCATCAGCCCGCCGGCCAGCCACTATGATTTCGGCTTCCTCGCTCCCTGCCCCTGCAATGGCCTGATGCTGCATGGCTCGGATGACGAGCTGGTGCCGGAAAACAGCGTGCGGAAGCTGGTGGACAAGCTGAACACCCAAAAGGGCATCAACATCGACTACCGTGTGATGCAGGGTGCCAGCCACATCTTCACGCCCCCCCAGGCCGAGGCCGTGGCCGATGCGGCCGAGGATCACGTCATGGGCCTGTTGAACCGCAGCCGCATGGCGCTCGCGGCGGACTGAAGGTCGGGGTTTTTTGTGCCCTCAAGCGGCGGCCGCACGCTCCGCGCGCTTGCCTTTCGCGCCGATGCGCTGGTGCGCATGTGACAAACATCCGCTGCGCGCGGGCGCCCCTCCGGGCGCCTCAAAAGGCAGGGGCCGCTGCTATAGCAGCGGCCCCACCATCCGACCGCCGCGCAGCGGGGCGGCGACGCCCGTCGTGCCCGGAAAAGTCAGCGGCAGGCCGGCCCAGACGCGCGCCGCGAGCACGCCGAAAGCCTGCGCCTCCAGCGCATCGCCGTTCCAGCCCACCACCTCCACCGGACGCACCGGTTCGACCAGCGCCGAGGACAGGGCGCGCATCATCGCCGGGTTGCGCCGCCCACCGCCGCCCACCAGCCACTGCACCGGCGGCTCGGGAAAGTGGCGCGACGCCGCGGCCACGCAGACAGCGCAGAAGGCCACCAGCGTCGCCGCGCCATCGGCCGGGTTGAGTTTCGTCGCCCCCGCCTCCCGCAGCGCACGGTCGAAATCCAGCCGATCCAGCGATTTCGGCGGCGGTGCGGCCAACCATGGGTCGCCCAGCAGCCGCGCCAGCACCCCACCATCCACCTGGCCGGCAAGGGCGAGCTTGCCGTCCCGATCATAGGGCTCGCCGGTCGCGTTGCGCGCCCAATCGTCGAGCGGCCCATTTGCCGGGCCGGTATCGAAGGCCAGCAGCGAGCCATCCGCCCCGATCCAGGTCACATTGCCGACGCCGCCGAGGTTGAGCACCGCGAGCGGCTTGGGTAGGTCGCGCGCCATCGCCGCATGCACCACCGGCACCAGCGGCGCCCCCTGGCCACCCGCCGCCACGTCGGCGCTCCGGAAATCATAGGCGACCGAGAGCCCCGTTTCCCGCGCCAGCCGCGCCGCATCGCCGACCTGCCAGGTGAAGCCTGCATTGGCGCGCGTAGGGCCACCCGCCGCGTGGAACAGATCCTGCGCCGCCGGCCTGGCCGGGCGGTGCAGGATGGTCTGGCCGTGGAAGCCCACCAGATCCGCCTGCCAGCCGATCGCCCGCACGGCCTCGATATGCCTGGTCGTCAGCCGGTTCACGCAGTCGATCAGGAAGGGATCATCCTGCGCAAGGCTCGGTGCGCGGTCGAGCAACAGGCGCAGATCACGCCGCAGCGCGGGCTCATAGGGCAGCGTCAGCGCGGGACCGAAGCGCAAGATACGCTCGCCATCGGTCTCCACCCAGGCGGCATCGACGCCGTCCAGGGAGGTTCCGCTCATTAGGCCGATGGTTCGCAGCATTTTGCCACCGTGCTACGCAACCGCTCCGACCGGAAGACCCCGACCAAAAGCATGACCCAGACACGCGATTTTCTGCAAGAAGCCCAGACCCGCGGCTTCGTCCATCAGGTGACCGACGCCGAGGCGTTTTCCGCGCGGCTGCGCACCGGCACCGTCGCCGGCTATATCGGCTTCGACGCCACGGCCGACAGCCTGCATGTCGGCTCGCTCGTGCAGATCATGCTGCTTCGCCTGATGCAGACAACCGGGCACAAGCCTGTGGTGCTGATGGGCGGCGGCACGACGAAGGTCGGCGACCCCTCCTTCCGCGACGAGGCCCGGCCGCTGCTGACCGACGCGCAGATCGAGCTCAATAAGGCAGGCATCCGCCGCGTGTTCGATGCCTTCCTGCGCTTCGGCGAAGGCCCGTCGGATGCCATCATGCTCGACAACGCGGAATGGCTCGACGCGCTGCGCTACGTGCCCTTCCTGCGCGACATCGGCCGGCATTTCTCCGTGAACCGCATGCTGACCATGG
>JBBSCP010000071.1:0-15750 GCA_038250135.1 Acetobacterales bacterium | reverse complement strand
GGCTCACGCCCCGCGGCGCGGCAATCCGATGCCAGCGGGGGGGCGGTGCGGATCACGCATCCCTCGCAGCTGCGGGCCATTCCGAACAATGCGATCCTGCATCAGTTGGGCTGGCTCGCGAATACGCTGCACGGCCTCGGCGCGGCGGCGGCGGCGAACCCGGATGCCTTCGCCGATCTGCGCGCCCGCAGCCCGCGCTTCGCCCGCGCGCTGGCCATGGCGGCGCGGGCGGCGGCGTGTTCGGACATCGGCGTGCTGCGCGCGGCGGTCGATACGCTCGACCCCGGCCCCTGGCTGGACCGTGCCGGGGCGACGCGCCGGCCGGGGCGGCGCGAGGAACTGATGAATGTTGCCGCGGCCTTGGAGAAGCTCGACCTCTCCTCGGCCGTGCGGCGCATGTTCCGCCGGCTCCAGGCCGATCACCTGGCCTTGCGTGCGGCCTGGCCCGATCTGCCGCAGATGCCCGATCGGCTGGTGCTGCTGCACGCGCTTCGGCTCGCGCTGATCCATCGCATCTGGCTGCTGGCGGTGGCCCTGCCGGAATTCAGCCCGCGCCATGACGCCACGCGGGAGTCACTGGTGCGTGGCATCCTGCAACTGGATGTGGAGCCTGCGCTGAAGCTGCTGGCGGAGATTTTTCCAGCCAAGCCGGACCCTGCCACAGGGCTCGACTTCTTCGAGGCCGCGCCGTCCCGCGAGGGAACTTCCTATGCGCGGGAACACGCGACGCTGTTCCAGCCGATGGGCGCGATGTTCGACCTGCTGCGCGAATGCTCGGCCGCGATCGTGCATGAGGTGGGTGCGTTCGGGTGAGCGCTCAAAACCCAAGGCAAACGCTCGCCGTTGTCACCATCACGCTCTCCTGCCGGAAACGCGCGCGATAGGCGGCGGTGACGGGGGCGAGGCGAAGGGCCGCCTGCGCGGCGCTGCCGTCGGGCAGCGCGACCACCAGCACCTTGCTGCGTTCCCGTGCCACAGCGCCGTCGCGCCCGCGCCATTGGCCGGCGCCGTCTAGCACGGTGAGGCCATCGGGGAAGGCGGGGGTCACCACCAGTGGCAGCGCGCGCCTCAAGCTGTCGTCGCCAGCAGGATGACGCCGGCTGAGATCAACCCGATTGCCGCGATCTTGGCCATGCCCAGCGTCTCGCCGAACATCGTCCAGCCGATCAGCGCGATCACCACATAGCTCGCCGCGGTGCAGGGCAGCGCCACGCTCATCGGGATTTTGCGCAGCGCGATGATGTACAGCAACGCCGCACCGCCATAGCACCCCAGGCCGATGATCGTTGGCCAGCGGAACAGCTGATCGATGAAGCCGGCCGAGGCGGCGACGGAATCCGAAGCGCCGGACTTCAGCAGCACCTGCCCGACCAGCGAGGTCGTGATGGCTGCCGCCAGGATTATCCAATGGAACATCAGGAAACGGCGCGCACTTTCGGCGCGTCCCCCGTGGAACCGGGCGCCGTGCCGGGCGCCATGATCACCTGCCGCACCACGCCCTGCGGCTTGCCATTGGCCGAGAGGAAGGCGCGGCCGACATATTCGCCGAGTACGCCCAGGATGAGGAACTGCACGCCCGAGACCAGCAGCAGCACCGTCATCATCGAGGCCCAGCCGGAGGGGGTTTCGCCCATCAGCGCCTCGATCACCACAAAGGCGGCGGCCAGCAGGCCGAGCAGGCCGAGCCCCGCGCCGGCGAGGATGGCAAGGCGCAACGGCAGCACCGAGAAGTTGGTGGCGAGGTTCAGCCACAGCAGCACCAGGCGCTTCAGCGTATAGTTGCTGCGCCCTTCGGCGCGCGGCAGGTGCTTCACCTCGATGCTGTCCAGGCGCTGCGTCACCTGCATCAGCAGGCCATCGACATAGGGGTAGGGGCCGGCGTAGCGCGCCACCTGCTCCACCGCGAAGGCGCTCATGCAGCGAAAGGAGGACAGGTAGAGCCCTTTCGGCTTGTCGAGCAGCATGTCCGCGACGCCATTGGCGAAGCGGCTGCCGAGGTTGCGCCAACCATCATGTTCCTTCTTGGCGTAGCGCGTGTACACCACGTCCCAGCCGCCGAGGCGGGCGTGGTCGTACAGCCGCGTCACCTCCTCGGGCGGGTTCTGCAGGTCGTCATCCATCGTGATGACGTAGCGCCCGCGCGCATGCCGCAGGCCGGACATGACGGCGTTGTGCTCGCCGAAATTGCGCGCATGTTCGATGTAGATGAGCGGCACGGTGGCGCTCGCGGCCAGGGCGCGGCAGACATCGCCGGAATTGTCCGGGCTGCCGTCATTGACCAGAATGATCTCGATGCCCCCCTCGGGACGCAGCGCGGACAACGCCTCGACCAGCGCGCCGACGGTGGCGGCGCCGCGATAGACCGGCACCACGATGGAAAGGCCGATGCCGCGGCCGAGGCTTTCAGTCACGCGGGGTAACTCCTTCGTTCAAAGTCGCGTTGGGACGTGCGTTCATGGCCGGGTCGCGACCACCAGCACTGAACCGCCGCCCGGCATGGGAATGCCCAGGCCGCCGATCCGCCGTTCGGTCTCCGACACGGCATGCAGGGTGTGGTCGAGCCAGGGAGGGAAATCGGTGACGTCGCTCGGCGCATCGGCACGGCGTGCCAGCACCTTGCGCTGCAGGGCCATCAGCGGAAACAGCAGGCTGTTCCAGTAGCGGGCGGAGATGTCGATGAAGCCGGCCGCGGCGAAGGCCCGTCTCGCGCTGGCGGCGGTGTAGCGCCGGGCGGTGTGCACGCGCGCATCATGAGCGCTGCGCATCCATTCATAGGCGGGCAGGTTCGCCACCACCGTGCCACCCGTGGCCAATACGCGGTGCAACTCGGCCAAGCCTTTCGCCTCGTCCAGCCCGGCATGGCAGATGACATCGATACTGACCGCCGCACCGAAGCTGCCGGGTGCGAAGGGCAAGGTATTGGCGTCGCCCACCACCACCGGGAAGCCGGCTTTCGCGCCGGCGCGACGGGAGGCCTCGGCATCGTATTCCAGTCCCATGGCAGGCCGTCCGGGCTGGCGATCGGCAAGGCGCTTGAGAAAGCCGCCCGTGCCACAGCCGGCATCGAGCACCGGGCCGGGAGCGCCCGGCCGGGCGCGCAGGGCATCGAGCACTCGGGCATGCACGGCGCGATACCACCACATGCCGTTTTCGGCGGCGTCCATCAGGGCGTATTCTGCGGGTTCCACCCGGGTCTTGTGGCGGTCAGTCGCGGCGGCGGCAAGGCGCTTGCGCGGCAACCGTGAGGCGCTGGCGCGGCGGGGCGGGGCGGCATCGCCGTGTCGCTGCCACAATCAAGGCGGAGAAAGGCCTTGGGAGTGGTTGCGTGCGGGCCTCCCCGCGCCGAAACTGCGGCCCGTGAGCGCTTGATGACCCCGCCGAATCCGATTTCCGCCATCGAGGTGGATGCCGCGCCCCAGACGCGTCCCTTGCCGCAAGCCTTGCCCTCGGCGCGGGCGAGGTTGCTGCGCGCCCTGGCGCTGCTTCCGGCCCTGGCCTTTGCGTTGATGGCGCTTTCGCCGCCGCTCAACCACGATGTCGCGGCGATTCTCAACTTCGCCGAACGCTGGTTGGCGGGCGAGCGACTTTATCGTGATCTGCTCGACGTCAACCCGCCGCTGATCTTCGTGCTGACGGCGATCCCGGCGGCGATCGCGCGCTGGAGCCCGCTGGATGGCGTGCAGGCGCTGCTGCTCTGCGTCATGGCCTGCTGTGTCCTGGCCTGGCGGATGACCATGCGCCTGCGCGAGCGTGACGCCGAAGGTCCGGTCGAGGCCGCGATGCTGGACGCGCTGGTGCCGCTCACCGCGGTGCTCGCCGCCTATGATGTGGGCCAGCGCGAGCATCTGATGGGGCTGTTCGCCATGCCCTATGCCTTCCTGGTGGCGCGGCGCATCCAGGGGCTGCCAACCCGCTCCGGCCTCGCGCTCGCGGTCACGGTGGCGGCCGCGCTGGCCTTCGCGCTCAAGCCGCATTTCCTGGCCGTGCCCTTCCTGGTGGAGGCGCTGGTGCTGTGTCGGCGCGGACCGCGGGCGGCGCTGCGCGACCCGCTGCCCTGGCTGATGGCCCTGGTCTGGGCGTTGTACCTGGTGCTCGTCCCCCTGATCTTCCCCGATTATTTCGGCCATGTCGTGCCGCTGGTCATGGGTTTCTATCTCGACAGCCATGGTTTCGGGCTGGTCGATGTGCTGCTTGGCGACAAGCTCGGCACCGCCCTGATGGCGCTGCTCGCGGTACTGGCGCTGCTGGCCTGGCGCGGCGCCGGCCCGCTTGCCTGGGGGCTGGGCGCCTGGGGTATCGGCGCCTTCCTCTCGGCCTGGGTCCAGCACAAGGGCTGGTCCTACCATGTGGTGCCGGTCGGCATGGCCACGGTGCTGCTCGGCGGCGTTGTGCTGGCGCGGTGGATGGACCAGGCGCTGCCGCCGGCGCGGGCAGGGCGCTCGGCGCAGATGCTTGCCCTCGCTGCGGCCTGCGGCATCGGTATCGTGCAACTGCACGGTGAGAGCCCTTGGCGGCAGATCTGGTATTGGCATCTGGACGCCGGGCGATTGGCCGTGGCGCTGAAGCGCGAGGTCGCCGGGGAGCGCCTGCTGGTGCTCTCGCCGGATATCTACCCGGTCTATCCGGCGCTGAACTATGCCCAGGCACGATCCACGCTGCGCACCATGAACCTGTGGCTATTGGTCGGCGCCTACACCGATTGCCCGCCCGACGCGGCGCGCTACCGCGAGACGTGGGAGATGTCGCGCCCCGAATTCCTCGTCTACCGCACCGTGGCGGAGGATTTCGCGCGCGCCCCACCCGGTGCGGTGCTGGTGGCGCGCAACCCTGGCATTCCAAGATGCGGTGCGGAGGAATTCGACTTCATCGAGTATTTCTCGCGCCATCCGGCCTTCGAGGCCACCTGGAGGCGCTACACGCGGGTGGTCTACATGGATAATTACAGGCTCTACGTTCGCGAGGATTGATGGCGTACCAGGATTACGTCGGCCGAACCGAAACGCGCGAGGATCGGCTGGACGGTCGGCTGTTGCGCGGCCTTGCGGCGACTCTCGGCATGGCCACCCCTGCGACTCTACCGCCAACCTGGCACTGGATGTTGTTCCAGGACTGGGTGATGCCGGATGCCATCGGCCCCGACGGCCACCCCCGGCGCGGCGGCTTCCTGCCACCCGTGCATGACCTGCCACGCCGCATGTGGGCTGGTGGGCGTCTGGTGTTCCACCCCGTCGCGCTGCGGGAAGGCGAGGCGGTGCGGCGGACCAGCACCATCCTCAAGGTAGAGGAGAAATCGGGCGGCACCGGGCGGCTGGTCTTCGTCACCGTGCGCCACCTCGTCGAGGGCCCGGCGGGCCTCGCCATCGAGGAGGAGCAGGACATCGTCTATCGCGGCGCCGAGGGTGCGGCCGTGAAGGCCGCCGAACCCGCGCCCGCCTGGCCGGATGCCGCGACCACCGTCATGGTGCCGGACCCGGTGATGCTGTTCCGCTACTCGGCGCTGACCGGCAATGGCCACCGCATCCATTACGACCACCCCTATGTGACCGGTACCGAGGGCTATCCGGGCCTGGTGGTGCATGGCCCGCTGCAGGCGACGTTGTTGGTACATCACGCGCTGGCCCAGGCGCCTGGCAAGCGCCTCGCGCGCTTCGCCTTCCGCGGCCGCCGCCCCTGCTTCGACGGCCGCCCCCTGACCCTGCTCGCGCGTCCGGACGGCGCCGGCTTCCGGCTCGAGACCCGCGACGACCAGGGCGCCACCTGCCAGCAGGCCGAGGCCGAGATGGCCTTCGAGGGCCAGCCGCTTGCCTGACCGACAAACCGGCGCGCCGGCGGCACGGCCGGCGCGAGCCCCCCCCCCCCCCCGGCTCCCGGTGGCGCAGGACACGCTGCGCGGCATCGCCATCATCGCCAGCGGCTATGCGGTGATCTCGGTGGCGGATGCGGCGGTGAAATGGGCGCTGCCGGAGGTGGGCGTGGCCGTCGCCATGATCTGGCGCGGGCTGTTCGGCATGCTCGGCATCGCGCTGCTCGTGCGCTTCCAGGGGTTGCGGCCGGTGCGCCTGCCGCTGCTCGGCCTGCGTTCGGCGCTGCATTGCGTCGTGACCGTCGCCTTCTACGTGGCCTGGTTCAATGACTTCCCGCTCGGAGCCTCCTACGCCGTGAACGCGGCGGCGCCGCTGGCGATGACGGTGCTGGCCATCCCGCTGCTGGGGGAGCGCGTCGGCTGGCGGCGCTGGACGAGCACCTGCGTGGGCTTCGCCGGCGTGATGGTGATTCTCCAGCCGGGCGGCGAGCTCTGGCGATGGGAGGCCGCGATGCTGCTGGTCGGCGCCTGCACGCTCGCGATCACGCGAATCTGGACGCGGGTGCTGGCGGCGACGGACACGCCGCAGGCGATCGCCTTTTGGCTGCTCGCGGCGCATGTGCCCGTGGGTTTTCTGCTGTTGCCTGCCTTTCCGCCGCTCGGTCCGGTGATTCCCACCTGGGACATCACGCTGGCGCTGGCCTTCCTCGGCCTCGCGAATGGCTGCGCGCATTTCCTGTTTGCCCGCGCCTTCGCCATCGCGCCGGTCTCGGCGCTGGCACCCTACGAATACATGACGCTGCTCTGGGGCGGCCTGCTCGGCTTCCTGATCTGGTTCGAAGTGCCGTCCTGGTCCACGCTCGCTGGAGCCTCGATCGTCATGGCGGCGGGTCTGTACAATCTGCACCGCGAGCATGTGCGCAAGCGTGCGGACGCGCAGCAGATGGCCGCCGCGGCAGCGGGTGGCCCGAAGGGCTTGGGTTGATGGCGCTCAGGCACGATTTTCGCCGTGGCGTGATCTTCATGCTGCTGGCCTGCGCGATCTTTGCCGTGATGAGCGCCGTCGTGAAGTCGATGGTCGATCGCGTGCCCTTCCTGGAGCAGATGTTCTTCCGCAGTGCCTTCGCCCTGCCGGTGGTGCTGCTGATCGTGCTGCAACCTACGCGGGGCGGCAGCCTTGCCGCCGTGCTGCGTACGAAGCGCCTGCCCGGCCATGTGCTGCGCGCCGCCAGCGGCACCTTGGCGATGGGATGCAGCTTCTATGCGCTCGGCGTGCTGCCGCTGGCCGAGCACACCGCCGTCACCAACACCACGCCGCTATTCGTCACGCTGCTGTCGATCCCGTTCCTCGGCGAGAAGGTCGGCCTGCATCGCTTCGGCGCGGTGCTGGCCGGGTTCCTGGGCATCGCGATCATCGCGTTGGGGCAAGGCGCCTTCACCGGCGATTACGGTGGCGCCGTGCGCTTCGGGCTGATCGCCGCGGTGCTGCACGGCATCTTCTCGGCCGCGACGACGCTGATGGTGCGCAGCCTTTCCGCCACCGAAAGCTCCATCACCATCGTGCTTTGGCAGTCCCTGCTGATGTCCGGCGTGCTCGCCCTGATGATGCCCTTCGTCTGGGTGACGCCGAACACGCATGACCTGATGCTGCTGATCCTGATCGGCCTGCTCGGCGGCGTGGCGCAGGTGCTGATGACGGAGGCCTGGGCCAGCGCACAGGTTTCCTCCATCGCGCCCTACTCCTAGTCGTCGTTGCTCGGGGCGGTGCGGTTCGGCTGGATCGCCTTTGGCGACGTGCCGGGCCTGTGGACCATCATCGGCTCGATCGTCATCGTGGGGGCCAGCCTGTATATTCTGCATCGCGAATTACGGCGGAGACGGACATGAAGTTCCTGCGCGAGGATTCCCCGCCAGTCGGCGTCGCGACCGAAGTGGCGCCGGGCGTGCGGCGCATCCTCTGCGGCAATCCCGGCCCCTTCACCTTCCGCGGCACCAACACCTACCTGATCGGGCGCGGCCGCGTGGCGGTGCTCGACCCGGGGCCGGTGGATGCGGCGCATCTGCGTGCGATCCTCGACGCCACGCAGGGCGAGACGATCACCAGGATCCTGGTCAGCCACACGCATCGCGACCATTCGCCGGGTGTTGCCGCCTTGCAGGAAGCGACTGGCGCGCCAAGCCTGGGCTTCGCCCCGCATTTGACACCGCCGGATCAGGGCGGCGAGGGCGGCGACCACAGTTTTCGCCCCGACATCATCCTGCCAGATGGCGCAATGGTGGAAGCCGACGATTGGCGCATCACCGCACTCCACACGCCGGGCCATTGCGCCAACCATCTGTGCTTCGCGCTGGAGAACGAGGCGGGCACAGGCACGCTGTTCAGCGCCGACCACGTGATGAGCTGGTCCACCACGGTCGTCGGCCCACCCGATGGCGACATGGCGCAGTACATGAAGTCGCTGGCACGCCTTGCCGCGCATCGGCACGACCTGTACCTGCCCGGCCATGGCCCTCCCTTGCCGGAGCCCGCCCCCTTCGTTGCCGCGCTGGCCGAGCATCGGCGCGAGCGTGAGCAGCGGGTGCTCGACGCACTGCGCGCCGCCGGCCGCGCCACGGCGCACGACCTCGTGCCCGCCGCCTATGGCCCGACGCTGGACCCGCGGCTGCTGCCCGGCGCCGCGCGCAGCCTGCTCGCGCATTTGCTGAAACTGGCCGCGGAAGGGACCGTGCGGCAAGAAGGCGACCACTTCGAGCCTTCGTGACCCGGCCCTTTGCTGCGTCAGGCGTCGCTCATGCGGTTGTCGTTGCCGCGATAGACAATGCGCGGGCGCAGATGCCGCGCCTCGGGCGGCGTCGCCAGCCAATCGGTGAACTCGTCGAGGATCATGCGCGTGATGTCGGCAAGTTTTTGCGCCCGCGTCTCCGAGAGCGGGATCCAACTCAGCCCTTCGAGTTCGCCCGATCCCGCGATCTCGCCGCTTACGGCGGCGGCGGACGCGATCAGGAAGCGCGCATCGAAACGCATGGCGCGCGAAGTCGGCGTGACGGCGCGGCAGAGATACGCCAGCGCGGCGAGATCGGTAAACAGCCGCGTCCCCTTGCGCTCGCCCAGCAGCAGCCCGGTTTCCTCATACAGCTCGCGGATGGCGGCCACGCCGAGCGCCCGCGCAAGCGAGGGTGGCGCGCGATGCGCGAGCATTTCGCGCGTTTCCTCGCGCAGTTCGGAGAGTACCTTCACGCCGTGATCGGCGCGATCGACGCGCCCGCCGGGGAACACCAGCACGCTCGGCATGAATTTGTGCTTGGCGTGGCGCATGCCCATCAGGATCTCGGGCTCGCTGGTGCCCTGGCGCCAGACGATGAGGCTTGCCGCGTGGCGCGGCTTCACCGTGAGCTTGCGCGTCGGCTTGGCCGGAACGCGGTCGAGGTCGCCGGGGTTGTCGAAGACGGGCTCAGCCAAGATTGATCCCCCGGGACGCCAGCCAGGCGCGAAAATTCGCGCGTTCCGGTACGGCGAGCTGGCGCGCGCTGTTCTCGCTCCAGAGGCAGCCTTCGGGCTTTGGTCCATGCACCTCCGGATAGCGCGGCTTGCCGGGCGGGCGGAGCGCATCATAGGCGGGCAGCGCGGCGGCGAGGCCGCTGTCATCGTAGCGCTCGCGATGCACCACCACCGAGGGCGGCAAGCGCGGCGAGGTCGCGTTGCGCGCAGCGGGCCAGCCGAGCGTCAGACCCGCGACGGGAAACACGCCGTCGGGCAGGTCGAAGAGTTGTGTGATCAGGTCGAGATTGTTGCGCACATAGGAAATCGGACAGGTGCCGAGCCCCACGGCCTCCGCGGCCATGATGCCAAAGCCCATCGCGAGCGCGGCATCGGTGCTGGCGTTGAGGAAGGTGTCGATGCTGTCATTGGCATGCGCGCGGCCGTGCAGCGCGCAGATCTGCCGGCCGCGGCGGATATCGCCGCAGAACAGCAGCAACACCGGCGCGTCCTTGATCCAGGGCATGGTGCCGATGGCATCCGCGATCGCCGCGAGCTTGTCGGCGTTGCGCGTGACCAGGATGGAATACTGCTGCAGATCCGACTTGGCCGGCGCCGATTGCGCGCCGGCCAGCACGGTATCGAGCAGCGGATCGGGCACGGGATCGCCGCTGTAGCGCCGCGTCACGCTGCGGCCGAGCAACGCGGCCAATGCTGGGGGAATCTCGGGTGGCGCGAAGGGCAGGGAGCCATAGCGCGCGCGGATCAGATGTTCGGCGTCCATGGGGGTCAGACTGCCACTGTGGCGGGGCCGGGGAAAGCCGCCCTGCACACCACCCAGGCATCGGCCACCGTCACGCCTTCGCCGGCGCGGCCGATGATCAGCGGGTTGATCTCAGCCTCGGCGATGCCCTCCAACGCCGCGAGGCGTGAGACGGCCACGACAGCCAGCGCGAGCGCTTCCAGGTCGCCAAGCGGCAGGTTGCGCCAGCCGGTCAGCGGCTTCAGGCCAAGCACCTCGCCGATCATCTCCCGCGCCGTGGCGAGATCGACCGGGGCGAGCCGCAACGTGATGTCGCGGTGCAACTCCGCCAGCACGCCGCCGGCGCCGAGCAGCACCACTGGGCCTACCTCCGGGTCGCGCCGGAAGCCAAGGATCGCCTCGGCCAGCCCCCGTGCCATCGGCTGCACGAGCCAGCCCGTGAGGCGGGCCTCCGGTGCTGCGGCCGCGACGCGCGCGCGCATCGCTGCGGCCTCATGCGTGAGCGTCTCGGCATCGGCGATGTGCAGCGTGACACCACCCACGTCGGTCTTGTGCGGCAGGTCGGGCGAGAGGATTTTCAGCGCGACAGGATAGCGCAGGCCCGGTGGGGCATCATGGCGCATCACGACAGCGTCGGAGGGCAGGCCAAGGTGGGCGAACAGCGCGCGCGCTGCGGCCTCGTCGGGCGCTTCCGGCACCGTGATGTTCGGTGTTTCGGCTGGCGGCGCCTGCATCGGCGCGCGCCAGTCGCAGAAGGCGCGGATCGCATCCGCGGCACTTTCGGGCGTCCGAAAGGCAGCGATGCCAGCCTCGGCTAGCAACCGCAGCGAGGCCTCGGCCTCCGGTGCGAGAAAGACGGCGACGGGTTTGCCGGTGATCTTCGCGCCCTCGATGATGCCGCCCACCGCATCCTTCGGCCGAAACTGCGCGGAACTGCCCACGACCGCGAGCACGAGGTCCGTATCGTGCGCCGCGCGCAGCCCGGCGAGCCCTGCAATCACGCGATCCGGCCGCGTGCCAGCGAGCGTCATGTCGAGCAGACGCCCGTGATGCGGCAGCTTTTCCGCATCGAGCAACGCCGCGGCGCTGGCATCGGGCTTGCGCGCCTCGATGCCGAGCACACCGAGCGCATCGACGGCGAGCGCACCACCGCCGCCCGTCGTCGTCATCACGCCGACCGCACGATGAGCGCGCGGCGGAGGGCGTTGCCCCGCGACGAGCGCCGGTAACTCCAGCAATGCTTCGAGCATCGTTACTCGTAAAATGCCATGCGCGCGGAAGAAGGCTGCAGCGGCGGCGTCGCTGCCGGCCAGGGCGCCGGTATGGCTGGTCGCGAGCTCCGCGCCGAAGGGGCTGCGGCCGAGCTTCAGGGCGATGATCGGCTTGCCCAAGGCATGCGCCTTGCGTGCCGCGGCGGCGAGGTGTTCGGGCGCACGCAGCGCCTCAAGGAACAGGCAGATGACATCGACATCCGCGTCGTCGAGCAACATCGAGGCGATCTCGCCGGCGGTGAGGTCGGCCTCGTTGCCCGTGCCGATGAGATGCGAGAAGCCAAGCCCGCGCGCCGCACCGCGCGACAGCAGCGCGCCCATCATGGAGCCCGATTGCGACACGAGGGCGACGCGCCCGGCGACGAGGCTCTCCGCCTCCAGCGCTGCGTTGGTGGTGAGTGCGGTGCGGGCGCGAAGATTGACCACGCCCATCGAGTTCGGCCCGAGCAGTCGCACGCCCCCCGCGCGCGCCACAGCCACCACGCGCGCCTGCAAGGCCTGGCCCTCGGGGCCCGCCTCGGCGAAGCCATCGGCGAGGATGCACGCGACAGGGATTCGCCGCGCCGCGCATGCCGCCACCTGCGCCTCGACCGCCTCAGTGCCGAGCAGGATATAGGCGAAATCGATCTCGCCCGGGATGGCGTCGAGTGTGGCGAAGGCGGGCTGGCCGAGCAGGGTGGGGCTGCGCGGATTGACCGCGAACAACGCGCCAGTATAGCCGTGCCGGCGCAGGTAGCGCTGTGGCCGCGCGGTCAGGCGCGCTTGGTCGGCGGAAGCACCGATCAGAGCAATGCGGCGCGGGTTGAGCAGCGCCTGCGAGAGGTTCGTCACTTCGGGGCGCGCTGCGCGAAGCTGCGGCCGAAGACACCCTCGGCGATGCGGTTCTTCATGATCTCCAGCGACCCGCCGGCGATCATCCAGCCGCGCGTCTTGCGCACACAATACTCGATCAGGAGATCCTGGCTGTAGCCCGTGCCGCCCATGATCTGCATCGATTCATTCGCCGCCATCCAGCCCGCCTGGTTGCAGGCGTATTTCGCCATCGCGACGTCCTGCGCATCCGGCAGGCCATCGCCGGCATTCACCGCGGCGCGGTAGAGCAGCAATTGCGCGCTGTCGAGCGCCACGCGCATTTCGGCGAACTTCCATTGCAGGCCCTGGAACTCCATCAAGGCGCGGCCGAACTGCCTGCGGCTCTCGGCATGCGCCTTCGCCTGGCGGAAGCAGTATTCGCCAAGCGCGAGGGCGCGTGTGGTGTTGCCTGCGCGCTCGACATTGAAGCCGGCGATCTGCTTACGGAAACCGCCCTCGCCGAGCAGCACATTCTCGGCGGGGATGAAGACGTTGTCGAAATAAAGTGCGCACCACGTCTCGCCATTCATATAGCGCGATGGCTGGCCGAGCCTAAAGCCTTCCATGCCACGCTCGACGATGACGCTGCCGATGCCGTTCACGCCTGGGGCGAATCGGCAATACACCACGAAGACGCCGGCATCCTCGGTGTTGGAGGTGAACACCTTGCCGCCATTCAGGCGATGGCCGTTTCCATCCTTGGTGCACGCCGTCTTGAGGTCGGTCAGCGCGCTGCCGGCATCGGGCTCGGTCATGCCGACGGCGGCGATGGTCTCGCCGCGGAGGAGTGGTGCGAAGAAGCGCTGCTTCTGCTCGGGCGAGGCGTATTCGGCGAAGGTTCGGAAGGCGCCGAAATTGCCGGCCTGCAGCACGTCCGCGCTGCGCGGACACACCAGCGCGATCTGTTCCATGGCCAGCACAGCATCGAACAGCGTGCCGCCCTGGCCGCCATCGGCTTCGGGCAGCATGATGCCGAACAACCCGTTTTGCGCCATCAGCTTCGCGACATCCCAGGGGAAGCGCTCGTCATGCGCGCGCAGCAACGCATCCTTCGCCAGATGCGTCTCCGCAAAGCGGCGGACGGAATCCTGGAAGGCGGTTTGTTCCTCGGACAGGCGGAAATGCATCAGACTGGATCCCAGGAAAACACGTCGCCGCTGAGTTCCAGCGGCAGGAAATGCGACCGCAGCGCGGGCAGCGCCGTCTCGGCGATCGTCTCCGGCGTCCAGCCCTCACCGCGATGAGTGCTGCGGATCGGCCGCGGCTGGCTGAACAGGAACAACTCATTGTGCCGTGCCGCGAAAATCTGGCCGGTGACATCGTGCGCGGCGTCGCTGGCGAGGAAGACGGCGAGCGGCGCGTTCTTGTCCGGGGTCATCTGCTGCAAGCGTGCGACGCGCGCTTTCTCCACTTCGGTATTCGAGGGGATGGAACTCGTCATCCGGCTCCAGGCGAAGGGGGCGATGCAGTTGGAGCGTACGCCGAAGCGTTGCATGTCGAGCGCGATGGATTTCGACAAGGCCGCCACGCCGAGCTTCGCCGACGAATAATTCGCCTGCCCGAAATTGCCGATGAGCCCCGAGGTCGAAGTCATGTGCACATAGGCGCCGCTGCCCTGCCTGCGGAAGTGTTCGGCCGCCGCACGCGAGACGAAGAAGGACCCGTTCAGGTGAACGCCGATGACGCTCAGCCATTCCTCCGGCGACATCTTGTGGAAGATCTGATCTCGCAGGATGCCCGCATTGTTGACCACGATGTCGATACGCCCGAAGGCATCGAGCGCCTGCGCCACGATGCGCTGCGCGCTGTCCCAACCCGCGACGCTGTCGGTATTCGCGCAAGCCTCACTGCCGCGCTGGTGGATGATGGCGACGGTCTGCTCGCCAGGCGAGGCGCTGGTCGGCCCCTCGCCGGTCAGGCTCGCGCCGATGTCGTTCACCACCACCCTCGCACCCGCGAGGGCCATCGCCAGCGCGATCTCGCGCCCGATGCCGCCACCCGCGCCGGTGACGATGGCGACCTTGCCTGCGAGCATCATGTGAATTTGCCTCCCCTGGCGCAGAGGGCTTCTAGTCCTGGCCCCGATCTGCGTGAAGCCGGGTTGCCGCCACCGCGGCCTGCCCGTAAACGTCCGGACAACCGGAGAGGACGAGCGTAATGGGCTTCGTGGCCCTGGAGGGCGTGGGAAAGACCTATCGCGGTCGCACGGGCGCGTGGGAAGCCGTTCGCGATTTCTCGCTGGAACTCGCGGAAGGCGAATTCTTCTGCCTGCTCGGGACCTCCGGCTGCGGCAAGACCACTGTTCTCAACATGCTCGCCGGCTTCGAGTCGCCGACCACCGGACGAATTCTGCTGGAAGGCAGGCCTGTGCGCGGCCCCGGTGCGGATCGCGGCGTGGTCTTCCAGGGTCATGACAGCCTTTACGATTGGCTGACGGCGCGCGACAACATCGCCTTCGGCCTGCGGCTGCGCGGACAGGGCCGCGCCGAGCGGCGCGCCGTGGCGGACCGCTTCCTGCAAATGGTCGGCTTGACGGGGCAGGGCGCGAAGCATCCTTCGGAACTTTCTGGCGGCATGAAGCAGCGCATCCAGATCGCGCGCGCATTGGCGAACGAGCCGCGCGTGCTGCTGATGGATGAGCCCTTCGGGGCGCTGGATGCGATGACCCGCGCCGTGTTGCAGGAGGAGCTTTCGCGGATCTGGACGCAGACCAGGAAGACGGTGCTGTTCATTACGCATGACATCGAGGAGGCCTGCGCGCTGGCCACGCGCGTTGGCGTGATGAAGCGCGGTCCGGGTGGTACATTGAAGGCCGTCGTACCCGTTGACCTGCCTTTCCCGCGCGTTCGGACGTCCGACGGATTCATGGCGACTTTTCGCCGCGTCCATGCCCTGATCCATGAGGAGATTCACCCTCATGAATAGCCGCCTCGCCACCGTGGGTGGCTACATCATCGGCTTCGCGCTGCTGTTCCTGATCTGGCACCTGGCGGCGCTGTTCGTGGTGAAGTCGGTGCTGTTTCCCTCGCCCCTGCCGGTGTTCGAACGCGCCTGGGTGCTGATCGAGGAAAATCTGTTGCAGGAGCAGATCGTCGCCTCCATGCGGCGAATCCTGCAGGGCTTCTTTCTTGGCACGGCGATCGGTATTCCCGTGGGCCTCGCCATCGGCAGCTTCAGGCCGGTGCGGCTGTTGCTGGAGCCCTGGACGGAATTCTTCCGCTTCATCCCCGCCGTTGCGATGATCACCGTCTCGGTGATCTGGTTCGGCATCGGCGAGGAAAGCAAGATCTTCCTGATCGCCTATACCACTGTCTTCGTCGTGATCATCGCCACGGCGGCCGGCGTTGGTGCGGTGGGGCGCGACAAGATCCGCGCGGCCCAATGCCTCGGCGCCTCTCGCTTCCAGGTCTTTCTGCTCGTCGCCCTGCCGGCGACCGTGCCATACATCCTGACCGGCATGCGCCTCGCCATGGCCAACGCCTTCGTCACCATCGTCGCGGCGGAGCTCGTCGCGAGCAATGACGGCCTCGGCAAGATGCTGTGGGATGCGCGGCTGTTCATGCAGGTGGAGGACATCTTCGTG
>JBBSCP010000070.1:0-15765 GCA_038250135.1 Acetobacterales bacterium | reverse complement strand
TCAAGCGCCCCCCAAACTCATGGGCTTGGGGTGGGGCCCACCCGTTATCTCCCGTCTGCCACACACCACTAGAGAACTATCCGTCCGTTCGGACGGATAGTGCTCCATAACATATTGATTCTAGGGCAAGAATTCCGATCAGATGATTCCATCTGATCGGAAATTGCTCTAAACGAACTGCCCGCGCAGAAATCCCAGCGCGGGCAAAGGGCTCCATTTCTTCGGCAAATCCGTGCGACGGATCGGCGCCACACTGTATTGCGGCACCGGCTGCTTCGAGCGGCGGAGGAAATCCTCATAGGCCGAGACCTGCTGCGCCCGCCAATCGCGGTCCTGCAACGCGTCCTGACGGTTGCGGTAAATATTCGCCACGCGTGATTGCCGCCCTGCGGTGGCAATCACGGCCCAGAGCGTATCGTCGGAGGCGGCCCCGACGCTGACGATGGTCTGCACCCCCCTAAGTCGCAAATGCGCCCCCTGGCGGTCAAGCGCTGCCTTCGCCTCTTTTCCGCCGCGCGTCGGCATGGGATCAGACGGCTTCCCAAAGTCCGAAGGATGCCTGCCCGATGATCGACCTCCACAGCTGGAACACGCCCAACGGCCGCAAGATCAGCGTGGCGCTGGAGGAGATGGGCCTGCCCTACACCACCCGCACGGTGAACATCGGCGAGGGCGAGCAGTTCAACCCGGATTTCCTGAAATTTTCGCCCAATAACCGCATCCCCGCGATCATCGACCATGAGGGCCCCGGCGGACAGCCGATCAGCGTCTTCGAATCGGGCGCGATCCTGATCTACCTGGCCGAGAAGACCGGCCGCTTCCTGCCCCGGGACCTGCGCGCGCGGACCGTCGTGATGGAGTGGCTGATGTGGCAGATGGGCGGCTTCGGCCCGATGCCCGGCCAGGTGCACCATTTCCTGATGCAGCCGGAGGGCCCGGCGCGCGACTACGGCTTCACGCGCTATCATACCGAGACGAAGCGGCTCTACGGCGTGCTGGAACGGCGCCTGGCCGGTCGGGATTTCGTGGCGACCGAGGGCGAACCCTCCATTGCCGATTTCGCCATCCTCGGTTGGGCCTGGCGCCATGAGCGGCACCTGGTGCCCTTGGACGACCTGCCGAACGTCGCCGAGTGGTACGATCGCATGATGGCCCGCCCGGCCGTCGCGCGCGGCTTCGACGTCGCGCTCTCCTGACCAGGTGGCCAGATGACCTGTCGGCCCGAACGCGCCACGCTTGCCCCGGGGGTAAGGGCCGGCTATGAGGAGCGGCGCATGCGTCGTGTGACTTCAACACCCTGAGGAGGGGTGGCCGAGTGGCTGAAGGCGACGGTTTGCTAAACCGTTATAGGGGTTAAACCCTATCGAGGGTTCGAATCCCTTCCCCTCCTCCATCCCCTTGAAATCACGAATTTTTTAGGGGCTGGCTGCCCCCATGAAGATGGATACCGGTGTCGGTTTCGGAACACCTGGACAACCTCTGGGCCAATCCTTCCCGGGTGGTTTCGATCAGGCCGCCCGCGTCGCCCAACCGTCGTCGGGCGGCGGAGACCCGAACAGGTTCGTGCGGCGGCCCTTACGCCACATGGCGCATTTCCGCTTTAGGTGGATCAGGTAGATTTCGGTCGGCCGAACCTTGGTGTGCCCGAGGTGGCCGGACAGTCTGGGCCGTCGTTGCCCGCGCCGCCATCCAGAATGTGGGCACCTGCATCGCGGTCGATTTGGTTGTCCAGCGCATTGCCAGTGCGTTGAGTTCGGCCGTTCAGGAGAGGCGGGTGTGTTTCTCGTGCTGCCCGAGGTTGAGGCCCCGGGCAACGTCCCGGTGTGACCCGGACGCGCAGTCAGGAAAATTTACATGCCGGCCCCATCGGCGCCTGAAGGGCGCGGCAAGACACTGTTGCGACTACGAAAATTAGTGTGGCCCAAGATTTGCTCCGAAGCACCTGACGGTAGAGCGATTACGCCAGCCGGTGAACAGTGAGAAGAGGAATTTCGCTTCATGATTTGCATGCAGACAAGCCGCCGCCTGCTGGGCGCCTTCGTCGGACTGCTCGCCCTCGGCGGCACCGCGATTGCTGGCCCGAGCAGCCTGACGGCCCAGTGGTACACGATCGCCTTCGGCCATCCCGACACCGGACAGGCCGTCAACGGACAGACCTTCGGTCTGGTGGATGCCGCGCTCGGGCCGAATGGCGCTCCGGTGCGGTCGGCGTTCTCGGCCAGTTTCGCGCCGGGCAACTCCAACAACATCACCAACGTGGATGCCTTGACCAACGAGGTCCTCTGGTGGACGCCACAGGCCGGCCTGGTGAGCACCAACGCCGTTTACCCGAACATTGTCTCGATCCCCTTCAGCGCACCGGCCAACCTGTTCCCCGGCGGCATCGGCGTGGGAAGCAATGGCAATCCGTTCGGCTACCTCGCAGCCCATCTGTTCGGCAACTTCGACGCACCTGCCGGCGGTTCGATCACGCTGACCCTCGGCGCCGATGACGACGCCTGGATCTTCGTCAACGGGCAGCTTGTCGTGGACAATGGCGGCGTGAAGGCGTTGGCGGCCGTGCCCACCGTGGTCAGCGGCCTGCTGGCCGGCATAAACTCGATCGACGTGTTTTTCGCCGATCGTCATGTGACGTAGTCCGGCCTGGTGTTCAGTGCGGATGTGGCGTTCACGCCGGTACCGGTGCCGGCGCCAGCCGCGCTCGGCATCTTTCTGGCAGGGCTGTTCGGCCTGGCCGCGGCGCGTCGCCTCCGAGGCTGACGCGACCGGGCGTCGCCACAAGGCGGCCGAACCCCTGACCTGACCCCGCGGTGCGCCTGCGCATTGCGGGGGTTTTCAAGCGCCTGATGTCCATCGCGTCCGGCCTACTCCAGATACACCCCAGCCGCGCCGAGCAGCGTGCCAAGCGATCGGCCGGCCAGCTGTATCGTCATCGCGTAACGGCTCATCACGAACTCGAACATGCATCGAGTACTGGCGATGCAGGACGGGCTGATGTCAGAAGGCGACAGCGTGCGAAAGTATCGAGAGTTGCTGCGGCCGCGCTGCTGCTGCTCCAAGCGCAGCGCCACCCCTACGGTCCGGCGCGTGATCCGGTGGCCTTGGTGGAGGTGAACAACGCCCTTGCCGCGCCGAGCAGGCGCCGCGCCGCGCCGTAACCGCAGCACGCACGTTGTGGTACTGCATATCGCCGCCGGGCGGCTTGCGCTGGCCGATGACGAGCAAAACCTCTCGCCCGCCGCCGAGGCGCCCTGGCTGGTGACGACCCGGGCCGATGCCGTGCCGGAGGGCGGCGCGGTGGTGGTGCGACCGCCGGACGGCGAGCCGGTGGCGATCTTCCGGCTGAACGCAGGCTCTCCGCCGTGACCAATCTCTGCGCGCACCAGAACGGTCCGCTCGGCGAGGGGCGCGTGGTGGATGGTTGCATCACCTGCCCCTGGCACGGCTTCCAGTACCGCCTCGCCGATGGCTGCGCGCCGCCGCCCTTCATCGAGAAGCTCGCCACCTATCGGCTGCGTCTGGAGGGGGGGCAGGTGCTGCTCCACCCGCGCCCCAACCCGCCCGGCACATTTGTGGAACCCCTGGCCTTGCCGGAGAGCGTCGCATGAACGCCGAGCGCTTCTTCATCGGCTGGCAGCGGCAGGTTGCCCCCGGCCTGCGGCGCTTCCTGTTGCTGGCGGTGTTGGCGGTGCCGCTCGGCGGCGGCGCGATGGCGCTGCTGCTGGGCGCTACGGCGGATGATCCCGCCGGGCCGCGCTTTGCCCTGCTGCCGGGCGCGACCATGCCCTTGCCACTGGGCGAGACGGCGCTGACCGGCGTGCTGACCCTGGCACCCTATCCCGTGCTGCACCTGCCGCCCGACGCTGCCGCCCCGCGCGGCCGCGCCGTGCTGCTGGCCGATGATGGCAAGCGCGGCGCGACGATCGACCCGGCTCTCGAGGGCCGGACCGTCGTGGCGCAAGGATTTGCCTTGGCGCGGGGCGACATCGACATGCTGGTGCTTGGCAATCCACTGGAGCCGGCCGAGACCGCATTGCCGGGCATCGCCCGGGCACCGGGCTCGGCCATCGCGCGTGCGCGGTGCTCTGCCTGGACGGTGACTTGCCGGCGGTGTTCGTCGCACCGCTCCGGTTGCAGGCCATGCCTTCCTGCGCATGGGCGCCGCTGACGGCACGCGCCTGCCGCCTGGCCTGCGCAGCCATATCGGGCTGCGCGTCACCCTCGAAGGCGCGGTCGAGCGGCGCGGCGGCATGCTGGTTTTCCTCGCGGATCCGGCGCCCGTCCGATGAGCCGTGCTGCGCTGCTGACATCGGTGATGGTGGCGCTGTGCTGGTACCGACACAGCTTGGCAACCGTTTTACGGCTGATCCCGAGAATCTGCGGCGCCTCACCGGCGGCGATGAGCCGGCCTGACCCCTCGGGATAGGCCGCCTTCCACTGACCGGGCTTCGCGCCGCCGCTCCAGCAGCCGACTTTCTCGTCATTGCGCAGACATCAGCCTTGCCCGCCGCGCATTGAACATCTTCGTGACGGCAATCGCAGGAAGCGACGCCGGGCCGCCGGCATCCGTTGAACGACGTGGCGGTTGAGCACCTGCTAAGCTGACCGGCCCGCGCGTGGAACCTTCCTGCCAACACCCGATGCAGCAAAGCGACGACCAGACCATGAGCGATGTCGTGCCCGTCAGCCACAATTTCTTCCGTGATTTCGCCCGGCTTGCCGCGCCCTACTGGACCGAGAAGGGGCGCTGGCGGCCGCGACTGCTGACCGGCCTGCTGGGCCTGCTCGTGCTGTGCCAGATCGGGCTGGTGCTGCGCCTCAATGTCTGGAGCGCGGACCTGTTCGACGCGCTGGAGCGGCGCTCGACAGAAAATGCGATGACGCAAATCGGCATCTTCGCACTGATCCTGGCCGGGACCATGATCACCAATATGGGCCACCTGGCGGTGCGGCGGCACCTGCAGCTGGATTGGCGGCGCTGGCTGACCGCGCGCGTCCTTGGCCACTGGATGGAGGATGCACGGCATTTCCAGGCCGCGCTCATCCCCGGCGACCACGCCAACCCCGATGGCCGCATCGCCGAGGACATCCGTGTGACAACGGAAGCCGCGGTCGACCTCGCCAGCACGCTGTTCTACTGCGTGCTGCTGCTGGTGACCTTCGTGGGCGTCCTGTGGTCGCTGTCCGGCTGGATCAAGGTGGGCGGGATCGATGTGCCGGGCCACCTGGTGCTGCTCGCCTTCCTCTATGCCGGGATCGGCGCCGCGGTCGCCTTCGTGCTGGGCCGGCCGCTGGTGCGCGCCACCGATACGCGCCAGACCAAGGAGGCGAATTTTCGCTACGATCTGGTCCGGGCGCGCGAGTTTGCCGAGGCGATTGCCCTCGCCCGCGCCGAACCCGCCGAGCGCAGCCGTCTGGCCACGGGGTTCGAGACGATCGCGATGGCCTGGAAGGACCAGTCGGTCGGCCTGGCACGGCTGATTGCCTTCTCCTCCGGCTACGTCACGCTGGCCGCCGTGTTCCCCCTCCTGGTCGGCACGCCGCGCTTCCTGGAGGGCACATTGACGCTCGGCCGCCTGATGCAGTCGGCGCAGGCCTTCCAGCAGGTCACGGCGGCGCTCTCCTGGCCCGTGGACAACCTGCCGCGCATCGCCGAATGGCGCGCCTCGGTCGAGCGCGTGCTGGCGCTGGAGGAGGCGGTGCGGGTGGTGGCGCTGGAGGCCGCGCGGGCCGGCGACACCGCCATCAACATGCACCGCGCGCCCGGCCGCTGGCTCGGCGTCTCCGACCTTTCGGTGGCGGAGCCCGACGGCACGGCGCTGCTGAACAACCTGACGCTGCGGGTCGAACCCGGCGAGCAGGTGCTTGTGGATGGCGATCCGGAGGCGGCGGCGGCGCTGTTTCGGGTGGTCGCGGGCATCTGGCCCTGGGGCTATGGCCGGGTCGATCTGCCGGCCGATGCGCTGATGGTCGCCGTGGGTCGCCGGCTGTTCCTGCCGCAGGGAACGCTGCGCAACGCCCTGGCGCTACCCGACCCGGCGGACGACGAGACTATCGTGGAGGCGCTGGGCGCCGTCGGGCTCCAAGCCCTGTCCGCACGCATCGACCAGTCCGAGGATTGGTCGGAAGTGCTCAACAGTGCCGATCTGCAGCGCTTGGCCTTCGCGCGCTTGCTGCTGCTGCGGCCGGATTGGGTGGTGCTGGGCGATGCCACCGATGCGCTGGATCCCGCCTCCGCCGATGCCTTGCTGCGCCTGGTCGCGCAGCGCCTGCCGCAAACGGCGGTGGCCGTCATCGGGAAGCATCCCGGATCGGCGGAAACTTTCAACCGGCGTTTGACACTCGACCGATCGACGGGTGGGGAGGTGCTGCTGCACGCGGTCTATGCCCGACGTCAGGCCGCCAGCACGCCCAAGCGCCGGCCGCTCAAGGTGGTCGATTGGCTACGCCAGGGCTACCCACCCGACGGACCCAGCGCCACGCATGGGTGAGCGGCCGGCCTCGCCGCGCGGCGCCTTGTGCGTCATCCTGGCAGGCCACAATCACTCACCGACGATCGGCAGGAGCCGCCCATCATGTCCGAACCCGTCGTCGCCATGGCCGCGAGCCTTGCCGGTCGCCGCGCCCTGGTGACGGGCGCCTCCGCCGGGCTTGGTGCGCACTTCGCCACGCTCCTGGCCCGCCACGGCGTGGCAGTGCTCTGGCTCGCCGGGCGTTCGGCCGAGCGCCTCGGCGCCACGGCCGAGGCCTGCCGCGCTGTCGGTGCCGCGCGCGTCGAGACGCTGGTGCTCGACGTCACCGACGATGCCTCGGTGCAGGGCGGTTTCGCGCGCATCGCGGCGGGCGGGGGGCTCGACCTGCTGGTGAACAATGCCGGCCTGGCCGAGACGCGCGCCGCCATCGAGACCAGCGCGGCGGATTTCGACCGGATCCTCGACACCAATCTGCGTGGCGCCTGGCTCTGCGCCACCGCGGCCGCCCGCCAGATGCGTGAGGGTGGCGGCGATATCGTCAACATCGCCTCCATCCTGGGCCTGCGCGTGGCGTCGGGCGTCGCCCCCTACGCCATCTCCAAGGCCGGCCTGGTGCAGATGACGCGGGCGCTGGCCCTCGAATGGGCGCGCTACGGCATCCGGGTGAACGCGCTGGCGCCCGGCTACATTGAGACCGACCTGAACCGGGACTTCTTCGCAACCGATGCCGGCCAGGCGATGATCCGCCGCATCCCGATGCGCCGCCTCGGCCGGCTTGAGGATCTCGACGCGCCTTTCCTGCTGCTCGCCGCCGGTGCCTCGCGCTATCTCAGCGGGTGCGTGCTGCCGGTGGATGGCGCCCACCACGTCAACTCGCTGTAGGCCCCGCCATGGATTTCACCCTGCCCCCCGACGCCGAGGCGCTGCGCCGCCGTGTCGCCGACTTCATCGCGGGCGAGGTGCTGCCCGTCGAGGCGGACCGCACGAATTGGGACGAGCACGAGAATATCGCCGAGGCACCGCTCGCCGTGCTGCGCGCCAAGGCGCAGGCGGCGGGGCTGTGGTCGCCGCAGGTGCCGCAAGCGCATGGCGGACTCGGGCTTTCGATGGTCGCCCAGGCGGCGTTCTATGAGGCCGCCAATCGCAGCCTGTTTGGCCCCGTCGTATTCAACTGCGCCGCCCCCGATGACGGCAACATGCGCGTGCTGGCGCAGGCTGGAACGCCAGCGCAGCGCGCGCGGTGGCTCGATCCGATCGCGCGGGGCGAGGTGCGTTCCGCCTTCGCGATGACCGAGCCCGCGCCGGGTGGTGGGTCCGACCCCGGCATGATCGTCACGCGCGCGACGAAGCGCGGCGACCGCTTCGTGATCGAGGGAGGCAAATGGTTCATCACGGGTGCTGGCGTGGCGGCCCATTTCATCCTGATGGCACGCACCAGCGACGATCCGCGCAAGGGCCTCACCGCCTTCCTGTTCCACCGCGACCAGCCCGGCTGGCGCATCCTCCGCCGCATCCCGATCATGGGGCCGGAGGAGCATGGCGGGCATTGTGAATTGCTGTTCGAGGGCCTCGAAATCCCGGAGGACCAGGTGCTGCTGGGGGTGGGGGAGGGGCTGAAGCTCACCCAGATGCGGCTCGGCCCGGCGCGGCTCACGCATTGCATGCGCTGGCTCGGCCTCGCCAAGCGCTGCCTGGAGATCGTGGCCGAGTATGCCGAGCACCGAGAGGGGTTCGGCATCCGCCTCGCCGAGCGTGAGAGTGCGCAGATGCGGCTCGGCCGTTGCGCCATGGCGGTCGAGATCGGCCGGCTGCTGACCATGAAGGCGGCGTGGAAGCTCGATTCCGGCGATTTCGCGCGCAAGGAGGTCAGCATGGCGAAGAACCATGTCGCCGACACGTTGCATCTGTGCGCCGACACGGCGGTGCAGCTGCAAGGCGCGCTCGGCTATTCCAAGGACACGGTGGCGGAATGGATCTACCGCTACGCGCGTCAGGCGCGGCTGGTGGACGGCGCGAGCGAGGTGCACGAGATGGTCCTCGCCGGCTTGCATCGTCGTGAGGGGGAGGGATTCTGGAACTGGGACGCGGCCAGGTGAAGCTGGCCGACGACCTCGCGCCGCTGGAGGCGTGGCTATCGGCGCAGTTGGGCGGCGTGTGCCGCATCCACAGCGCAAAGCGTCTGTCCGGCGGCGCGATCCAGCAGAATTGGCTGCTGCGGCTCGACGATGCGGCCGGCACCGAGTTGGTGCTGCGCCGCGACGCTGCCGCCGGCGTCGCCGAAAGCCATGGCCGCGCCGCCGAATTTGCGCTGCTGCGCGCGGCGCAGGAGGCGGGTGTCACGGTGCCCGCACCCATGGCGCTGTGCACCGACCGCGACGTTGTCGGCGGCCCCTTCCTGCTCATGGCGAAGTGCGAGGGCATCGGCTTCGGGCCGCGCGTGGTGAAGGACCTCGCGCTGGCGCCGGACCGTGAGGCGCTGGCGGGCCGGCTTGGTGCCGAGTTGGCGCGGCTGCATCGCATCGCCCCACCACGGCCCGACCTCGCCTTCCTCGGGCCGCCACCGGACCAGCCGGCGCAGGCGGAGATCGACCGCGTGCGCGCCGGGCTCGACGCCCTCGGCGCCGCGCGGCCGGGGCTGGAATGGGCGCTGCGCTGGGCGGAACGCCATGCGCCGGCAACCGCGCGCGTGGTGCTGACGCATCGCGACTTCCGCACCGGCAACTACCTGGTCGATGCGCGGGGGCTGAGCGCAATCCTCGACTGGGAGTTCGCCGGCTGGGGCGATCCGATGGCCGATCTGGGCTGGTTCTGCGCCGCCTGCTGGCGCTTCGGCCGGGCCGATCTGGAGGCCGGCGGCATCGCGCCGCGCGCGCCCTTCTACGCGGGCTACGAGGAGGTCGCCGGCACGCCGGTGGATGACGCGGCGGTCCGGTATTGGGAGGTCGTGGCGCATCTGCGCTGGGCGACGATCGCCCTGGCCCAGGGCTGGCGCCATGGCTCCGGCGTTGAGCCCTCGCTCGAACTGGCCCTGACCGGCCGGCTCGCGGCGGAGCTCGAACTCACCGCCCTGCGCGCCACGGCGCCGCGAAACTGGCGCGATGGTGCGGCCGGGGCGCTGGCAATGCCCGACGCAGGGCGGTTGCTGCCAAAGCCCGAATTCTCGCTGCATCCCGAGACAGCCGGCAGCGCGCTGCTCGACATCGCGCAGCGCACCCTCGACGATGCCGTGCTGCCTGCCGTTTCAGGCGACGCGCGCTATGCCGCGCTGATGGTTGCAGCCGCGATCCGAATGGCGGCGCGTGAGGCCGAGCAGGGCGCCTGGCTCGCCGCGAGCGCGAAGGCCGTGCAGGCGCAGGCGAGGGGTGAGACCATGGCGCAGCTTGTCACTGCCCTGCGGGCCGGTCGGCACGATGCTGATCCGCTTCTGCATGGCGTGCTGTGGGCGGATGCCGCGCTGCGCACGAGTATCGCCAAGCCCTCGGCGCTCACGCCCACCGAGCGGCGGGTGTTGGGTTTGGCCAAAAGCGCAGGTCCGGCGTGAAACACCGCAATGGGCTACACCGCGGCGCGCTGTGCACGCCGCGGTGACAACCGACCCGTTACGTGGCCCGTCCAATCAGGCTCGGCGCGCCGTGTTTTCCGGGCGGGCGCCGCTGATGTTGGTGCCAGCCACATCGTCCACACCGCGGCTTGCCATGGTGCCAGGCGGGTTGGTGGAGTGGCCGGCCGTCAGCACCGCGTGATCACTCTCGCGGTAGCCGTTCCAGCCGCTGGCACGGTATTCCGCCTCGCGCGCGGAGATGTCGACCGAGTCGTGGCGCGCGAGGATGCTCGCCACCTGGCCGGCATGGCTGTCTTCGGTGCGGACGGTCACGAGCGTGCCGCCGCGCCGCACGCCTTCAGCATAGACATGCGCCGACTTCTCATCGATGCCCGAGCCGGTCAGCGACCCCATAAGTCCACCGGCCGCCGCGCCGGCGCCGGCACCGGTCACCAGGGCAACGATCCATCCGGCTGCCACGATCGGCCCGACGCCAGGAATCGCGAGCGCGCCAAGGCCGGCAAGCAATCCGACGCTGCCGCCGACAATCGTGCCGACCGAAGCGCCGACTCCTGTGCCGCTGGTCTCCTCCTCATCCGCTGCCATGTCGCTGGTGGACGCGGCGTGGCTGGTGGACGCGGCAGGCGAGCCATTTGCTACGATGCTGATCTCATCGTCCGAGAAGCCGCCTGCCTCAAGGTCGCGAACGGCGGCCGCGGCCTGTGCGTGGGTATCGAACATTTTGGTCTGGGTTTGCATGGTCATCAAAGTGTTCCTTGTTCTGTGTCTCGACGAAACGGGTGTCAGCGCGTGGGCGTCACGGTGCCGGTGGAGGGAGCAAAGGTCCTGTCTGTGGGCGACGTCGCCCGCGACGTGGCGGTCGGCAGCGCGGCCGCGGCCGGTCCCACCGCGATCCGGCCGCGAAAATCCATCGCGAGGTCGGTGGTGGCGCCATTGCGCATGCCGCGGCCGCGCCAGAAGCCGGCTTCATCCTTGTTCAGGCCCTGGATGGCCGTGAAGCCCGCAGCCTCGAACCGGCCGCTCGCCTGGCCCTCGGTGAAGCTATTGGCGCCGGATTCGAGCATCGCCGCATCGACGATGCCTTCCCGCGGCGCCTCGGAGCGCGGTCCGGGGCCTGAGGGGCTCAAGACCGCGGGCGGCGTGGACGTCGTTGACTGGGACGTCGTTGACTGGGACGGGAGCGACTGGAACGTGGGCGACTGGGACGGGGGGAATTGAGACGGGGGTGATTGGGATGGGGTCGTCTGCGCCGAGGCGGTCGCCGAAGCAATGGCGCCGAAAATCATCAAGCCAACTCTCGCGGAATTCATAAGAATTTCCTCCGATACGATCTTGTCCGAAAGCGCCTCCGTCCTGGAGGCGCCTGTTCACAACAATGCTTTGGAGGAGGATAGGTTGCTTTTGGCTGTGCCATCGATGTTCACGGTGGCGACAGACCGGTCCGGTCAGGAACGCCGTGGTTCGAGCCCCCAGAAGGCAGCGATCCGGCGCGCGCCAGCGATCTTGGCATCGACCACCCAGGGTCCGGGCCGGCCACCGCCGGGCTCACGCGCGTCGATGGGGAAGCCGTGCGCCATGTCGGCAATCGTCCACAGTTCCACCGCGGCCACGCCGCCCTTGACCCAGCTTCGGTGACGCAGACCCGGTGCCGCCACGGCGTCGGTGGTCGGCTCGGCTTCGAAGCCATGAACGCCGCTCCACTGCGCGGCCAGCAGCTCCGCATTGGCCGGATTCACGGTCCGGTCGCGCTCGCCCTGCCAGATGGATAGCCGCGGCCAGGGCCGGGTGCCGCGCGTGGGCGTGCTTGCCCGCAGGGCGGCGACCAGGCCAATTCGCGTCTGGAGTGGCTCGCCGCGATGCATGCGCAGCAGCGCCATGGCCGAGGTGTTCGCCGAGCCGACCGGCATCCCCGCGACCACTGCACCGGCGGCGAAGACCGCCGGATAGGAGGCGAGCATGGCCGCGGCCATCGCTCCGCCGGCGGAGAGACCCACGATGTAGACGCGGCGGCGGTTGGACCCGAAACGCGTCGTCGCGGTACGGACCATCTGGCGGATGGACATCGCCTCACCACGCCCGCGGCGGACATCGCCGGGGCGGTACCAGTTGAAGCAGCGGTTGCGGTTGTTGGCGCTGACCTGTTCGGGCAGCACAAGGGGTACACCCAGCGTTCTGGCCACATCGATCCATCCTGCCGAGGCCGCGAAGCTCTCGGCGCCCTGGCGACAGCCGTGCAGAACAACGATGAGTGGCGCACCCGCTCGCGGCGTCCTCGGCGGCGCATAAACGAGCATGCGCAGGCCGCCTGGGTTGGAGCCGAAATCCGCGATTTCGGTGACACGCCCTGCTGTGCCGCCGCGTCCATCTGCCGGGTCGGACAGGGGCAAGGCGACACTCATCATGCGCGACGCGGCCCGTCCGAGACCCTTGAATATCCTGGCGGGCACCGTCAGGGACGGCCCTGCGGCGAGCGAGGCGTCGTCGCGGCCGGTATCGGCGGCGCGGTTCGCCAGGCTCAGCCAGGCACTCATCAGCGGATTTCGGCGGGCTGGCGGCATATTCGTCGGTCCATCTGTGGTCCACGAAGCGCCCAACGCCGCGCCAGATGCTGCGTTGCACCAAATTCGCCGGAATGGCGCGATACCTCGGAGGCCTTGCAACCATGCCACCAGGAGCGCTTTGCCTGGCGGAGAATGATGCCGTCAGAGGAAGCGGACGCCTGGCCGCACGGCCTCCCGCCCGCGCCGCACCTCGCTGCAGGCCATCGACGAGGCGCAGGCGCCGAAGCTGCGGTCGATACGGTGCCGGCCTGCGCCCGGGTTGGTTGCTTTGGCGAAAGTGCAACGGCCTGCCGGCGAACGGCGAAGTGCCCGGTGCGCCGCACTGGCGATGGGGTTTGGCGGCAACGGCAGCCGCGCCATTCGGCACCTGCCCGATCCTGATGCGGATCTGTTCAGGCTGGAGTGATCGGGCTCCGAGCGCAACCAAGGGCAGGCGCAAGTCCACCTCGATGCTCGCGCTGCTTGCCTCTTGGCCCCGCGCCGCCTATTCAACTCTCCACGGTCCCATCACGGCAAAGCCGGCGCCCGTCGCGACGGCGACCGCCACTTTGAGGTTTCCCATGACGACGGCCGATCCGATGCCCACGCCGCTGACGGAGATGTTGGGCGCCCCTGACCTCGCCTTGGCACTCAACAGCGATCGCTTCAAGCAGTTCCTCGATCACATCCCCTTCGCCATCGCCGTGGCGGCGTTGCACCCACAGGAGCGCGTCACCTACGCCAATCTCGAATTCGAACGCCTTTCCGGCCAGCCGGCCGCGGAACTGCTCGGGCGCCCCTGGAGCGAGCTGAAGGCCATTGCCAGCGCCGAAGGCGATGAACGCCGCCTCGCCGACGCCATTCCCGCCGGCGACGACCATGTCGGTACCTTCCGGATGGGACCCGAGGGGGGCGAGGGAGGCCTCACCGTCGATGTCTGGTCGAACGTCATCCGGGATGACAACGGCACGGACGCCTTCCGGCTATTGGCCTTGGCTGCGGTCAACCGCGCCCGCCTTTCGCAGGCGGAGGAATTCCACAAGAAGGACCTGCTGCTGCGCGAATTGCAGCACCGCATGAAGAACAACCTTCAGCTCATCACTTCGCTGATTCGGATGGAAAGCCACCATGCGCCGCATGGCGAGGCCGGCGAGACTTTCGCCCTGCTGGCCGGCCGGGTCGGCGCCCTCGCGTTGCTGTACGACACGCTCTCCGAGGAGGGTGAGGCCGGCAGCATCGATCTGGGCGTCTATCTGAGCCAGATCGCCTCGGCGGTCATGAAGGCGCATGCCGTCGAGGGCATCCGGCTCGATCTGAAGGTCGATACCTGGCCGGTCTCGGTCAACGTCGCCATGCCGGCAGGGTTGGTCGTGAACGAGGTGATGACCAATGCGCTGAAGCACGCCTTCGTGGGCCGCCCGGGCGGCACCGTGACCCTGCACAGCCTGGTCGATGAGCAGGGCTGCGAGGTCACCATTGCCGACGATGGAATCGGCTTGCCGCCAGGTACCGCCTGGCCCACCTCCGGCCGCCTCGGCGCGCTGATCGTGCAGTCGTTGCGGCAGAATGCGGGCGCGAAGGTCGAGGTATCCTCGTCGCCAGACGAGGGGGTGCGGGTGACGATCCGCTTCGCGCGCGAGAACGCTTCGCCCGAGGCGATCAGGTAGCGGCGAGACTCCGCCGCAGCCGCGTGATGGCGGCGGGCAGGCCGCGCACCATCAGCACGCGCCCGGTCTCGTCATAGGTCTCGGACAGGACCCGCGCACTTTCATAGACCTCGCCGATCAGCCCTTGCTTCGCATAGGGAAGGATCAGCACATCCTCGACCATCGCAGCCTCGAAGAACGCGATGATGGTATCGCGCAGCGCGCTCACATCCTCGGGCGCATGCGCGGAAAGCAGCATCGCGTCCGGGTGCTTCGCGATCAGGTCGGCACGCGCCGTGGCGTCGAGCCGGTCGATCTTGTTCAGCACAAGGCGCGAGGGCACGGCATCCGCCCCGATCTCGCGCAGCACGCTGCGGCTGACCTCCAACTGCGCCTCATGGGTGGGGTCCGAGGCATCGACCACGAACAGCAGCAGCGAGGCTTCCAGCGCCTCCGCCAGGGTCGAGCGGAAGGAGGCGACCAGATCGTGCGGCAGTTGCTTGATGAAGCCGACCGTGTCCGACACCAGCACGCGCGGCCGGGTTTCCGGCTGCAACACGCGCACGGTGGTGTCCAGCGTGGCGAACAGCTTGTCCTCCACGAGCACCTGGCTGCCGGTCAGCGCCCGCATCAGGGAGGATTTGCCCGCGTTGGTGTAGCCGACCAGCGCGACGCGCAGTTGGTCGCGACGCGCGGAGCGGCGCTGGTCGCTGTCGCGTTGCACGGCTTCGAGCTGTTCCTTCAGCTCCGACAGCCGGTCGCGAATCTTGCGGCGGTCGAGGTCGAGCGTGGATTCGCCCGCACCTGGCCCCTGCTGGCGCTCGCCACCGCCAGAGGATTCCCGCAGGCGTGGTGCGACGTATTTCAGCCGCGCCATCTCGACCTGCAACTTCGCCTCGCGCGTGTTGGCGTGGCGGTGGAAGATCTCGACGATGACTCCGGTGCGGTCGAGCACCTGCGCGCCGGTGGCGCGTTCCAGGTTGCGGATCTGGCTCGGCGAAAGCTCGTGGTCCACGATCACGAATTCGGGCTTGCGGGGCGCCTTCTCCTCAGGCGCCGGGGCGGGCGCGGTCTCGCCGGCACCTTCGAAACGCTGCCGCGCCTTGGATTTCGGCGGCGGCGCCATCGAGCCGACGAGGCCGGTGCCGCCCGTCAACGCCGCGAGTTCCGCGAGCTTGCCGCTGCCCAGCACGGCGGCAGCGCCAGTGCCCTCGCGCCGTTGCGACACGCTGCCCGCCACCTCATAGCCCAGCGTCTTCACCAGGCGCCCCAGCTCTTCGAGGCTGGCGGCAAGAGCGACGTCATCCACCTCGGGCGTTTGGATGCCGACAAGGATGGCGAGGGGGATCGGTAGCGCGGTTTCCATGGTGGGGACGTAGCACGGATCGGCCTCCATCAAAGGTCGGCGCGCGCGGCCGGCCTGCAATGCGTTGAGCGGCACGATAGGCCACCGCCGAGCGGGTGACGAAAGCCGTCAAATATTCGAACTCATCATCACTACCGCTTCTGGCGCCTATGGTACGATTCGGCCCATAAAATGAATT
>JBBSCP010000069.1:0-15781 GCA_038250135.1 Acetobacterales bacterium | reverse complement strand
GTCTATGACCGTGGCGAGATGCCGCAGGGCTGCACCGTGCACGGCCCCTGCATCATCGCTGAGGACGAGACGAGCACGATGGTGGGGCCATCGTGGCGTTGTCGCGTGGATGGGCTTGGGTATCTCGAACTATTTCGAGTCGGAGACGCGTGATGGCCAACGACGCCCTCGAAAAAATCCAGCGCCAGATCCAGTGGAACCGCCTGATCGCGGTGGTGGAGGAGCAGGCGCAGATCATGATCCGCACCGCCTTCAGCACCACGGTGCGCGAGGCGGGCGATCTCTCCGCTGGCGTTTTCGATCTCAAGGGTCGCATGCTGGCGCAGGCCGTCACCGGTACGCCGGGGCATGTGAACTCGATGATGGAAAGCGTGGGGCACTTCCTCGCGAAGTTTCCGGCGAGCACGATGCAGCCGGGCGATCACTACATCACCAATGATCCCTGGCTCGGCACTGGGCATCTGCACGACCTCACCGTCGTCACGCCGGCTTTCCTTAACGGCAAGATCGTCGGGCTGTTCGCCAATACCGCGCATGTCATCGATGTCGGCGGCCTCGGCATGGGGCCGGAGGGGCGGAGCGTGTTCGAGGAGGGGCTCTATATCCCCATCGTGAAGTGCTTCGACCGCGGCACCCCGAACGAGACCTTCTTCGATTTCCTCCGCGCCGGCACGCGCACGCCGGTGGAGCTTGAGGGCGATGTGTATTCGCTGTGTGCCTGCAACGATGCCGGCGCCAAGCGCCTCGCCGAAATGCTGGCTGAATATCACATGGACAGCCTCGACCCGCTGGCCGAGGCGATTTTCGACGCTTCGCTGAAGGCGACGTTGGAGGAGATCCGCAAAATTCCCCGCGGCACCTATCGCGCCGAAATCCGCTCCGACGGCTATGAAGCGCCGGTGACACTCAAGGCCGCGATGACGGTCCATGAAGACGCCATCGTGGTGGATTATGCCGGCACCTCTGGCCTGTCGGGCCGTGGCATCAACGTGCCCGCCGCCTATTGCCGCGCCTATTCCTGCTTCGGCATCAAATGTGTCGTGGCGCCGGAGATTCCCAACAACTGGGCCTCGCTCGCGCCCTTCCGCATGGAAATCCCCGAGGGCTGCATCCTCAACGCGCCGCGGCCCTACCCGGTCAGCGTACGGCATGTGGTGGGGCAATTGCTGCCGGACCTGATGATGGGCTGCCTGCACCAGGCGGTGCCCGGCCGCGTGAATGCCGAGGGCTCCTCCGCCCTGTGGAACCCGCCCTTGCGCGGTGGCGCGCAGGTCAGCGGTGCGGGTGCGGCGTTGCCGGATTTCGAGATCATCACCTTCAATTCGGGGGGCACCGGCGCGCGGCCGACGAAGGACGGCCTGGATGGCACGGCCTTCCCCTCTGGCGTGCGCACCATGCCGGTGGAGGCGACGGAGAACGTCGCACCTGTGATCTTCTGGCAGAACCAGCTCCGCCCCGATTCCGCCGGTGCGGGGCGCACCCGCGGCGGCTTCGGCAAGATCATGGAGATCGGCACGAAGGGCGAGGCCGAATTCGCCTGCAACGCCATCTTCGACCGCATCGCCAATGCGCCCAAGGGCCGCGAGGGTGGCGGCGACGGTGCTGCCGGCTGGGTCGGCACGACCGATGGCGAGACCATCCGCACCAAGGGCTTCCAGGTGATTGCGAAGGGCAAGCGCCTGCTGCTGAAACTGCCCGGCGGTGGCGGCATGGGCGACCCCGCGCAGCGCGACCCCGCGCTGGTCGCGCGCGATGTCGCGGATGGGCTTGTCAGCCCGGCGGAGGCCAAGGCGCGCTACGGCTGGTAAGCCGGGCGCGGCCTTGCCATGATCTGGCCTACCAAGGGGAGACTGGCGCATGGCGCTCCGCTGCGATCTCATCATCCGTGATGCCACCTTATTCGACGGCACCGGCGCGCCGCGCCGGGTCGGCGACCTTGGCGTGAAGGGCGACCGGATCGCCGCCATCGGCGATCTTGGCGGGGCGAGCGCGGATCGGGAGGTGATCGCCACCGGCCGGGCGCTGGCGCCCGGCTTCATCGATGCGCATACGCATGACGACCGCGCCGTGCTGTGCGGCCCTGCCTGCACCACCTGCAAGACCAGCCAGGGTGTCACCACCGTGGTCGTCGGCTGCTGCGGCGTCTCGCTCTCGCCCGCGCGGTTCAAAACGGCACCGCCGCCGCCGCTCGACCTGATCGGCGCGGAGGGCTGGTGGCGCTTCCCCGATTTCGGCGACTACGCCGCGGCGCTGCGCAAACAGGGCAGCGAGGTGAACACCTACGCCCTGGTCGGCAACCAGACCTTGCGCGTCGAGGCGATGGATGGCGACGTGCTGCGCCCGGCCAATGACCGCGAAATCCACCACATGCATAGCCGCGTGAAGCAGGCGATGGCGGAGGGTGCCTCGGGCTTCTCCACCGGGCTCTACTACGCGCCCAACATGCATGCGACGACCGAGGAGGTGATCGCCATCGCCGAGGCGCTGAAGCCCTTTGATGGCCTGTACTCCACGCATATGCGCGACGAGGCGGACCGTGTGCTGGCCTCGATCGAGGAGACGATGAAGATCGGCAAGCGTGTCGGCGTCGCGGTGCAGATCAGCCACCATAAATGCTCGCTGCCGGAGAATTACGGGCGTTCGGTGCAGACCCTGCCGCTGATCGAGGCCTATGCGCGCATGCAGGAAGTTGCCTACGACGTCTATCCCTATCCCGCCGGTTCGACCGTGCTGATGCCGGATCGGCTGCGCGAGGATGTACCGGTGATGATCACCTGGTCGGTGCCGCATCCGGAGATGGCGGGCAAATACCTCGCCGACATCGCGCGCGGCTGGAATACCGATATCATCGCCGCGGCGCAAAAGCTCACGCCGGCCGGGCAGATCAGCTTCCAGATGGATGAGGAAGACGTGCAGCGCATCATGGCGCATCCGCTGTCGATGATCGGCTCGGATGGCATCCCCCACGATGCCCACCCGCATCCGCGCCTGTGGGGCACCTTCCCGCGCGTGCTCGGGCATTATGCGCGCGGGCTCAATCTGTTCAGCATGGAAACCGCCATCCACAAGATGACCGGGCGCTGCGCCGAGGCCTATGGCATCGTCGATCGCGGCGTCCTGCGGGAAGGTGCCTATGCCGACCTCGTGCTGTTCGACCCGGCCACGGTGATCGATGCCGCGACTTTCGATACGCCCAAACTCCCCTCGATCGGCATCGAGGAAGTCTGGGCGAATGGCGTCGCCACCTTCCGCCACGGGCATGGCACGCAGGGCGGTGCCACCGGCGAGCGTCCAGGACGCCTCATCACCCGCCATCGTGCTTGACGCGATGCCGGCCTTGGGCGACGCGGTACGGCGCTGGTTGGGCCAGTTCCAGTTCCGCCTGCCCCGCCTTCCGGAGGATGGGCCGCAGCGCACCGCACTCCACGCCATCATCGCCGCCGGGCTGCTGGTGCTGCTGCTCTCGATCGTGGCGCAAAGCTGCACCACGCAAGTCGCGCCCTTCCAGATGGAGCGCTATGTGAAGCTTGGCACACGCCAGGGGCCGATCACCCTGCAGCAGGATCTGGTCGCCGCGCATGGCGCGCCGGCGCCGCTCGGTGGCGTGGTCAGCCAGCTTGGGCGCATGGGCTTCGCCTGCCCCGGCACCCTGGAGGGAGAGCCGATGCTCTGCCGTTTCCGCGCCCGGCGGCAGGATGGGCAGGTAGCCACCTTCCTCGTCGAGATCCGCCATGATGGCGAAGCCGTGCAATCCATCGCCGCACGCGTGGAACTGGGACTGCGTTGACCAGGTAAGCATTACTGACATTATGGCGACATGGGCAATCCGCTGCCGCTGCTGGGCTTCGTCATAGCATATTCGGTGACGCCAGGGCCGAACGTGCTGATGGTCGCGGCCTCTGCCACCGCGCGACGCTGCCGCACATGCTCGGCATCATGGTGGGGTTCGGCGCCAAGCTGGTGCTGGTGGGCGTCGGCCTGGCTGCTCTGATCGCCGGCGTCTGCGTGGCGATCTCCATGCCCTGCCTGCTGGTCTGGGCCGGCATCGGCACAGCGGCGGCGCCTTTGCTGCAATCGCCGGGACAGCTGCGCGCCTTCGACATCGTCATGGCGGTACTGCTGGTGTTGAGCCTGGTGCCAGCTCTGCGCTGAGTCTCGCGCAACTTTCGCACCGTCCGGACGTTCGAACCTTTACTGCGATCGACGCAGATCGAGGGAGACACCGCTTTGCGACACACTCATCTTGCCGCGTTGGCCCTGTTGGCTGGTGCCGCCTTTGCCTCTGGCGCCGCCCTGGCCCAGACGGCTTCGCGCGTCGATACGCTCGACCATGTGCAGAGCGTGAGCGACCTCGCCGCCGTCTGTGACCCTTCGCGCAGCGGCGTGGCACGGCTTGAAGCCATCGCCTATTGCCAGGGCTTCCTGACCAGCGCGGGACAATATCACACGCTGATGTACCCGGCCGGCAGCCCGGTGCGGCCGCTGTTCTGCGTGCCGAGTCCGGGTCCGAGCATCGCCGAATCCGGCCTCGCCTTCGCCCGCTGGGCGCGGGCCAACCCGAACCGCAGCGAAGAACCGGCGCTGGATGGGATGCTGCGCTGGGCGCAGGCCACCTTCCCATGCGCCACGCCCGCCCGCGCCGCCACGCGCAACAGCCGCTGAGCCCGAGGACATGAACATGAAATCCATCCGGTTTGCCGCGATCCTCCTGGCTGGCCTCGGCCTATCGGCCTGCGCCGGCATGAACGAAACGCAGCAGCGCACCGGGGTCGGCGCGCTCGGCGGCGGCGCCCTGGGCGGCGTCATCGGCTCGTTCACCGGCAATGCCGGGCTTGGCGCGCTACTGGGCGCCGGCGTGGGCGGTGCCGGCGGCTACCTTTATGACCAGTCGCAGCAATCGCGGGGCTATTCGAGCAATCGCGGACGCGGCGACTACAACCGCCGTTACTGAGCGCCGAACCTCGCCGGCCTGGACAGGCCGGCGGGCCGGACGTAATCGGGCGTGGCCAGGAGACGCCCGATGGACATGCACCACAACGCCGCCGACCCGCACGCGGAAATCCGCGAGGAAGTGCGCAAGCTCTGTGCACGCTTCCCCGGAGAATACTGGCGCGAACTCGATTCGCGGCGCGGCTACCCCACCGAATTCGTCACCGCGCTGACCGAGAGCGGCTATCTCGGCGCGCTGATTCCTGAGGAATTCGGCGGCGCGGGCCTGGCCCTTTCTGGTGCGGCGGCGATCCTGGAGGAAATCCAGTTGAGCGGATGCAACGGCGCCGCCTGCCACGCGCAGATGTACATCATGGGCACGATCCTGCGGCATGGCAGCTCAGCGCAGAAGGCGGCCTACCTGCCGGCCATCGCCGAGGGCAAGCTGCGCCTGCAGGCTTTCGGCGTCACCGAGCCGACCTCGGGCACCGACACCACCGCGCTGCGCACCACCGCGCGGCGGGAGGGCGACAAGTATGTCGTGAACGGCCAGAAGATCTGGACCTCGCGCGCCGAGCATTCGGATTTGATGCTGCTCCTCGCCCGCACCACGCCGCGCGACCAGGTGGCGAAGAAGACCGAGGGCCTCTCGACCTTCATCGTGGACATGCGCACCGCGAAGGGCCTGACCATCCGCCCGATCCGCACGATGATGAACCACAATTCCTGCGAAGTGTTCTTCGATAACATGGAAGTCCCGGCCGAGAATCTGGTCGGCATCGAGGGCCGCGGCTTCCGCTACATCCTCGATGGCATGAACGCCGAACGCCTGCTGATCGCCGCCGAATGCATCGGCGACGCCAAGTGGTTCATCGCCAAGGCCAGCGCCTATGCCAAGGAACGCGTGCTGTTCGGCCGCCCGATCGGGCAGAACCAAGGCGTGCAATTCCCGATCGCGAAGGCCTACGCCCAGATGCGCGCAGCGGAGGCGATCGTGCAGAAGGGTCTCGCGAAGTTCGAGCGCGGTGAGCCCTGTGGCGAGGAAGCCAACATGGGCAAGATGCTCGCCGCCGAGGCGAGCTGGGCCGCCGGAGAAGCCTGTGTGAACACCCATGGCGGCTTCGGCTTCGCCGAGGAATACGACATCGAGCGCAAGTTCCGCGAGACGCGGCTGTACCAGGTGGCGCCGATCAGCACGAACATGATCCTGAGCTATCTCGGCGAGCATGTGCTCGGCATGCCGCGGAGCTATTGAGCGTGTCGCAGCCGCTGGAAGGTCTGCTTGTTATCGCCGTGGAGCAGGCGGTGGCGGCACCGACATGCTCGGTGCGGCTGGCCGACGCCGGCGCGCGAGTCATCAAGATCGAGCGCGCGGAGGGCGACTTTGCCCGAGGTTACGACAGTGCGGCGGCGGGGCAGTCGAGCTACTTCGTCTGGCTGAACCGCGGCAAGGAAAGCCTGACGCTCGACATCAAGGCGCCAGAGGACAAGGTGATCCTGGCACGCCTGCTGGCGCGGGCCGATGTGTTCATCCAGAACCTCGCCCCCGGCGCCATGGCGCGCGCCGGGTTCGGCAGTGCCGAGCTCCGCGCGAAGCATCCGCGCCTCATCACGGTCGATATCTCCGGCTATGGCGAGGAAGGCGACTATGCCGCGATGAAAGCCTATGACCTTCTGGTCCAGGCCGAAAGCGGGCTCGCCGCCGTCACCGGCCATCCCGCCGGACCGGGGCGTGTGGGCGTCTCGGTCGCCGACATCGCCTGCGGCATGAACGCCCATGCGGCAGTGCTGGAGGCGCTGATCTCGCGCAGCCTGACCGGGCAGGGCAGCGGCATTGCGGTATCCCTGTTCGATGGCATGGCGGATTGGATGAATGTGCCGCTGTTGTATTTCGAGGGCACGGGACAAGCGCCGAAGCGGGTCGGCCTCGCGCATCCTTCCATCTGCCCCTACGGCGCCTTTGCCTGTGCCGATGGCGCCCTGGTGCTGATCTCGATCCAGAACGAGCGCGAATGGGCCGCCCTCTGCGCCGGCTTCCTGGGCGAGCCTGGCCTGCCGCAGCAGGAGGGCTGGCGGAACAACAATGAGCGTGTTGCGAACCGCGCTGCGGTGGACTTGCTTATCGGCAGCGTCTTTGCCAGACAACTGCGAAATGAGGCCGCGGCGCTGCTGAGCCGCGCCGGGATCGCTTACGGCTTCGTCAACGAGGTCGCCGACCTGGCGCGTCACCCCGCGCTGCGGCGTATCACCGTCGCGACGCCGAAAGGCCCGGTCGCTGTTGCGGCTCCGCCGGCCCGGCTGTCGGGCGAGCCGCGCCGTTACGGTCCGGTGCCGGCCCTCGGCGAGCACAACGCATCGATACGCGCCGAATTCGCCCTATGATGCCGCGCTGCGTGCGCTAAGCGCATATCTATGTTGCACTGCAAAAAAATGCTTGCGGCGATCGGCCCGGCACCCTATTTTGTGCATCGCAGCAAGGCGGCCTCGTCGCTTTGTCTGTTTTCTTGGACGTTTCCTCCCTTAACTTGGCGGTGCCGCAAGGCATCGCCATTTTTTTGCGCTTCGCCCCAAAGGCTTAGCCGTAGGCTTAGCGGAGGAAGGACCAGTCCGTCCCGGCCAGCGTGTCCATCAGCCGGTTCAGATCTCGGGTGAGCGCCGCCATGCCCGGCCCGCGTTCCACCCGCGCCTCGTGCATGTAAAGCCCGCGCGCGATCTCGATCTGCAGCGCGTGCACCCCCTCCCGCGGCCGGCCGTAATGGCGGGTGACGTAGCCGCCGGCATAGGGGTCGTTGCGGCGCACGCGGTAGCCCATGCCGCTCAGCGCCTCCTCGACCAGCCGCGTCGCGCGAGGGGCGCAGGCCGTGCCATGCGCGTCGCCCAGCACGAAATCCGCGGGCTGCCCGCCATGGCCGGGATGCGCTGGCATCGAATGGCAGTCCAGCAGCAGACAGGCGCCGGAAAAACCACGGGTTTCGCCGATCAAACCGGCCAGCGCCGCGTGATAGGGCTGCCAGTACTGCCGCACTCGCGCCTCGGCCTCGGCGAAGGCCAGCTTGCGCCGGTACACCGGCTCGCCGCTCGCCACCACGCGCGCGATGGTGCCGAGCCCGGCGCCGACGCGCGGACTTGCGGTATTGACCCAGGAAGGCAAAGGGCCTTCGAACATCCCCGGGTCGAGCTCCCAGGGCTCGCGGTTCGCATCGCAGAACACGCGCGGGAAGGTGGCGCGCAGCAGCGGCGCACCGTGCAGCGGGGCATCGGCGAACAACTCATCGACGAAGCTGTCTTCGCTGCGCCGCAGCGAAAGCGCATCGAGCCGCGCCTCGGCCAGGAAATCCGGGCTGTAATGCGCGCCACTGTGGCCGGAGGCAAAAACCAGGGGAATCCGTTGCCCTTTGGGCCGCATCACCTCGAAAGGCGGCGGCGCGGCCTCGATGGTAAGGGTGGGGGCGGGAAGGGTGGGGAGGGGCAGATCCATTACCCCCGATCAAGCCACAGCGCGCCGCCGCATGCCACCCTGTTCCGCCGTGCAAGGCACCTTTGTACTGCGCCACGGTGTGCGCCCCCTCTTGCGTCTGTCAAGCGAAACGCTTAGTCACCGCCTCCAATGCAGGCGGGCGCATAGCTCAGCGGTAGAGCACTACCTTGACACGGTAGGGGTCACAGGTTCGATCCCTGTTGTGCCCACCATTTTCTCCCGGATGCTCGCGATGGCCGATGATGCCGGTTTTCCACTGCGGAACTCGGCGCTTCTTGGCCCTGCCTTGGTGCGATTGGCTGCGGAGATCGCGGCAATCGTGCCCGAAGCTCGAGCAGGCGGCCTTGATTCCCGGCTCACCGCACTGGAAGCCGCGCTGGTAAGACTCGAGTCGCTCGCCGAGCGCGTGGTGCCGCTGGGTGAGCGGGTGTTGGCGCTGACCCAGGGCGGGCAGCGCATCTTCCTCGACGCTGGCGACCTTGGCATCACGCCGCATATCGCACTGACCGGGATGTGGGAGCCGAGCGTCGAGCGCCTGCTGCGGCGCCTTTTGCGGCCCGGCCAAAGCGCGGTCGAGATCGGCGCGAACATGGGCTACCACACCCTCGTCATGGCCGCTGCCATTGGCCCCACCGGCAGGCTGCACGCTTTCGAGGCGCATCCGCGCACAGCAAGCCTGCTGGCCGCCACCATTGCCATCAATGGGCTCGGCGCCGTCATCACCCTGCACGCCCAGGCGGCGCTGGACCGGGCCGGCGAGGTCACTTTCGCCGAGCACCCGACGCATTGCGGGGCCTTCCACCTCGCCGCCCGCCAGACCACGCCGGACTTCACCGGCCGCCTCACGGTGCCGGCCATCGTGCTGGACGAGATGCTGGCCGAGCTGCCCGCCATCCATCTGCTGCGCATCGATGCCGAGGGGTCTGAGCCGCTGGCACTGCGTGGTGCCGCGAAGCTGATGGCGCGCTCGCCGGAGCTGATCCTGATGGCCGAATGGTCGCCCGCCCTGATGGCCGCGCAGGCCGATGTGGCGAGCTTCGCCGACTGGCTTCTCGGCCAGGGCCTGGCGCCGGGCCGCATCCTGCCCGACAGCACGCTGGCACCGCTGCATCGCGACGCGCTGCTGGCGCTGGACCATGCGGACCTCGTCTTCATGCGGCAACGTTGACGCCACTCGCCGGATGTCGCAACGCTTCATGAAACACCCAGGAGGACCCAGCCATGCAACGCCGCAGCCTGCTGATCGCCACCGCCGCCAGCCTGGCCCTGCCCGCCATCGCGCGAGCCCAGGCGGCGGTGACCATGCGCCTGTCGCACCAGTTTCCCCCCAGCCACCACAATGCTCGCGTCATCGCGAGCTTCGCCGAGGATGTGGCGGCGCGGAGCACTGGCCAGCTCGTGGTCCAGGTCTTTCCGGCCGAGCAGCTCGCCCGCGCCGGCGAGAATTTTCCGGGCGTGGCGCGCGGCGCTTTCGAAGCCGCGGCGGCGGTGAACTTCCAATGGGGCAACACGATCCCGGAGATGAACGCGCCGACCATCCCCTACCTGTTCACCGACATCGTCCGCATCCGCCGCTTCCCCGCCAGCGAAGCCGCGACGTTCCTCGAAGCGCAACTCGAGCGCCGCGCCGTGCGCAACCTGATGTGGCTCTACACGACCCGGCAGAGCATCTTCACCTCCAATCGCCGCCCGATCGTTAACCTCGATGATTTCCGTGGCCTCAAGATCCGCGGCCTCAACGCGCTGACCGACAATGCGCTGAGCGCCGTGGGTGCCGCGCCCTCCGCCATGCCGGGGCCGGAGGTTTCGCCCGCCTTGCAGTCGGGCGTGCTCGATGCGGGGCTCACTGACGTCTCGGCCGCCGTGTCGCGCCGCTACTACGAGATCCAGAAATTCGGCACCGTCGCGCCCTATTTCTCGGTGATCAGCCACGTCTATGTGAATCCGCGCTGGTACGCCGGCTTGGCCGCGCCGCTGCGCACCGCGCTGGACGCCGCCGCGCGCAAGGCCGAGATCGACCAGATGGACATCACCGAGGCCACGGCCGCCGCCGCGGTGGGTGAGCTGCGGTCGAAAGGCATGACCATCCACGAACAGACCCCGGCCGAGACCGTCACCTGGCGCGCGGCAATGCAGCAGCCGGTGATCGATGCTTTCCTGCGCATCGCCCCTGATGGCGGCAACCGCATCCTCGAACTGCTGCGCGGCATTCCGGCGGCGTGATTTCGCTCCAGCGCGCCGTCGGGGTTGTCTCGCGCCTGGCGGTTGCGCTCGGCTCGCTCGCCACGGTCCTCTGCCTGCTGCTGGTCGGCTACGGGGTGGCGATGCGCTACGGCTTCGGCCAACCGCAGCCCTGGGTGGACAAGGTGGCGGGCTGGCTGGTGGTGGCGCTGGTGATGCTCGCGGCGCCCGAGGCGCAGCGGCGCTTCGAGCATATCGGCGTCGATGTCGCGGTGGCCAGGCTCGGCCCGCGGCTCGCGCGCGCGGCGCATCTGCTGGGCGCGCTCTCGGTGGCGGCGGTGGCGGCACTGCTGCTTCAGGCTGGGCTGGAGACCGTGGCCTTCAGTCGGATGATCGGCATCGTCAGCGAATTGGGCAGCATCCCCGAATGGTGGGTGCAGGCGCTGCTGCCGATCGGCGCGGCCTTGCTGCTGCTGGTCTCGCTCTGCCAGGCGCTGGTGCTGGCGTTGGGTGGTGCGCCCGAGCATCTGCCGAGTGGCGAGGACGAGCTGCCGCGCGACACGCTGGCGCGCGGCGAGTAGCCACCCGATGACCTTCGCGATCCTGCTCGCCGCGCTGATCGGCCTGCTCTATCTCGGCCTGCCGATGTTCGCGGCGCTGTTCCTGCTGCCGCTCGGGGTATTGTTCTACACCGAGGGCGCGGTGCCGGCGCTGGGCGAGATGGTGATCGGCAAGCTCGACGGCTATCTGCTGGTCGCCATCCCGCTGTTCATGCTGATGGCGCACATCATGGTGCGCGGGCGCGTGGTGGACGACCTCTACAACGCCGCCTTCGCGATGCTGCGCAAGGTTCGTGGCGGCGTGGGCATCGCCACCGTCGCGGCCTGCACGGTGTTCGCCGCGATCAGCGGCAGTTCGGTGGCGACAGCGCTGACCATCGGCAAGATCGCCATCCCGCAGATGCTGAAATACGGCATGTCGCGCAAGGGCGCCTTCGGCGTGGTGGCGGGCGGCGGCACGCTCGGCATCCTGATCCCGCCCTCGGCGCCGATGGTGCTCTACGCCTATGTCACCGAGACCTCGGTCGCCGCCCTTTTCCTCGCCGGGCTGATCCCGGGGCTGTTGATGGCCTGCATGTTCGCGGCCTACTGCTTCATCACCGAGGGCAAGGCCCGAATCCCGGCAGATGAGCCGGTGCCCGAGGCCGCGCACCTTGCCGTCGCACGTGCCGGCTGGTCGCTCAGCCTGCCGATCTTCGTGCTGGGGGGCATCTATCTCGGCATCTTCACGGCCACCGAGGCGGCGGGCACGGGCGCGCTCTACGCCTTCGTCATCGCGGCGATCATCTACCGCACGCTCACCTGGCGCGACATTGTGCAGGGCGTGGAGGAAGCCACGCGCACCTCGGCGATGCTGTTGATGATCATCGCGGGGGCGGCGATCTACGGCTACATGCTGACCAAGCTGCGCATCCCGCAGGAGCTCACGCAACTCGTCGCGGATTTCGGCCTGTCGCGCACCGGCTTCCTGATCGCGATGATGGTGCTGCTGTTCATCCTCGGCCTGGTGCTGGAGAGCTTCTCGATCATCCTGTTGACCATGCCGGCGATCCTGCCGCTGCTGGACCAGCTCGACATCGACAAGGTCTGGTACGGCATCCTGCTGACGCTGAGCCTGGAGATGGCGCTGATCTCGCCGCCCGTGGCGCTGAACCTCGTGGTCATCAAGGCGATCACCGGCGCGCCGCTGGCCGAGGTCAACCGCAGCATCATCCCCTACATGCTCATGTTGGCCTTCGGCACGGCCATGCTGATCGCCTTCCCCGAGATCGCGCTGTGGCTGCCGCGCCAGGCCGGCTACGGCGGCTGAGAACAACGCGGCAGGCCGAACAGCGGCGCCGCGTCCACCCGTTCACCGCCGACCAGCAATTCGAAGTGCAGATGCGTGCCATAGGTGATGCCGGTGCGCCCGATGCGGCCGATCCGCTCGTCCTGAGCCACGCGCCGTCGCCCGGAGGCCAGGGTCGGCGCCACCGTGCCGAGATGCGCGTAGCGCGTGACACGCCCATCGGCATGGCGGAGCTCGACCTCTAGCCCCGCCCCGCTGCGCCGCCGGATGGCCACCACATTGCCGGCCGCCGCCGCGCGCACCCAGGCGCCGGCCGGGGCAGGCAGGTCGATGCCCGCATGGAAGGTCGAGGCGCGCGGCCCCGCCCCGGCACGCGGTCCGAAGGGGGAGGAGATGCAGGTGGCATCGACGGGCAGCACCAGCGCCACCGGCTCATTCGCCAACGCCGGCAGGGACAGCAGGGTCAGTAACACCGCGATGCGCATCGCGCCGGCATGTCCGGGGCGCTCTCGGGCGTCAAGCGTTACAGCGGCCCGGGCCTGCCAAAGTACCAGCCCTGGCCGTAATGCACGCCGAGCGCCTGCATGGCGAGGGCGGCTTCCTCATTCTCCACGCGCTCGGCCACCACCTTGGCGCCGACAGCCAGGGAGAGATCGACCATGGCGGCGACGAAGCTGCGGTCGCGCTCACTGGTCATGGCGGCCAGCACGAAGCTGCCATCGACTTTCACATAGTCGGTCGGGAAGGCCTTGAGGTAGCGGAAGGCGGCCGCGCCGGCGCCGAAATCATCGATGCAGACCGGCACGCCACGGGAGCGTAGCGCACGTAGAGTCTCGGCGGCGGCTTCCTCCTCCTCGATCTCGGCGCTCTCGGTCAATTCCACCATGATGCGGGACGTGCCGCGCCGGTCGCGGTCCAGAGCCGCCAGCAGCCGCGTGCGGAAGCTGGCCGATTGCGCTGAGAGTCCCGAGATGTTGAAGGCGATGCGCTGCCCCGGCGGCACCGCCACGGTGGCGGCCAGGGCGAGGGCGGCGACGGCGAGGTCGAGCTCCTCGGTCAGGCCAATCGTCTCGATGAGCGTTACGAAATCCTGCGGCCCTTCGCCGGGGGCGAGCACGCCGAGCCCGGGGCGTAGCAGCGCCTCGTAATGGTGAATCTCGCGCGTCGCGAGATCGACAATCGGCTGGAAATCGAGGCGAAAGCTGCGCTCGGCGATGGCGCGGCGGAAGGTGGCGGCGCGGGCGGTGACCTGCGCGACGACGCCGCCGAGCCCCTGCTCGAACCCCGCATCGCGCAGCCCCTCGGCGCCGAGCCGTGCATAGGCGGCGAGCCCATGCCGCAGCGCCCGGGCCGCCTGGCAGGGGGTGAGGCCGGCGGCGTCAAGCGCCAGCGCGGTGGTCGTGACGCTCACACCCGGTGCTTCCTCGGCCAGTGCCTGCTCCAGCCGGGCGGCCAGTGAGGCGAGGTCGGGCGCGTTGCCCGCCCCGTCGCTGAGCAGGCCGTAGCGGCCCGGGGCAATGCAGGCGGCCAAGGTGGTGCCGCTGGCCTCCTGGTTCAGCAACCCGCCGATCTGCGCAGCGGCGGCCTCGCTCAGCCCCTGCACCTCGATCAGGGAGAGGCTCGCGGTCTCACCCTGCCGCAGGCGCTGTTCGGCCTCGCGCAGCAGCGTTTCGGCCGTGGCGGGGCGCAGATCGGGCGGCGCAGGCAGAGGGGCGAAGGCCAGGCAGATTCGCGCCGGCTCCCCGGCCGTCAGCAGACGCAGGCCGGAGACGGAAAAGGGCGTGCGGCGGTTGTCGGCCAGGTGGAAAGCTGTGGGGGCCAGCCGACCATGGGCGGGCAGCAGCGCGAGTGCCGTGGCGAAGGCCGCGCGGTCCTCGGGTGCGAGCAATTCGGTGGGCTGGCGCCCGATCAGGCTTTCCGGGCTGCGGCCGAGCCGGGCGCGGAAGGCGCCGGCGGCGAAGCTGATGCCGCCCTTGTCGTCCAGTTCGACCAGGAGGTCGGCGGCCGCGAAGGCAAAGGCAACGAAGCGTTCGCGATCGCCGATGGGGCGGCTTTGGGAGGATGCCATCCGCGCAGCATGAAGCGCCAGGGTTGCGCAATGATGTACAGCGGCGATTTCAGGAAGCCAGCGTGCCCTTGGCTTCTCGTACGCCGGCCACCGCCTGCCCAGGCTGCCTCGGCCAAGGTGCGGCTTGTTCTACCTGAGAACAATCTCCACGCGCCGGTTCTGCGGCTCGCGTACCTGGTCGGCGGTGGGAATCATCGGCTCGCTCTCGCCGGCACCGCGCGTGATGATCTGGTCCCGCGGGATGCCGAGGCGGCGGAGTTCGGCCGCCACGGCCTGGGCGCGGCGCACCGAAACCGCCTGGTTCACCTGCACGGTGCCGCGCCGGTCGGTATGGCCCGTGACTTCGATCCGCGTCGTGCCGCCCCCGCGTGCCGCCAGGGCGGCTTCGGCCACAATAGCGCGGGCGCGAGCGCTGAGCGAGTAGCTGTTGTTGCCGAAGAACACGATGAAGCTGCGCGTCGGCGGCACCGGCACGGCCGCGACCGGGGGGGACATCATTGGCGGCGTGACCAGGGCCGGCACAGGCACAGGCTCCGCGCCGAGCGCGTAGCGCAGGCCGACCAGGACCGAGTGGTGCTGGTTCTGGATATCCAGGCGCCCGTTAGTGCCGGTATTCGGCCCCGTGGCGACAACGCGCCCGCTGATGTCGGGGTCAAGCGTGGCGAAGTAGCGATACTCCAGCGTGGCGGCGAGGCCTGGCACGGCAGCGATGGGGAAGGCGGCGCCGGCGATGAGCTGGTAGGCGAAATTGCCGTCCGTGCCGTCGCCTTCGAGCCTCAGCCCGTTGCCGACCACGCGCATGTCCTTCAGCTCGGTCCAGGCGTAGCCGAGGCCGAAGCCGAGATAGGGTTGCACATAGGGACTGCCGACGTTCACCTCGAGGAGGGCATTGCCCATCACCGCGAGGTTCCAGAGCTGGCCGATCCGACCCTCATGAGGGCGGAGCGCAGGGAAGCCGGAGGAGCTGTCCACCTGGTTGCCGCGCAGGCTGGTCTCGAGCTCCATCCGCACGCCATTGCCGAAGCCGTAGCCCAGCGTCAGCAGGCCCATCGGCTGCACTTCGGTGCCGAGCTTGCCGTTGCCGCCAATGATCCCGCGTAGGCTGCCGCGCGGCTCGACCGAGGAATCGGCGGCGATGTTCGCGCCGATGCCGGCGGAGACATACATGCCCGTCGGAATCTGTGCCGCCGCCCCGCCGGCCAAGGCCGCAACGAGCGTCACCGCCAGCAAGGCTGTGGGTCCGGCTTTCCGTGCGGGGGGGAGTCGCATGCCTCTAC
>JBBSCP010000068.1:0-15814 GCA_038250135.1 Acetobacterales bacterium | reverse complement strand
TCACGGCCGAGTAGTTGAGCGGCGTGTTGTAGAGCCAGAAGCGGTTCTGGGCCTCGACGGTCGCGCGCAACTCGGCGGTTTTTGGCTTGCGCGGATCGGCCCAGTGATTGACGTCCATCACAAGATTGGCGGCTTCCGGGAATTCGCGCACGAAGCGGAAGTTGGAGGCCGCACCGTTCAAAACGCAGTAGATGCCCTTGGGGCGGATGCGGCGCTGTTGCAGCGTGCGACTCAGCAGTACGAACTCGGCGTAATAGCTCGAGGGAATGATCAGGTCCGGGTTCAGCGAGCGGATGCGCAATGCGATGTTGGACATGTCGCGCGCTGGCGTCGGGTGGCTGATCGTCTCCAGCACCTCGAAGCCGCGCTTGGGCAGCTCGGCGGCCATCAGCCGCGCCATGCCGGCGCCGAACAGCCCATCCTCGTGCACCACGACAACAGTCTTGGCCGGCTTGCCGGCGGCGTCGTTCAGCGAGACGAGGTTGTCGAGCGCGGCGGCGGTGACGGCGCCGAAGCCCGGGCCGAAGCGGAAGGTGTTGCGCAAGCCCCGCGTGACGATGCTGTCGGCCACGCCGACATCCACCACATAGGGCAGGTCGTAGCGCGAGGCGGCCTGCGAGGCGGCGAGGCAGATCGGGCTGGCGAAGCCGCCGACCACGGCGACCACACCTTCGCTGTTCATGCGCTCGACCTCGGCGGTGCCGCCTTCGGGGTTCGAGCGCGCATCGCCGAACACCATCTGGATCTGCGCGCCGCCCATCGAGCGGATGCCGCCAGTGGCGTTGATTTCGGCGATCGCCAGCTCGGCGCCGAGGCGACCATACTCGCCATCCTGCGCCAGCGCGCCGGTGACGGGCTGGAGGATGCCCAGGCGGATCGGCGCGGGTTGCGCGCGCAACATGGCGGGCGCAGCCAGCGCGCCGGCCGCGCCGAGCAGCACGGCGCGGCGCGCGGGGGTGAAGGAGGTCGGCATTTTCGTAAGTCTCCCGTTTCGTCCCTGATGTTGCCTAGATGCGCTGCGCCGCCGATTTCGGCAAGACATTGTCCGGACAAGCAGGCCCCCCTCTCATCCGAAACAGCACACCTGGCCTTGCGGGACTGGCTACGTTGACCTTGGCGCCGCGCCCCCCTAACCCGGTACGAACACAACCCAGCCGGGAGGAGTATCGCGATGCGTTCGCATGAGGGACAGTTCTCCGACAATCGGCCAATCCGCCGCAGCCCGCAGGAGAAAAAGCGCCTGCTCGCCGAGTTGAAGGAAACGCTGGCCGGCATCAAGCCACATTCCTCGCCCTCGCTGCGCACCACGTTGCTCGCGCGGATCAAGGAGCTCGAGGCCGAGCTGGCGCCCGAGCGCCGCTGACGCGCCGCCGCGTGTGACCACGCCCGATTCCGCCCGTCAGCGCGCCCTGGGTGGCATGGGGCTGATGCTGGCGTGCTGCCTTTCGTTTGCCGGCATGGCGGCCTGCTTCCGCGGCGCGATGCTGGAAGGGTTGCCGGTGCCGCTGGTCCCCTTCGCGCGGGGGTTGTTCACGGTATTGGTGATGCTGCCATGGGTGTTGCGATCCGGCCCGCAATCCCTGGCGACGCGCCGGCCCGGGGCGCATGCCTTCCGCTGCCTCGCGGGGCTTGTCGGCTTCCTCCTGCACATGCTGGCGATCCTGTGGCTGCCGCTGGCGGATGCGGTGGCGATCCTGCATGCTCGGCCGCTGTGGGCGCTGCCGCTGGCCTTCCTGCTGCTGGGCGAGCGGATCGGCTGGAATCGCGCCATTGCCGCGACGTTGGGATTCGGCGGCGTCATCGTCATCGCAATTCCGCAGGGAGCCTTCCAGGCCGCCCCCTCGCCCGGTCTCATCGCAGCGCTGGCGGGCGGCCTTTCCGGCGCGCTGGTGCTGATTGCGGTAAAGAAGCTCTCCACCACCGAGCCGCCGGCGCGCGTCGTTTTCTGGTACGCGCTGGTGAGCGTGGCGATCTGGGGCCCGATCTCGGCGCTGGTGTGGGAAACGCCGAGCGTGACGGCGGCGGGGCTGCTCATCGCCGGCTCGGTGTTGGCGATCATGGGCGATTTCTGTGCGTCCTGGGCGGCACGGCGCGCGCCTGTGGGGCTGCTGGCACCCATCGAATATGTGCAGATCCCGGCCTCCGCGCTGATCGGCTTCGTCGCCTTCGCCGAGACGCCGGGCTGGGCGCTGCTGTGGGGCACGCTGATCATGGTGGCGGCGACGCTGTATCTGGCGCGCGGCGCGGGGTATCTGTCGCGCGGCGCGGGGTATCTGGCGCGCGGCGCGGGGTATCTGGCGCGCGACGCGGGACGCTGAAACGGGGGCCGTGACAGGCCGGGATTGTGCGGTATTGTTCGCCACCGCTTTCGGCCCTTCCGCCCGACCACAAAGGATCCCCGCCATGATCGCACGCCGCACCCTGCTTGCCGCCAGCACAGCGGGCCTCGCCCTTCCCGCCATCCGCACCGCGCAGGCGCAGACGGCGCTGCGCTTCACGCTCGACTGGACGCTGCAAGGCAATCACGGCATGTGGGCGCTGGCGGAGGATCGCGGCATTTTTCGGCGCGAGCAGCTGTCCGTGCGCATGGATCGCGGCTTCGGCTCGGGCGATGCGTTGGTGAAAGTGGCCAGCGGTGCCTACGACATCGGCTTCGCGGATTTCTCGGGCGCGGTGAAGTTCAACGCCGAGAACCCGCAGAACCGCCTGGTGATGCTCTACCCGGTGTTCGACCGAACGGCGGCCGCCATTGTCACGCTACGCGGGCGCAACATCGAAAAGCCGCAGGATGTCGCCGGCCGCAAGCTCGGTGCGCCTGAGGGCGAGGGCTCGCGTTTGCTCTTCCCGGCCTTCGCGCGCGTCGCCGGCATCGATACCAGTCGCGTGCAGTGGACCTCGATGGCGGCGAATCTGCGCGACACGATGCTGCGCACCAACCAGGTCGATGCCGTTACCGGCTTCCTGTTCACGGTGCACTTCAACCTGGTCGGCCTGGGTATCGCCGAGGATCAGATCCTCAGCTGGCCCTATGCCGAGCATGGCCTGGATCTCTACGGCTCGGGCGTCTTCGTGCGCGCCGCTTGGCTCGAGCAGAATGGCGAGACGGCGTCGCGCTTCGTGAAGGCCTCCATCGAGGGTCTCAAGCTGCTGCTGAACGACATCCCCGGCGGCATGGCCGCGCTGAAGCGGCGCGAGGCGCTGTTCGACGAGGCGCTGGAAGCGCGCCGTTTCGCGATGACGCGCGACCGTTCGATCATCACGCCCAACAGCCGCGCCAATGGTCTCGGCCATGTGGACATGGTGCGCGCGGCGCAGTTGATTTCGGTGAATGCCGAGGCGCTGGGCGTGGCGAACCCGCCGAGCGTCGAGAGCATGTTCACCGACCGCTTCCTGCCGCCGCGTTCGGAGCGGATGCTCTAAGTGCGGTTGGTCATCGTCGGCGCCAGGGTTCTGACGCCGGATGCACTCTCCGCCCCGCATGCCGACCTTCTGATCGAGGGCGACACCATCCTTGCCGTGCTGCCGCCGGGCAGTGCGATGGAAGACGCGCAGCGCTTCGAGGCAACCGACCGGCTGATCATCCCGGGCCTCGTCAACGGCCATACGCACGGCCATGGCGGTCTCGCCAAGGGCAGCGGCGACAAATGGGATTTGTCACTGCTGCTCACGCATGGCGGCTGGATCAGCGGCGGGCGCGTGGCGCAGGACAAGTGGCTTTCCACCGCGCTCAACGCGGTCGAGAACCTCAAGAAGGGCTGTACCGCAGTCTACGATTTGCCTGTCGAGATCCCTGTGCCCACCGTCGATGGGCTGGATGCGATGGCGGAGGCTTATGCCGCCGTGGGCTTGCGCGCCGTGCTCGCGCCGATGGTCGCCGACCTCACCTTCTTCCAGGCCACGCCTGGCCTGATCGAGGCGCTGCCCGAGCCCTTCCGCGCGCGCGCCGAGGCAATTCGCGCCGCGCCCGCGCAGGCCACGATCGATGCCATCGCCGGCGCGGCGAAGGCGTGGAAGCATGAGTCGAGCGGGATCACGATGGGCTGCGCGCCCACGATTCCGTTGCACGGCACGGATGAGTTCCTCCGCGCCTGCCGCAAGCTTGCCTTCGACTACGACCTGCCGATGCAATCCCATGTCGGCGAATCGCGCTACCAGGCGGCGGGCGGCGAGATCCGCTACAATGGCGCGACGCTGCTGGAACATATGGACAGCCTCGGCCTGGTTGGGCCGTGGTTCAGCGTGGCGCATGGCGTGTGGCTGACCGAGGGCGATCTTGCTCTGCTCGCCGAACGGGGTGGCGGGCTGTCGCACAATCCCGGCGCCAACATGCGCCTGGCCTCGGGCATCGCGCCGGTACGGCGCGCGATCCGCGCGGGTGTGAAGGTGGGCATCGGCACGGATGGCTCCTCCTCCTCCGACAACCAGAACATGTTCGAGGCGATGCGGCTTTCCGCCTTCGCGTCGCGGCTGTGGGAAGATGCCGAGGAAGACGAATGGCTTGGCACGGCCGAGACGGTGCGGCTCGCCACGCAGGGATCCTCGAAGCTGCTCGGCCTCGAGGGCGGCACGATCGAGGCGGGCAAGCCCGCGGACCTCGTTCTGCTCGACCTCGGGCACATCAACTGGATGCCGTTCAACGATGCGGCAAACCAGTTGGTCTGGACCGAGGATGGCAGTGCCGTGGTCGATGTGATGATCGGCGGCGCCTGGAGGCTTCGCGACCGCAAGGTGCTCGGCCTGGATGAGGCGAAGCTTGCGCGGGACGCCAATGCGGCGGCCGAGCGGCTGCGCGGCGTGAATGCCGACGCCAAGGCCTGGGCGCATGAGATCGCGCCGCATGTCGCCTGCCATTGCCGGGCGCTGGCACGCGGCTGGACCCGTTCGAAGCGCCTGCTGCGCGCCGAGTAGGAGAAGTCTGGATGCTGCTGAAGGATCGCGTGGCCGTGGTGACCGGCCCCGCCAAGGGCATGGGGGCAGCCTGCACGAAGCTCCTCGCGGAGCACGGCGCGGACCTCGCGCTGGTCGGGCGCGACACGGCGGCGATCGAGCCCGTCGCCGCGGAGGTTCGCGCGATGGGACGGCGTGCCGAGATTTTTGCGTGCGATGTGACCGATGCGGCGGTGGTCGAGGCGATGGGTAAGGCCGTGCTGGCCTCCTTTGGTCGTTGCGACGTGCTGGTGAACATCGCTGGCGGCCGCGGGCCGCTCGGAAAAACCTTCTGGGAGACGACGCCGGAGGAGTTCGATGCGATTCTCCGCCTCAACGTCACGGGCTGCTTCCTGACGATGCGTGCCTTCGCACCCACAATGATCGCGGCGAGGTCTGGCAAGATCGTGAATGTGGGCGGCACTTTCGGTCTGCGCGGGCGGGCCGGGCGTGCCGCCTATTCGGCCAGCAAATGGGGGCTGCGCGGCATCACCAAATCCGCCGCGCTGGAGCTTGGCCCACACAACATCAACGTGAATTGCGTCTGCCCCGGGATGGTCGAGGGACCGCGCTTCGAGGCGGTGCGCGCCACCATGGCGACGAAGGAGGGCATCAGCGCCGAAGCGGCACGCTTGAAGCATGCTTCCGAATACGCGCTGCGCCGGATCAGCACGGATGAGGATGTGGCCAATGCTGTGTTGTTCCTCGCCTCCGACCTCTCGCGCCAGACCACTGGCCAGGATCTGGCCGTCGATGGCGGCTGGGTGATTTAGCTTTTTGATGCCCTCAGACGCCGGGCGGCCGCCTCCGCGGCCTTGGCTTCGCGGCACTTGCCGCGGCGGCCATTTTGCCGCTCGGCCCGCAAAAGCGGGCCGCGAAATTGGAGCAAATGACTCATGACCGAAACCCCCTTCCTCGCCGACCTGCTGATCGCCGGTGGCACGGTGGTGAACGAATCCTCGCGCTTCGTGGCCGATGTGGCCGTGAAGGATGGCGTTGTGGTCTTTGTCGGCCATCCCGCCCTCGCGCCGCGCACGACGACGACCATCGACGCACGCGGCCGCTTCGTCATTCCCGGCGCCATCGATGTGCACACGCATATCCGCGAGCCCGGCATGACGCAGAAGGAGGATTGGACCACCGGCACGCGCGCCGCCGCAGCCGGGGGCGTCACCACCATCTTCGACATGCCCAACACCGATCCGCCGGTCTGGTCGCTGGAATCACTGGCCTTGAAACGCGACGCCGCGGAACGCCAGGCGATGGTGAATTACGGCCTCTACGGCCTGCTCGACGAACGTGCGCTCGATGCGCTGGAGCCTTTGGCTAAAGGCGGCGTGATCGCTTTCAAGCTGTTCCTCGGCAATACCACCGGCAACCTGCCCGCACCCAATGATGGCGCCGTGCTGGAAGGCTTCGAGATCCTGGCGGAACTCGGCCTGCGCTGTGCGATCCATGCCGAGAACTCGCCGATGCTGTTCTGGCGCGAGAACCGCATGAAGGCGGCGGGGCGCGACGATGCCTTCGCGCATCTCTCCGCCCGCGCCGACATCGTGGCGATCGAGAGCCTCAACCGCGCCATCGTGCTGAGCGAATGGACCGGCGCGCGCATCCACATCGTGCATGAGAGCTGCATGCGCTCCATCCCGATCATCAAGGACGCCAAGGCGCGCGGCGTGCCGATGACGGTCGAGACCTGCCCGCAATACGTGCTGATCGCGGCCGAGGACCTCACCGGCGACAAGGCCCGCATCGCACGACTCAACCCGCCGATCCGCGAAGGTCGCCAGCGCGAGCCGATCCTGGAAGCACTGCTCGACGGCACCATCGATATCCTCGGCACCGACCACGCGCCGCATGCGATGGTCGAGAAGCAACAGCCGAGCTTTTGGGACAATGCCTGCGGCTTTCCCGGCGTCGAGACCTCGATGCGCCTGATGCTCACGCTGGTACATGAGGGGCGGATGACGATGGAGCAGTATGTGCGCATGGCCAGCGCCGCGCCGGCGCGCGCCTTCGGGCTCTATCCGCGCAAGGGCGTGGTACAGCCTGGAGCCGACGCCGACCTGGTTGTGGTGGACCCGACGGCGCACGACGACATCCGCGGCGCCGAACTGCACAGCGAGCGCAGCCGCTTCACGCCCTTCGAGGGGATGGTCACCGTTGGTCGCCCCGTCGTCACCGTGGTCCGCGGCCGCGTGGTGATGCAGGATGGCGTGGTGCGGGACGCGCCGGGCTGGGGCCGGATGGAACGCCCGGAGATGCCCTCGCCGGCCCCCCGCAACCTCGCAACGACTACCAAGGCAATCCTGAAGCCTGGCGCGCAACCTTGGTGATTTCCGGCGGCTGCCACCAAAAGGCCGAGGGGCTGGCGACAGGCCTTCAGGGCCGGATCAGCGTACCCGCGCCCTCATCGGTGAACAGCTCCCGCAGCACCGCATGCGGCACGCGGCCATCGAGGATCACCGCCCCCTTCACGCCGCGCTCGACGGCGTAGATGCAGGTCTCGACCTTCGGGATCATGCCGCCCGAGATCCAGCCCGCGGCGATACCAGCGCGCACCTCGGCCACGCTCATCTCCGGGATCAGTTTCTTGTCGGCGTCGAGCACGCCGGGCACGTCGGTCAGCATCAGCATGCGCTCGGCGCCCAGCGCGCCCGCGATGGCGCCGGCGGCGGTGTCGGCATTGATGTTGTAGGTCTGCCCATCGGCGCCCACGCCGACTGGCGCCACCACCGGCACGATGTCCGCGCCGATCATCAGGCGCAGCACGCGCGGATCGACATGCTCTGGCTCACCCACGAAGCCGAGGTCGAGCACGCGCTCGATGTTGCTCTCCGGGTCGCGATAGGTGCGCGTCAGCTTGCGCGCGCGGATCAGCCCGCCATCCTTGCCAGAGATGCCGACCGCGAGCACGCCCGCCCGGGTGATCGCCTCCGCCACCTGTTTATTCACCGGGCCGGCAAGAACCATCTCGACCACGTCGAGCATTTCCTCATCGGTGACGCGCAGCCCCTGCACGAAGGTGGACTTCACGTTGAGCCGCTTGAGCATGGCGTTGATCTGCGGCCCACCGCCATGCACGACCACGGGGTTGACGCCGACCTGTTCGAGCAGCGCGATGTCGCGGCCGAAGCGCAGCGCGGTGGCTTCTTCGCCCATGGCGTGACCGCCGTACTTCACCACGACGATCTGGTCGTCGTAGCGTTTTAGGAAGGGCAGCGCGCCGGCGAGAATCGCCATCTGGTCGAAGGGGTCTGTGGTCATCGGGTCAGCTTCCCTGAGTCGGGGCGCGCATAGGGGCCGCAGGCGTTGGGGTCAAGCGGGCTCAGCGAGAGAGGCGATCTCGGCGCGCAGCTCGGCCATCCCCTGGCCGGTTTGGCTGCTGGTCACGATCAGCAGTGGATGCGCCGCGGTGCGCTTCTTGATGATCGCCTCGACCTCGGCCACGCGCCTGGCAAGCTGCGCGGGCTTCACGTCGTCTGCCTTGGTCAGCACCAACTGGTAGGTGACGGCGGCTTCGCGCAGCAGATCCATCGCCTGGCGGTCGGCGGGCTTGGTCTCGACCCGCGCATCCATCAGCAGCATCACGCGGCGCAGTGTGGGGCGGCCGCGCAGGAAGTCGAACATCAGCCCCTGCCAATCCTCCTTCACCGCCTTGGGCGCCTGCGCGTAGCCGTAGCCCGGCATGTCCACCAGCGTCAGGCGCTGGTCGAGGGTGAAGAAGTTGAGCTGCCGCGTGCGGCCTGGCGTATGGCTGACTCGCGCCAGCGCCTTCTGCCCCGTCAGCGCGTTGAGCAGCGAGGATTTGCCCACATTGGACCGCCCGCAGAAGGCTACTTCCGGCCCCGCGACGGGCGGCAGCTGGTCGATCCTCTGGGACGCGTAGAAGAAGGTGCAGGGCCGCGCGAACACCAGCCGCCCGGCCTCGATCAGCGCGTCCCGCTCAACCTCGTCGCGCGCTTCGAGCAGGCCGCCAGTGGTCACTTCTTCGGCTTCGGCGCCGCGCCGGCCTTCACCACCGCGGCGGGCTTGGGTGGCGGCGGCGCGGAAGGCGTGCGCGCCTGGCGCTTCTTGTCGATGCTCTGGATCCATGCCTGCTGGCCGATGGAGAGCAGGTTGTTCCAGGTCCAGTAGATCACGAGCCCCGCCGGGAAGCTTGCCAGCATGAAGGTGAAGATCAGCGGCATCCAGGCGAAGATGCGCGCCTGGATCGGGTCCGGCGGCGTCGGGTTGAGCTTGAACTGCAGGAACATCGTGATGCCCATGAAGATCGCCCAGACCGGCATGTGGAACAGGTTGGAATAGACCATCGGGTCGAAGGGGATCAGCCCGAACAGGTTGAACAGATTGGTCGGGTCCATCGCCGAAAGGTCGCGGATCCAGCCGAAGAAGGGCGCGTGGCGCATCTCGATGGTGACGAACAGCACCTTGTAGAGCGCGAAGAAGACCGGGATCTGGATCAAGATCGGCAGGCAGCCCGAGGCCGGGTTCACCTTCTCGCTCCGGTACAGTGCCATCATCTCGGCCTGCGCCTTGGACGGGTCGTCCTTGTGGCGCTCCCGCAGCTCCGTCATTTTGGGCGCCAGCACCTTCATGCGCGCCATCGAGACATAGGCCTTGTTGGCCAGCGGGAAGAAGGCCGCCTTGATCGCCAGGGTGAACACCAGGATCGCCACGCCGAAATTGCCGAACAGCACGCCAAGGAAGTGCAGCGCGTGGAAGAAGGGCTTGGTCAGGAAGTAGAACCAGCCGAAATCCACGGCCTTGTCGAAATCGACGATGCCGTAGCGAATCGCGTACGCATCAAGAAGATTGACCTCCTTGGCGCCGGCGAACAGGCGGATGGCAAGCGTGCCTTCGGCGCCCGGTGCAATGACCTGCGGCGAGGGTGTCGCCATGTCGACCTGCCAGCGATCCTGCCCACCTTCGAGCGTGTGGCGATAGGCGGAACGGATGCGCGTGGTCTGATCCACGGGCGTGAGCGCCGTCAGCCAATACTTGTCGGTGAAGCCGATCCACCCGCCAAAGCTCTCGGTCTCGAAGGCGGGGCCGCGGGTTTTCTGCGACTGCTCGCGCGCATCATTGTAGGTCCATTCGTGCAGCCGGCCCTCCAGCACGCCCGTGAAGCCCTCATGCAGAATGAAGAATCCGGCGAGCTGCGGCGTACGGTCGCGCCGGACGCGCGCCCAGGGCAGCAACTGCACGGGCTGCGCGCTGGTGTTGCGGACGCTCTGCGTCACGCTGAGCATGTAGTCGGCGTCGATTTCGAAGCGCAACCGGAAATCCAGGCCCGCGCCATTGTCCCAACGCAGCGTCACCGGGCTCGCTTGGGTCAGCGCGCTGCCCTCGGCCGTCCAATCGGTGTCCGGCCCGGGCACGAGAATGGTCGGGTCGGCCGAGGTCCAGCCCCATTGGCCGAAATAAGGCTCGCTGTGGGTGCGCTGCGCCAGCAGCCGGACCAGCGGGCTGTTGCGCTCCACCGTCTCGCGGTAATCGCGCAGCACGATGTCATCGACCCGCGCGCCGCGCAGGTTGATCGAGCCCTCGACGCGCGGCGCGTTGATGCGCACACGCTGCTCGGGCGTGGCGGGGGTGATGGCGGTCGTGGCGGCGCCGGGGGTGGCCAGGGCGGCGGCACCCGCACTGGGGGCAAGCGGCACCGGCGCGGCGGACGGAGCCGCCTGCTGCGCCTGCTGCTGCTCGATTCGGGCGCGCTCGGCTTCCTTGGCCGGTCGGTTCCACAGCTCGAACAGCAGCAGGATGCCGATGGAAAGGGCTATGGCGGCGAAGAGGCGCTTCTGGTCCATGACAGCCTTGATTCAGCCCGAGCCGGCGCGGCGGCCGCGCGGCAGGGCGGGAGAGGTCGCTGACGGCGTCCGAGGCGGCACGGGATCGAAGCCGCCTGGATGCCAGGGATTGCAGCGCAGGATGCGCCGGCCGGTCAGGTAGCCGCCCTTCAGGGCGCCGTGTTCGGCCACCGCCTCCAGCCCGTAATCGCTGCAATGCGGGTAGAAGCGGCAGTTGCAGCCGATGATCGGGCGGAGCGTGAGCTGGTAGGTTCGGATCGCCCCTCGAAGCAGGATCTGCTGCGGCGTCATGGCGCAAGTTCCAATGCCACGCCGGCCTGACGCAGCGCACCGCGCAGATCGCCGAGCAGGGTGCGGAACTCCCGCGTGCGGGTGGCGTCGCGGCCGATCAGCACGATCTCGAAGCCTTTCGGGCCCTCGGCCAGGAGTTGCCGCGCGGCTTCGCGCAGGCGACGCTTGGTGCGATTGCGAACCACGGCATTGCCGAGCTTCTTGGTGGCAGTGAAGCCCACACGCGTTTCGGCCTCGGCTACGGCCAAAGCCTGCACGACCACGCCGGGGCGCGACGCGCGCTGGCCATGGGCCGCGACTCGCTGGAATTCCCGACGGCGCTTCAGACGCGGCGGGCGCGCCGGCATGACAATGCCCTCGCCCGCCCGCGCTTCAGGCGGAGAGGCGCTTGCGGCCCTTGGCGCGGCGATTTGCCAGCACCCGGCGGCCACCGACGGTCTCGGTACGGGCGCGGAAGCCATGGCGACGCTTCCGGACGAGCTTGGACGGCTGATAGGTACGCTTCACGACAAAAAACTCCCGCGCGGTTCTGGCAGGCACGCCAGCGCCGGCGCCCCGGCTGAGATATGGTGACAAGTACCGAAAGACACCACGGGGGAGCCCCCGGGGCGTGCTCTGGCGAAGGCGGCGACGTATAGGGAGGGCATGGCCCCTCCGTCAACCGCGGCGGTAAGGTGCGCGCCGAAAGCCTGAGTGAACGGAGCCGAGCCTATGCCCGATTTTGACGTGGTGGTCATCGGCGCCGGCGCCGCCGGGCTTTCGGCGGCGGCGCTCTCGGCGGCGCTTGGCCTGAAGGTCGCGCTGATCGAACGCGGCGCGATGGGGGGCGATTGCCTGAACTACGGCTGCATCCCCTCCAAGGCGCTGCTCGCCGCCGGCCACGCCGCCGCCGCCGCCCGCCGCGCCGGGCGCTTTGGCATCCGGGTTGCCGAGCCGGAGGTCGATTGGCCCGCCGTGCAGGCACATGTGAAGGCCGCCATCGCGCGAATCGCGCCGACCGATTCGGCCGCACGCTTCCGCGCCATGGGGGTGGAGGTCATCGCGGCCCGGGCGCATTTCGCAGGCCCTGACATTGTGGAGGCCGCTGGACGGCGCCTCAGCTTCCGCCGCTGCGTCATTGCCGCCGGCTCGGCCGCGGTGGTGCCGGATATCCCGGGCCTCGGCCCCGTCCCCTGGCTGACCAACGAGACCATCTTCGACCTGAAGAACAAGCCCGAGCATTTGGTCATCCTCGGCGGCGGGCCGATCGGGCTCGAGATGGCCCAAGCGCATGCCAGGCTCGGCGTACAGGTCACGGTGATCGAGGCCGGGCGGATCGCGGGGCGCGAGGACCCGGAACTCGCCGAGGGCCTGCGCCGTGCCCTGCTGGCCGAGGGCGTCACCTTGCTGGAGGGGGCCAGCGTCACCCGCTTCACCGCGGCCGGCGGCGGGCTGATCGCCTGGCTTGCGGATGGCCGGACCATCGGCGGCTCGCACCTGCTACTGGCCACGGGCCGCGCGCCGCGCCTGGCGGGGCTCGACCTGCAAGTGGCACAGGTGGCCTTCACGGCCAGGGGCATCACCACCGATGCCTCGCTGCGTTCCACCACCAACCGGCGCATCTATGCGGCGGGCGACATCGCGGACCCGGTGGGCATCGGCCCGCGCGCCTTCACCCATGTGTGCTCCCAGCATGCCGGCATCCTGGCCCGCGCCATGCTGTTCCGCCTGCCCGCCAAGGTGGACTACGCCGCCCTGCCCCGCGTCACCTACACCGAGCCCGAATGCGCGCAGATCGGCCTGACCGAGGCCGAGGCGCGCGAGGCCGGGCATGAGGTGCGCCTGCTCCGCTTCCCGCTCGGCGAGACCGACCGCGCCATCACCGAGGGCATCGAGGACGGGCTGGCAAAGCTGGTGGTCACGCCAGGCGGCAGGCTGCTCGGCGTCGGCATCCTCGCCCCCCATGCGGGGGAGATGGCGGGGCTGTTCGCGCTGATGATCAGCAAGCGGATGAAACTCTCGGCACTGGCCGGGCTTGTACTTCCCTACCCGACGCTGGCCGAGGCGGCGAAGCGCGCGGCAAGCGATTTCTACGCGCCGAAGTTTCTTTCGCCCTGGGTCAAGCGGCTGGTCGGCTTGCTCAAGCGGCTGCCCTGAGCAAGGCTCCGCCGCACAACGCCAAAAGGAAAGCCACCACATGACCAGGATGCTGGAAGGGCGCGTGGCCCTCGTCACCGGTTCCACCTCGGGCATCGGCCTCGCCATCGCCCGGGGATTTGCCGAACACGGGGCGAAGGTGATGCTGAACGGCTTCGGCACGCCCGAGGAAATCGCGGCCGCGCGGGCCTCGGTGGGCGCGCTGATGGGTATGGATGAAGCGCCCTATTCCGGCGCCGACATGAGCAAGCCGGAGGAAATCCGCAAGATGGTCACGGCGTGCGAGGACACGCTCGGCGCCTGCGACATCCTGGTGAACAATGCGGGCGTGCAGTTCGTCTCGCCGGTCGATGAGTTCCCCGACGCGCAATGGGACCGCATCATCGCGATCAACCTCTCCTCCAACTTCCACGCGATCAAGGCGGCGCTGCCGGGGATGAAGGCACGCGACTATGGGCGTGTCATCAACATCGCGAGTGCCCACGGCCTGGTCGCCAGCCCCTTCAAGACCGCCTATGTCAGCGCCAAGCATGGCGTTCTGGGCCTGACCAAATCGGTGGCGCTGGAAGTGGCGAAGCTGCCGATAACCTGCAACGCCATCTGCCCCGGCTTCGTCCGCACGCCACTCGCCGAGCGCCAGGTGAAGCCGCTTGCCGACAAGTTCGGCGTGAGCGAGGAGGTGGCGCTGACCGAGCATCTGCTGGAACGCCAGCCCTCCAAGCGCTGGATCGAGGTGGAGGAAGTCACCGCCGCCGCGCTGTACCTTGTCGGCCCCGTCAGCGGCGGCATCAACGGCACGAGCCTGTCGGTGGATGGCGGCTGGATCGCCCAATGATTTTTGGTGCCCTTAGGCGGCGGGCGCGCGAGCCCGCTTTGCGGGCTTGGGAGTAGCGCTTGGTGATCGAGGATGAGTTCAAGCAGGAGGCCGCGGCCACGCTCGCGGCCGGCACGGCGCCGCTGGCGCGCCCCGCCGCGGCGCGGCCAACGACTCGGCGCATCACCCTCGCCCTTCAGGGCGGCGGCACGCATGGCGCCTTCACCTGGGGCGTGCTCGAACGCCTGCTGGAAGACGAACGCCTGGAATACGAGGCCGTCTCCGGCACCTCCGCCGGCGCGGTCAACGCCGTGGTCTTCGTGCAGGGGTTGTGCGAGGGCGGGCGCGAGGGCGCGCGCGCCGCGCTCGATCGGGTCTGGCGTGACGCAGCCTCACGCCTCGCCGCCTCGCCGTTGCAGAACACGCCCTTCGAGAAGGCCATCTGGGGCCATGATCTGACCTGGTCCTTGGCCTACCAGACCTTCGAGACGATGACGCGCATCCTCTCGCCCTACCAGATGAATCCGACGCCCTACGAGTTCAACCCGTTGCGCGAAGTGATGGCGGCAGCCCTAGACCTCGAAGTCCTGCGCAACGGCAAGGGGCCCAAGCTGTTCATCTCCGCCACCTCGGTGCGTACCGGCAAGCCGCGCGTCTTCACCCGCAACGAGGTGACGGTGGATGTCATCCTCGCCTCCGCCTGCCTGCCGCAATTCATGAAGGCGGTGGAGATCGACGGCGAGCCCTTCTGGGATGGCGGCTATCTCGGCAATCCGGCACTCTGGCCACTCTACGAGCAGGGTGGTGCACCGGACCTGGTTCTGGTGCAGCTCAACCCCATCGTGCGCGACGAATTGCCCACGCGCCCGACCGAGATCGTCAATCGCCTGAACGAGATCAGCTTCAATGCCTCGCTGATGGCGGAGATGCGCGCGATCGACTTCGTGCAGCGCCTGCTCGATGCAGGGCGGCTGGAGCAGCCGCGCTACCGGCGGCTGTTCCTGCACTGCATCGAGGACGAGGACAGGATGCGGAACTTCAAGCTCAGCACGAAGTTCAACGGCGACTGGGATTTCCTGATGATCCTGAAACAATATGGGCGGGAGGCCGCCGATAAGTGGCTCGCCAGCAGCTTCGACAAGCTCGGCCGCGAAAGCAGCGTCGATATCCGGGAGCGGTTCCTGTAGCGCCGGCCGCTTTGCCGACGCTGCGGGAAGGCGTCATCGACCGGGCCGGCTGAACCAAAGTCGTGCCGGCCTGCCCGGTGCGACGAGGACGATGGCGTGCTGGCGAAAACGCCGCGCCAGCACGCCAAGGCGCCGCTTGTCGCCCGCGACGAGCAGATGATGCTCCGCCCAGGAACGGCCCCGCCCCCATCCTTCGGCGATGACGCGCCCGCGCACGGCCGCGCGCAGCCTGGCCTGCATCCGCGCATTCCAGCCGGGTGGCATGCGGCGGCTATGGGGATTCCAGGCGGTGATGAAGGCGGCGGGGCCATTCAGCGGCAGATCGCTGCGCCGGCCGGTGCGCACGATGATTCCCGCGGCCTCGTAACGGGTTTCGCGAAATGCGCGCAGAATTCGGGGAGTCATCGCAGATGCAGCAGCAGACCCTTGAGATAGGCGCTCTCGGGCAGGCCAGGATGCACCGGATGGTCCGGCCCGGCACCGACCGTGGCCAGAATCCGCGCCTCGCGTTTGGCCTTGTGCACGCCCCAGGCCACGGCCTCGGCAAAGTCCGGTACGGAAACGTGGTAAGAGCACGACGCGATGAACAACACGCCCTCCGGCGCCACCAGCCCGGCGGCGAGCCGCGCGAGCTTGGCATAGCCGCGCAG
>JBBSCP010000067.1:0-15872 GCA_038250135.1 Acetobacterales bacterium | reverse complement strand
GGCCTGCACCACGCGCATGCCGCCGACATTCTCCTCGATCCGCGCATTGAAGGCGCCGACTCGCTGGAATTGTTGTTGCCAGTTGCGCGTCATCCGCCCGCCATAGCGCGCCACCACAAGTGCTGCGATCGGCACGACCAGGGCCGCGATTAGCGCGAGCTCGACATGCACGAACAGCATCAGCGTGAAGGCGCCGATGAAGGTGAGCAGCGCGACGAGCAGATCCTCCGGCCCGTGATGCGCAACCTCGCCGATCTCCTCGAGGTCCTTGGTGACGCGCGCGACGAGGTGCCCGGTCTTCTGTTCGTCGTAGAAGCGGAAGGAGAGTTTCTGCAGATGGTCGAAGGCGCGGCGGCGCAGTTCGGTCTCGATCGCGATGCCGAGCACATGGCCCCAATAGGTGACGATCGCCGTCAGCGCCGCATTGGTGAGATACAGCGCCAGCAGCACGAGGATGGCGAGCATGATCAGCGGCACATCCTGCCCGGGCAGCAGATGGTCGATGAAGGCGCGCACCGCCATCGGGAAGCCGAGCTCCAGCACGCCGGCCAGCGCCGCGCAGCCGAAATCCAGCGCCAGGAGCCGCTTGTGCGGGGCGTAGTAGGCGAGGAAGCGCCTCAGCATCCCGCCGCCCGCCTGCGTCGTCAAATGGCGGCTTCCTCGAAGATCCGGCTGGCATCGCCACCCCAGACTCCGTGATAGCGGGCAAGCCAATACTCGGCCTGGGTCGCGCCGCTGGCGATGATCGCATCGAGCGGGTCGAGGTAGCGTTGCTCGCCGCGCCCGCGTGCCCGCAGGCCATCGCGCGCGATGGCCAGGGCGTCACGCGCGATGTCGCGCAGCAATCGGCCATGGATGCGCGCGCCCAGCGCGATCTTCGGCACTTCGGTGCGCAGCGCGCGAATCTCCGGCACGGTCCAGCCCTTGATCAGCGCGGCGGCGGCTTTTTGGGCAGCGTCATCGTAGATCAGCCCGGTCCAGAAGGCCGGCTTGGCCATCAGCATCGCGGGGCTGCCGGCATCCGCGCCGCGCATCTCGAGGAATCGCTTGAGGCGCACATCGGTGAACACCGTGGTGACATGGTCCGCCCAATCGCCCATCGTCGGCATGTGGCCGCGCAGCCTCTCGGCCCGGCCTTCCAGGAAGGCGCGGAACGGCACGCCCGCGGCGTCGATCCACTGCCCCTCGCGCATGATGAAATACATCGGCACGTCGAGCACGAACTCGGAAAACATCTCGAAGCCGAAGCCCTGTTCGAAGGCCACGGCGGGGATGCCCGTGCGGTCGGGGTCGGTGTCGGTCCAGACCTTGCCGCGCAATGTGAGGAAGCCGCTCGGCTTGCCTTCGAGGAAGGGCGAATTGGCGAACAGCGCGGTGGCCAGCGGCTGCAGTGCCAAGGAGACGCGCAGCTTCTCGACCATGTCGGCCTCGTCGCCGAAATCGAGGTTCACCTGCACCGTGCAGGTGCGCAGCATCATGTCGAGCCCCATGCCGCCGACGCGGGGCATGTAGTTGCGCATGATCGCGTAGCGGCCCTTGGGCATCCAGGGCATCTGCTCGCGAGTCGCGGTCGGGTGGAAGCCGAGCGGCGCGAAGCCGAGGTCGAGCGGGGCGGCAACCTCGCGTACCTCGGCCAGATGCGAATCGAGCTCGGCCTGGGTTGCGTGCAGATCGGCGAAGGGCGCGCCGGACAACTCGAACTGCCCGCCGGGTTCGAGGCTGACCGAGCCCTCGCCCCTCTTGAGCCCGATCACGTTGGCGCCATCCATGATCGGCGCCCAGCCCTTGGCCTCGAGACCCTCCAGCATCGCCTTGATGCCGGCGGGCTCGTAGGGCGGCGCGGCGTGGCCCTGGCGGCGGAAGCCGAACTTCTCGTGCTCGGTGCCGATGCGCCAATCGGCCCGCGCCTTGCTGCCGGCCGAGAACCATTCGGCAAGCTGGCGCGTGGAGGTGATCGGCGTGAGGTCGGCCTCGCCCGGATTCGACATGGTCTGTGTTCTCTATCCTGGCGGTCAGACGCGGGGTCGCGCCCAATCGCCGAAGTGCGCCTGCAACGCGGCGAGCCCGGCGATGGCAGCCGTCTCGGCCCGGAGGATCCGGGGGCCGAGCGCCACGGCCCCTACAAAGGGCCGCCGCAGCGCGTCGTCAAGCTCAGCCCGATCGAAGCCCCCCTCTGGGCCGACCAGCAAAGCGGGCATGGTGGCGATTCTCACCGCGAGTTCTTGCAGCGTCGGCGCCGCGCCGCGCTCCGCTGCCAGCAGCAGCGGCGTGCCGTCCCAGCCATCGAGCAGGAGATGCAGGGGCTGGGGCTCGGCGATGCCGGGAATCGTGAGGCGCTCGCACTGCTCGGCGGCGGCGCGGGCGATCTGGCGCAGGCGGTCGATATTGGTGCGCTCGGTGATGGTGCGCCGGGTGATGACGGGCAGGAGGCGCGAGACGCCGAGCTCGGTCGCCTTCTCCACCAGCCAATCCATCGGCTCACGCTTCAGCACGGCGACCAGCAGGGTCAATGCGGGCTCCGGCGCAGGGGGACGCAGCAGGGTTTGCACGCGGAAAGTTGCGCGGTCCTTGCGCAGCGTGGCGATCTCGCCGCGCCACTCGCCATCGCGCGCGTTGAACAGGCGTAGCGCATCGCCCGGTCCACGCCGTAGCACGGTGCCGAGATGGTGTGCCTGGCCGGGCGTAGCCTCCACCAGGGCCTCCGCGCCGAGGGGCTGGTCGAGATGCAGGCGTGGGATGGACATGCAGGACCTCCAAGGACACCTATAACCGCATGACCGGATTCACCGACATCCGCGCCGAGGGCTGGGTGGCGCGGCTGCCAGTGGCCTGGCGGCCCTATGCGCTGCTCGGCCGCTTCGACCGGCCGATCGGCGCCTGGCTGCTGGTGCTGCCGGGCTTTTGGGCGTTTGCGCTGGCCGCGCCCTCCCTGGCGGAGGGGCTGCGCCTCGGGCTGCTGTTCCTGCTCGGCGCCTTCGCCATGCGCGCGGCGGGCTGCGTGGTGAACGATTTGTGGGACCGCGAGCTGGACCGGCAGGTGGAGCGCACGCGCGGCCGACCGCTCGCCGCCGGCACGGTCACGCCCCGGCAGGCGCTGGCCTTCGTGGCGGGGCTTGGGCTGGTGGGGCTTTTCGTGCTGCTGCAACTGAGTTGGGCGGCGATCCTGATCGGGGTCTGCTCGCTGGTGCCGATCGCGCTCTATCCGCTCGCCAAGCGCGTGACCGACTATCCGCAGGCCGTGCTCGGCTTCGTGTTCAGCTGGGCGGCGCCAACCGGCTATGCGGCGGCGACCGGCGCGCTGGACAGCACGGCGCTGGCGCTGTGGCTCGCGGGGTTCTTCTGGATCCTGGGATACGACACGATCTACGCGCATCAGGACCGCGAGGATGACGCGGTGGTGGGCATCCGCAGCACCGCGCGCCGCTTCGGCGAGGGCTCGGCGCGCTTCATCGGCGCATGCTATGCCGCGACGGTGGCACTGCTGGCGCTGGGCGGCTGGCTCGGGGGGCTCTCGGTGTGGTTCCTGCCGGCCTTGGCGGTGCCGGCGGCGATGCTGGCGTGGCAGGTGCGCAGGCTCGACATCCACGACCCAGCCTTGTGCCTCCGACTGTTCAAGGCGAACCGGGAGGTGGGGCTGGTGATTGCACTCGCCTTTCTTATTGGGCGGTTGTGACGGCGCCCGATCGCCGCAGCGCCGAAGGGCGCGAAGGCGTGAATCGGCCGCTCATCAACGCTTCCGAAAGGTTTATCGCCGAACATACCGTGGTCGCCCACGCGCCCCTGGTGCCGGAGATCGCCTTGCACCTCGCCACCGAGATCACGCCGATCTGGCAGGCCACCGAGGATTGGCTTGCGCAGAACAACATCGAGCCCCCCTTCTGGGCCTTCGCCTGGCCGGGCGGACAGGCGCTGGCGCGGGTCGTGCTGGATCATCCCGAGGCCATCGCCGGCCGGCGCGTGCTGGATTTCGCGACCGGCTGCGGCATCGGCGCCATCGCCGCGGCGCAGGCTGGCGCCGTGCTGGTGGAGGCGGCGGAGATCGACCCGCTCGCGCTCGCCGCCTGCACGCTGAATGCGCGGCTGAACGGCGTGGCGGTCACGACGCTGGAGGGTGACGTCGTCGGCACGCCCTGCCGCTGGGATGTCATTCTCGCCGGCGATGTCTGCTACGAGGCGCCGATGACGGCGCATATCCTGCCCTGGCTGCGCGCCATGGCGGCCGCTGGCGCCGAGGTCTGGATCGCCGATCCCGGCCGCGCCTATTTGCCGCGCGAGGGGATGGAAACCCTCTCCCGCCACGCCGTACCGACCACACTGGAACTGGAGGACCGTGCCGAGCGGATGGTCACCATCGCCCGATTGCTGCCTTGCTGATGCCACGCCTCCTTGCCAGCATCTGCCCCATGCGAACGCTGATCCTGCTGCTGCTCCTCACCCTGCCCGCCGCGGCGCAGACCAGGGCCGAGTATGATGCGCAAGGCCGCAGCCTCGGCCGCAGCGAGTCCCACGGCGAGACGGCGCGGCGCTACGATGCCCAGGGGCGCCATGTCGGGCGCAGCGAATTCCGTGGCGATACCGAGCGGCACTATGATTCGCTGGGCCGCAACGTCGGCCGCGCCGAACGCCAGGGCGACACCACCCGCCAATACGATGCACAGGGCCGCTCGACGGGTCGCTCGGAGGTCAACGCCAACACGACGCGCCACTACGATTCGCTGGGGCGCGCGACGGGGCGCTCGGAGGCATCGGGCAGCACCGTGCGGCACTATGACTCGCAAGGCCGCCAGATCGGCCGAACGGAACAGCGCCGCTGAGTCAGCGACTAGAGCACTATCGGTTCGATTGAACCGATTTCGTGCGCTATAAACACTTGAATCTAAAGCACGGACTTTGGTTCAAACGATTCCGTTTGAACCAAACGTGCTTTAGAGCACGATTGATCCTCTCGGATCGATCGCGTGCTCTAGAAACTATTGAATCTACAGCACGAAATCCGGTCACACTGATCCAGTGTGAGCGGATAGTGCTGTAGCACCGACCAGCACCAGAACCACGCCGGCCACGACGATGAGCGCGCCGATCACATCGCTGCGCTTCGCGGCCTCACGCAAGTAGAAACGGCTGAAGGCCAGGGTGAACAGGATCTCCACCTGCCCCACCGCGCGCACCATCGCGACCGGCGCCAACGCGAAGGCCGAGAACCAGCAGGCCGAGCCAAGCGCCGAGAGCGCACCGACCTGCGCGCTGTCGCGCCACGTCGTGAAGATGGCCCGAAACTGCGAAGGCTCGGTGCGCGCCAGCCAGCTGCCCTGCATCAGTGTCTGCAGCGTGTTGATCAGCACCAGAAGCAGCAGCGCCTTGAACACCACATCCTCGCCCGGCATCGCCTGGTTCGCCGCCTTGATGAGCACGCCCGTGACACCGAAGCAGAAGCCCGCGCCGATGCCGCAGAGTGCGGCCGGCTGGAACAGGCCATGCAGCGCCTCACCCAGCGTCGCCACGCGCCCAGCGAGCGAGAGATACAGCACACCGCCCACGCCGATCGCGATGCCGAGCCAGGACAATGGCGGCAGATGCTCGCCGAGCAACAGCGTGGCGACCACCGCCGCCTGCATCGCCTCGGTCTTGGCATAGGCGGTGCCGACGGCGAAGTTGCGATAGCCGAAGGCCATGATGAGCAGGTTCGTGCCGATGATCTGCCCGAGCCCCGCCAGCGCGCAGAGTGCGAACACCCAAAGACTCAGTGCCGGAATTGCGCCGCCAAACGAGGCCAAGTAGAGCAGCACCAGCGCCACACCCACCGGCACGCCGTAGAGGTAGCGCACCACGCCGGCCGCATTCACCGAAAGCTGCCCGCGCAGCTTCTGCTGCATGGCTGTGCGCCAGCATTGGAACAGGGCGGCGGTGACGCTGAAGCCGATCCACCCCATCAGCCGAGGCGCGGATCGAGCCAGGGCCGGTCCATGCGCTGCCACGGCGCATGCGGCCCGGGGCCGAGCCGGATGCCAAGCCCCGCCGCCTGCGACAGGGAAGCGGTGCCTTCGACGAAGCGCAGGCTCTCCCCCTCGACCATGTCGAAGAACGCCTCGGTCTCGCCGAACTGCACTTCCAGCATCAGGAAGTTCGGGATGGTGGCACACAGATGCACCGAATGCGCGTGGCAGACCGGCCCGGTCGGGTTGTGCGGCGCGATCTCGACACCCGCCGTCTGTGCCAGCGCCGCGATGCGCTGAATCTCCACCAGCCCGCCGGCGTGTTTCGCATCAGGCATCAGCACGTCGTAGCAACCCGCCTCGATCACCGCGCGATAGGCGCCAAGCCCCGCCAGCGATTCCGCACCGGCGAGACGCATGCCGCGCTCATTCGCCAGGCCGCGCAGGCGGGCGATCTCGCGCCGGTTCGCCTCGGCGATCGGGCACTCCAGCCAAAACAGGTCTTCGCGAGATACATCGCGGATCAGGGCAGCGGCGCCGCCGGGCGAAAAGCGCCAATGCGCGTCCACCATCAGATCGACGTCCGGGCCGATGGCCTGGCGCACCGCGGCGATGCGGGCGAGGCCCTGGGCATAGGCGGCGCGGTTGCCGGGTGTCGCGCCATCCTCCCACATCAGCGGCTCGAAGGGGGCGAGTTTCACGGCCGTGAAGCCCTGCGCCACGGCACGCCGCGCGGCCGCCGCGAAGCCCTCCGGCGAGCGGGGATTCGTGCCGCGGTTGATGTTGGCGTAGAGCCGCACGCTGTCCTGCAGCGCGCCGCCGAGCAGGGCGTGAATCGGCTCGTCGTTGCGCTGCGCGGCAAGATCGCATAGCGCCTGCTCCAGCGCGGAGATCGCCGTGGCCGCCACCAGCCCGCCCGGCGCCTGCGGCAGCAGCCGCGCGAGCCGGTTGCGCGCCCGCGCATCCTGGCCGCGCAACATGGCGTCGAGCCGCGCGACCTCCGCTGCCATCAGCGGCTCCTGATTGGCGAGCGTGCATTCGCCGAGGCCGGTCAGGCCGTCCTCGGTGTGCACTTCCAGAAAGCACCAATTGGTCTGGGACGTCACACCGATGCCACGGAAGTCGAGGCGCGTGATCTTCATGAAAGGGCCATCCGATTCAGCTCTCCGGTGCCCGGCCATGTCGCGCCTGCGGCGCCACATGGCCTGCGCCCTCCGACCATCGGATGGCTCATGAGTCGATGCGTATGCCCGCGCTGGCCGACAAGGCGCGCCACTTCGCGATGTCGGCACGTACGCGCGCGCTCAATACTTCCGGCGCGCTGGTGATGATCTGCCCGCCGAGCAGCTTCACGCGGTCCACCACGTCGGGCAGGCGGCCAATTCGAACGAGTTCAGGCAATAGGCGCTGCACGATGGCGGGCGGCAGGCCGGGCGGGCCGAACAGGCCGTTCCAGGCCAGCGTCTCGAAGCCCGGCAGGCCGCTTTCATGCAGCGTCGGCACGTCAGGAGTGTCGGGCCAGCGCTCCAGGCTGGTGACCGCGAGCAGCTTGAGCTCGCCGCGCCGGACGAAGGGCAGCACGTTGACCATATTAGCGATGAGGAAGGGCGCATCGCCCGTCACCGCCGCCTGCGCCATGCCCGCCGCGCCGCGATAGGGCACATGCACCAAATCGAGCCTGGTCATTGACTTGAACAGCTCGGCCGAGAAATGCGCCGAGGATCCGGCGCCGGCGGTGGCGTAGTTGAAGTGGCCCGGCGGCTGCGCGCGGATCATCGCCAGCAGTTCCGCCACCGTACTCACCGGGAACACGCGCGGATTCACCGCCAGCACGTTCGGCCCCGTCACCAGCAGCGAAATCGGCACGAAGGAGGTCTCAAGATCATAGGGCAGGTCGCGATACAGCGCCGCGTTGATGCCGTTGGAGCCCGCATTGCCGAGCAGCAGCGTCGTGCCATCGCCCGGCGAGCGAAAGGCGGCCTCCACGCCGATGCGCCCGCCCGCGCCGGCGCGGTTCTCCACCGGCACGGGCTGGCCGAGGGCGGCTTCCAGATGATGCGCGAACAGCCGCGCCGTGGTGTCGTTGCCGCCCCCCGGCGCATCCGGCACGACAAGGCGCACGGGGCGCGTCGGCCAGGTTTGTCCGAGTGCAAGCGACGGCAGGGCAAGCCCCGCTGCTGCGGCCATCATCGTTCTTCTATTCATGGCGTTTCCCCTTTCCCGCGCGGCGTTCAGCGCCGCGCGTTGCCCCAGCCGGGATCTTCCACGATCATGTGTCGCAGCTTCGCCCGGTCGAGCATCGCATCGGCCTCACGCCACGCCGCGGTGGCGATCTCGGTGGCGTCGAGGTGCGGTGTCGCGCGGTCGCGCATCATCACCTTGCCGCCGATCACCACATCCATCACGTCATGGCCATTGGCGAAATACACCACGCGCGCCACCGGCATATTGGCCGGCGCCATATGCGGCGCGCTGAGATCGACGGTGATGACATCGGCCAACTTGCCGACTTCGAGGCTGCCGATCTCATGCGCCATGCCGAGACCCTTGGCGGCGTCGATCGTCACCATCTCGAGCGCCTTGCCGGGCGGGATCATCGTCTCGTCGCGGAAATGGCGCTGGTGGTAGCGGATGCACTGGAACATGTGGCGGAACATGTCGCCGCTGCGGTCGGGGGCGGTGGCATCGGAGCCGATCATCACCGTGACGCCGGCCTCCATCATCTTCGGCGCCGGGCAATAGCCGCGCACGGCGGCGATGGCCGAGGGGTTGTGCACCACGGAGGTGCCGGTGCGCACCAGCGTATCGATGTCCGCATCCGTCAGATCGGTGCAGTGGCTCAGCCAGGCATCGGGGCCGAGCAGGGCGAACATCCGGTCCGCGAGCTCGATGCTGCCCTGGCGATGGCCGTCCTGGTGGAACAGCGTGCCATGCTTGCGCCCCACTTCGCGAATCCTGGTGCCCTGGCGCTCGATCTCCGCGACTTTTTCGGCGTCGTGCTTCGCCTCGCGGTACACCGGCATGAGGGTGGCGATGTGGATGCCCTCCTTGCCGTGCCAGGTCTCGATGCCGGCGACGATGGTCTCGAACTGCTGCTCGAAGCTCACGGGCTTTTCCGTGCCATCGGGGCCGACATAGGGGCGCGGAAAGGGTGGGCGGGTCGGCCCGAGCACGAGAATGGAACGGATGCCGACCTCGCGCACGGATTCGCAATGCACATCGGTGAAGATGGGGTGATCGACACGCCCGATACTGTCGCCGCCACCGAGCAGGGACACGCCGGTGGTGACGCCAAAGCGCAGCCGCTCGAAGGCCGCGAGCTTTGCCTCGGCACGCCAAAATTCGGGCGGCGAGGCGAGGGTGTAGATGATGCGGCAGGCCTCCATCCAGGCGGCGCCGTCATTGTTGCCCATGGTCTTGACCAGGCCGTGCCCGGCATGGGCGTGACCATCGATGAGGCCGGGCAGGATGGCGCGGCCGCGCGCCTCGATCACCTGCTTCGCGTCGCCGTGTTTTGTAACCACGTCCTTGGTGGGGCCGACGGCGGTGATGCGGCCATCCTCGATGGCGACGGCGCCATCATCGAGCACGCGGCGCGTCTCATCCATGGTGATGACGACGCCGCCGCGAATCAGAAGATCAGTCATGTAAACCCAAGCTCCATCCCATCAGGCGGTTCGCGCTCTCCGCGTGGACCGATGCCGCGAATGCGGCCCGCGGCACGTGCCGCGAAGCCAAGCCAAGCCGCCGGAGGCAGCGCCCGGCGATTGCGGGCGTCAACAGACTCAATCCACCTTCACCAGCCAAAGCCGCAGCCGGTTGTCCGGTGCCTGGCGCAGATCGATCCCCCGCCGCGAGGCCCAGGCGATGGGCTGCTGGAACAGCGGCACATGCGCGATTTCGGCGCGCTCGATCGCCAGCGCGCCACGGATGAAGCCGCGGCGCGTCGTCTCGTCCGGCGCCTCGGCGGCCTGGTTCACCAGCGCGTCGAAGGCCGCGTTGGTCCAGCGCCCATAATTCAGGCCGCCCGCGGTGGGCGACGCCGTGCGCAGCACCTCGTTCAGCGTCGAGTAGCTGTCCGCCAGCGGCAGGCCGGCATGGCCGAGCATGAACATCGAGAAGTCGCGATTCGCGGTGCGGCGAGACCACACCGCCGTCGGCTCGCTCTGCAATTGCAGCCGCACGCCGATACGCGCGAGCATGGCGGCGATGGCCTGGCAGGTGCGCTCGTCATTCACGTAGCGGTCGTTCGGGCAGACGATGCCAACGCTGAACCCGTTGGGATAACCCGCTTCGGTCAGGAGCCGGCGCGACGCGTCGGGGTCGAAGGGCAGGCGCGCATTGAGGTCCTGCGGCGCGCCGGTGAGGAAGGGGCTCACCATCATTCCCGCCGGCCAGGCCTTGCCGCGCATCACGGTGCGGACCAGCGCGTCGACGTCGATGGCCCGGTAGATCGCCTCGCGCACCCTGCGGTCCTGCAACGGGTTGCGGCCCTGCACGTCGCTGTAGAGCAGCTGGTCGCGCTCATGGTCGAAGCCGAGATAGATGGTGCGCAGTTCCGGCCCCTCGATCACCTGCACGCGGGGGTCCTGCAACAGGCGCGGAATGTCCTGCAACGGCACCTCGACGCTCGCATCGATGGCGCCCGAGAGCAGGCTGGCCGTGCGCGTCGCCGCACTGCGGATCGGCTGGAACGTGACACGGGTCAAATTATGCACCGGCGTGTCCCACCAGCGTGCATGGGGCTCCAGCACCGTGCGCTCATCGGGGCTGCGCGCGGTGATGCGGAAGGGGCCGGTGCCGTTGGCCGCGCGCGTGGCACCGCTTTCCTGCTGCTGCGACAGGTTGGCGGCTTGCACCGAGTTGTTCGCGCGGCTCCAGCCCTCATCCATGACGAAGAACTGCGTGATCGAGGCGAGCAGGATCGGGAAGGGGCGATGCGTCTCGATCTCGATCGTGTGGCTGTCGATCTTGCGCACTTCCTTGATCGCGCCGAGCAGCCCGCGCGCCAGGGAACCAGGGCCGTTCACGCGGCCCCAGGTGAACAGCACGTCGTCCGCGTCGAAGCTCTCGCCATAGTGGAACACCACGTCGCGGCGAAGGTTGAAGCGCCAGATGGTGGGGGTGGTGCGTTCCCAACTCGTGGCGAGGGCGGGCTCGATCTCGATGCGGTCATTATGCCGCACCAGGGCTTCATAGACGTTGCCCATGAAGGTGTTGGTGAAGGTGTTATTTGAGGAATGCGGGTCGAGCGTCAGCACGTCCGCGTTGAAGGCCCAGGTGAAGTTTTTCGCCTGCGCCCCAGGGGCAACAGGCAGGGCGGCGGCGAGTAGACCAAGGGCGGCGGGAATGGCTAGAACGAGGTGGCGCATGGCGGATCTCCGGCGGGGATGCGCGCAGCGTCCGTCCGCATCGCGCACACGTCAACCGCCCTGCGAAAAGCTGACCCGCTGCGGCCCTGATCACGCCATGCCGATTGCGCTAAAATGCGGCAGACCCTGCCCCGGAGTTCGCCCGATGCGCCGTGCCCTGCTGATGCTGCCCTTCGCCCTGCTCGCCACGCCGCTTGCCGCCCAGCCGGCCGGCCTGGCCGAGACGCTGCTGCATATCGGCGAAACTGCCGAGGTGACGCGCGCGCCGGATGAGGTGGTGGCCACACTCCGCGCCGAGTCGCGCGCCGGCACCGCCGTCGCGGCGCAGGATGCCGTGAACCGCAGCATCGCCGCCGCCGTGGCCCGCGCCCAGGCGGTGACCGGTGTGCGCGTCTCGACCGGCGGTTACTGGACATCCCGCGTCGATGAGGGGCGAAGCTGGCAGGCGACGCAGAGCCTGACGCTGCGCGGCGCCGACCCCGCGAAGCTCCTGGAACTCGCCGGTGCGATGCAGGCGCAGGGGCTGGCGCTGGGCGGGCTGAATTTCGGGCTGACGCGGGATGCCAACCGCGCCGCGCGGCAGGAAGCCTCGGCCATGGCGTTGGACGCGTTGCAGAAGCGGGCGGAGGCGGTGGCCGCACAGCTCGGCCTGCAATTGGTGGGGCTGCGCGAGGTGCGGATCGACGCCTCGGATCGCGGCACGGCGAGGCCCATGCCGATGGCCATGGCGCGGGCCTCGGCCAGCCCGGCGCCCGCGCCCCCTGTCGCGGTCGCCGAGGATGTGGTGGTGACGGCGGGCGTCGAGGCGGTGGCGGTGTTGCGGCCGCGCTGACCTTGCCGGGCGGGCGCGGCTCTGCTTGATCTCGGGAATGCGCAAGCTCCTCGCCTGCCTGGTCCTGCTGATGCCGCTCGTCGCGACGGGCCAGGAGGCCGTGCATGGCGGGCCGGTGCGCGCGCTGGCCCTGGCGGCGGATGGCACGCTGGCCTCGGGAAGCTTCGACCAGTCGATGATCCTTTGGGACCCCACCAGTGGCCGCGCGCGGGCCGTGGTGCGTTGGCATGCGGGGGCGGTCAATGCGCTGGCCGTACTGCCCGGCGGCGTCTTTGCCAGCAGCGGGGAGGATGGCCGCATCGCGCTTTGGCCGGCGCGCCCCATGGCGCAGCCGCTGCGCGTGCTGGAAGGCCATTCCGGGCCGGTCGTGTCGCTGGCCGCGCGCGGGGTGGACAACGGGCAGCGCCTGGCCTCGGCCGCCTGGGACGGCACGGCGCGGGTCTGGGACCTGTCCGGCGGACAGCCGGTGCGGGTCCTGGAAGGCCATCAGGGCAACGTCAACGCCGTGGTGTTTCGCGCCGATGGAACGGTCGCCACGGCCGGCTTCGACGGCACGGTGCGGCTATGGCCTGAGGGCGAGGCGCCCCGCACCCTCGCCGAATTCGGCCTGCCGCGGAACGCGCTGGCGGCGCTGCCGGATGGCACGCTCGCGGTCGGAGGCGTGGACGGGTTGGTGCATCTGCTCGGCCCCGAGGGCGGGCTGCGTGAGATCATCGCGAGCGCACGGCCCATCGTGGCGCTGGCGGCGAGCCCGGATGGCAGGGTGCTCGCCGCCGGGTCGCTCGGCGGGAGCGTGACGCTATGGGATGTCGAGACGCTGCGCCTTCGCCACACGCTGGAAGGGCCGGGCCTGCCGGTCTGGTCGGTGGCGTTCGGCACGGACGGCCGCACCCTCTGGACCGGGGGGGCGGACCGGCGCGTGCGGCGCTGGGATGCCGCGACCGGCCGCCCGGTTGGTCCCCTTGGCGGCCCGCTCGGCGGGGAGGTGGAGGCCACGCCCGCGGCGGGGCTAGACCCGCATGGCGAGCGGGTGTTCCGCGCCTGCGCCGCCTGCCACGCGCTCACTGCCGAGGGCGGCAACATGGCGGGGCCGCATCTGCATGGGCTGTTCGGCCGCCGCATGGGCAGCGTGCCGGGCTACGAGTATTCCGAGCGCCTGGCGCGCGGCGACATCGTGTGGACGCCGGTGACGGTGGCGGACCTTTTTACCCGCGGCCCCGATGAGGTGACGCCGGGCACCAAGATGCCGATCCAGACGGTCGGCAACGAGGAGGATTTGCGGGCCCTCCTGCGTTTCCTGGATGCCGCAACGCGGTAGCCTCAGCGCCCGAGCCCGTCCCAGAACTCCTTGACCTTCGCGAAGAAGCCCTCGCTCTCGGGTGAGGAACGGCCGGATTTTTCACATTCGTGTTCGAACTCGGCCAACAATTCCTGCTGCTTCTTGGTGAGGTTCTGCGGTGTCTCGACTGCGACCTGCACGTACATGTCACCCCGCGCCGCCGAACGCAGCACCGAAAAACCCTTGCCGCGCAAGCGGAACTGGTCGCCTGCCTGGGTGCCGGCCGGGATCGTCACCTTGTTGCGCGCGCCGTCGATCGTCGGCACTTCCACCGCACCGCCAAGGGCGGCCTGCGTCATGCGCAGCGGCACGCGGACGAAGATGTTGGCGCCGTCGCGCTGGAAGATGGCGTGCTGCTTCACCGCGATATCGACGTAGAGGTCGCCCGAGGGCGCGCCACGCATGCCGGCATTTCCCTCCCCGGAGAGGCGGATGCGCGTGCCGTCCTCGACGCCGGCCGGGATGGTGACGGCGAGCGTACGGTCACGCTGGACTCGGCCCTGGCCGGCGCAGACCTTGCAGGGATTCTTGATGGTGCGCCCGGAACCGCCGCAGGTCGGGCAGGTGCGCTCGATCAGGAAGAAACCCTGCTGCGCCCGCACCTTGCCGGAGCCGGAGCAGGTGCCACAGGTGGCGGCCGCCTGCGCCGCCGGCCCTTCGGCACCTGTACCCTTGCAGGCCTCGCAGGACACGGTCGAGGTGACGCGGATGGTCTTCTTCGCGCCGGCGAAGGCTTCCTCCAGCGTCACCTCGACCTGGGTGCGTAAATCCTCGCCGCGTCCGGCGGCGGCACGGCCCCGGCCACCGCGCAGCCCGCCGAACATCTCCTCGAAGATGTCCTCGAAGGCGCCGCCGAAGGGATTCTGGCCGCCGGGGAAGCCCTGGCCGCCACCACCGCCGCCGCCCTGCTCAAACGCGGCGTGGCCGTAGCGGTCATAGGCGGCGCGCTTCTCGGCATCCTTCAGCACGTCGTAGGCTTCGTTCAATTCCTTGAACTTGCCCTCGGCCGATTTGTCGCCCTGATTGCGGTCCGGGTGAAACTGCATGGCGAGCTTGCGATAGGCCTTCTTGAGGTCCTCCTCGCTCGCATCCCGTGCCGCGCCCAGCACTTCGTAGTAATCACGCTTGGCCATCGTGGCGATGGTTCCCCGCTGCTGGGGCTATGAAACAGGCGAAAGCCCGGCTTCACAAGGAAAGCCGGGCCTTCGCCCACGGAGTGGACGCCGTATCAGGACGGCTTCTTCTTCGTGGGATCGACTTCCTCGAACTCGGCATCGACCACCTTGTCATCCGGCTTGCCGCCCGGGCCACCAGTGCCGCCACCAGCGGCCGCCTGCTCAGCCGCGGCCTGCGCCTTGTAGAGCGACTCGCCCATCTTCATGGCGACCTGGGACAGAGTCTCGTTCGCCTTCTGGATGGCGTCGAGGTCCTGGCCCTCCATCGCGGTGCGGGCAACGACGATGGCGGCCTCGACCTCGGCCTTCTCGGCGGCAGGGATCTTCTCGCCATTCTCGCGGATGGTCTTCTCGGTCGAGTGTACCAGCGCGTCGAGGCCATTGCGCGCCTCCACCGCCGCGCGGCGGTGCTTGTCGGCCTCGGCATTCACCTCAGCGTCGCGCACCATGCGGTCGATATCGGCATCCGACAGGCCGGACTTGGCCTGGATGCGGACCTGCTGCTCCTTGCCGGTGGCCTTGTCCTTGGCACTGACGGAGACGATGCCGTTGGCGTCGATGTCGAAGGTGACTTCCACCTGCGGCACGCCCCGCGGCGCGGGCGGGATGCCCTGAAGGTCGAATTGGCCGAGCAGCTTGTTGTCCACCGCCATCTCGCGCTCGCCCTGGAACACCTTGATGGTGACGGCGGATTGGTTGTCGTCGGCGGTGGAGAACACCTGCGACTTCTTGGTCGGGATCGTCGTGTTGCGGTCGATCAGGCGGGTGAACACCCCGCCCAAGGTCTCGATGCCCAGGCTCAGCGGCGTGACGTCGAGCAGCAGCACGTCCTTGACGTCGCCCTTCAGCACGCCGCCCTGGATGGCAGCACCAATGGCGACGACCTCGTCGGGGTTGACGTTGCGCGCGGGCTCCTTGCCGAAGAACTGCTTCACCAGTTCGATGACCTTGGGCATGCGCGTCATGCCGCCGACGAGGATGACCTCGTCGATTTCATTGGCGGCGAGGCCGGCATCCTTGAGCGCCATCTTGCAGGGCTCGAGCGTCTTGGCGATCAGGTCATCGACCAGCGCTTCGAGCTTGGCGCGCGTCAACTGCATGACCAGGTGCTTGGGGCCGGAGGCATCGGCGGTGATGAAGGGCAGGTTGATCTCGGTCTGCTTTGAGCTCGACAGCTCGATCTTCGCCTTCTCGGCCGCTTCCTTCAGGCGCTGCAGGGCG
>JBBSCP010000066.1:0-16034 GCA_038250135.1 Acetobacterales bacterium | reverse complement strand
GTGCGGCGCGTGACATCGGCATGGGCAGTGCTATTTCCCGCAAGCTCCGTTCGAGGCGGGCGAGGTGCAGTTCCTCATCCACGTAGCGGCCATCGAACAGGTGCACGACCTCGTAGATTCCATCGCCGAACTGGTAGCCGCGATCCTCGATGTTCCCCGCCGCTTCGGGCTGCGGCAGGTAGCGGCCATTGACGTAGGCGATCTTGGACATCGGCGGAGGATCTTTCTGTGTCTCAGACGTTGGGCAAGGCAGCAGGCGCGCGGTCCTCGGCCTGGACGCCCAGGAACTTCAGCTTGCGGTGCAGCGCGCTGCGCTCCATGCCGACGAAGGCGGCGGTGCGGCTGATATTGCCGCCGAAGCGCAGCAATTGCGCCTCCAGATACTGGCGCTCGAATAATTCGCGTGCGTCGCGCAGCGGCAGGGTCATGATCTCGCTGGATCGGTCGAGCTTCAGCACGGCAGGCGCGGCGGAGCCCACCTGCGGCGGCAGCATCTCGGGCCGGATCGGCTCGCGCGCCTCGCCCGGTGCCATGATCAGCAGCCAGTCGATCAGGTTGCGCAATTCGCGCACATTGCCGGGCCAGTCATAGGCCTGCATCGCTGCCAGCGAATCCTCGCTCAGCTCGCGCGGCGCCATGCCGGAGGTGGCGCCGGAGCGTGCCATGAAAAAGCGCGCCAGGGTCGGGATGTCCTCCCGCCGCTCTCGCAAGGGGGGCACGCGCAGCGGCACCACGGCAAGCCGGTAATACAGATCCTCGCGGAACCGCCCGGCGGCGATTTCGGCCTGGAGGTCGCGGCTGGTGGTGGCGATCACCCGCACATCCACATTCACCCGCTGCGCGCCGCCCAGGCGCACGAAGCCCTGCTCCTGCAAGGCGCGCACGATCTTGCCTTGGGTTTCGAGCGGCATGTCCGCCACCTCGTCCAGCAGCAGCGTGCCGCCATGCGCGCGCTCGAGCACCCCGGCGCGGCGCGGCTGGCCGACCGGGTCGAGACCGGCCTCGACGCCAAACAACTCCTCCTCGAAGCGGCCTGGCGCGAGGGTGGCGCAGTTCAGCGCGACGAAAGGCCCTTCGGCGCGGCGGCTGCGCAGGTGCAGCATCCGCGCCGCGACTTCCTTGCCTGCCCCGGCCGGCCCGCTGATGAGCACGCGCGAACCGGTGGGCGCCACGCGCTCGATCGACTGGCGCAGCTGAGCGATCGGTGCGGAGGTGCCGACCAGCTCGGCCTCGCCCCCGGTGCGAAGCCGCAGCTCGTGATTCTCCCGCTGCAAGCGCGCCGCTTCCAGGGCGCGCGAGATCACCAGCAAAAGCCGGTCCGACTTGAAGGGCTTCTCGATGAAGTCGTAGGCGCCGTTCTGGATGGCCTGGACCGCGGTCTCGATGTTGCCGTGGCCGGAAATCATCACGCAGGGCACGCGCGGTTCCTCGCCATGCAGCGCGGCGAGGATGCCCAGGCCGTCGAGGCGCGAATTCTGCAGCCAGATGTCGAGGATGACCAGGGAAGGTCGGCGCGCACGGAAGGCCGCGATCGCCTGGTCCGAATTCGCCGCCTGGCGCGTCTCGTAGCCCTCGTCGGAGAGGATACCCTCGATCAGCGCACGGATATCGGGCTCGTCATCGACGATCAGGATCTCATGCGCCATGGGCGATCGGCCCTCCATCGGACCCACTCGTGCGTTCTTCGTGGTGTGCCATCGCCATCATGGGAGCACCATTGCCTTCGGACTCCGCGGGCGGCAACACCAGCATGGCACGCGCCCCCCGGCCCCCTGGCCGGTCCTCCAACGCCAGCCTGCCGCCATGGTCCTCCATGATCTTCTTCACGATCGCGAGACCCAGCCCGGTGCCCTTGGGCTTGTGGGTGACGTAGGGCTCGGTGAGGCGCGCGCGCTCCTCCCCTCCAGGCAGGCCCAGCCCATCATCCTCGACGATCACGGCGATGCCACCCTCGACCGCTTCGATGCGGATCGAGATGGAGGCGCGGTCCGCCTCCCCGCTCCCTGGCCCACGCGGCACCGCGCCCACGGCGTCGGCAGCGTTCTGCAACAGGTTGGTCAGCGCCTGGCCGATCAGGCGGCGGTCGAGCGACAGACGCGGCGCGGGGCTCGGGATCGCGGTGACGTAGGCGATCTCGGGGTGCGCACCCTGTTGCAGCACCAGCGCCTCGCGCACCACCTGGCCCAGATCCTCCAGGCGCATCACCGGCTGGGGCATGCGGGCGAAGGCGGAGAATTCATCCACCATGCGGCCGATATCACCCACTTGCCTCACGATGGTGTCGGTGAGGTTGCGGAAGGTCTCGGGGTCGGTCGAGATCTCCTTGAGATATTTGCGCTTCAGCCGCTCGGCCGAGAGCATGATGGGCGTCAGCGGGTTCTTGATCTCATGTGCGATCCGCCGCGCCACATCGGCCCAGGCCGCCTTGCGCTGCGCCGATTGCAGCTCGGTGATGTCATCGAAGGTCAGCACATAGCCTGTCACACGCCCGCCCTGGGTCTCGGCGCCGATGCGCGCGATCAGGGTGCGGTGCTGGCTGATGGTGCCGAGCGGGATTTCGGCGGTGCGGGCGCGCTCGGGCTGTTCGCGCATCTCGGCGAGCAGGGCGGCGAATTCCGGTACGACCTTGGCCAGCGACAGCCCGATTGCCGCATCGAGGTCGAGGCCGAGCAACTGGCTCGCACTTCGGTTCGGCAGGTTGATCCGCCCTTCGGCATCGAGGCCCACCACCCCGGCCGAGACGCCCGAAAGCACGGTTTCGGTGAAGCGGCGACGTTCGTCGATCTGGCGGTAGGCCTCCATCAGCTCGCCGCGCTGGGCGGAAAGCTGGTTGGTCATGCGGTTGAAGGCGCGGCTCAGCGTGGCGAGCTCGTCATCCTGCGTGCCTTCCTCGACGCGGGTCGAAAGGTCGCCCGCCCGCACGCGCTCGGCCGCGGTGATGAGCCGCGAGATCGGCCCGGCCATCTGGTTGGCGATGACCAGGCCCACCAGCACCGCCGCCAGCAGAACCAGCAGCGCGGCGCAGGCGAAGATCAGCGCGAAGGTGACCTGCAGGCTGCCGCGGTTGCGGTCGAGCTGGTCGTATTCCTGAAACGCGAGTTCGGTGGTGCGCATGTGCTCCAGCACGGAGCCATCGAGCGGCCGGCCGATCAGCAGCAGCATGCCTGTGGGATAGTCGAGATTGGCGATGGCGCGGACCCGCGCATCGCTCTCGCCCGGCACCACCGCGACCTCGCCCTGGCGCACCTGTTCCAGCGCCCAGGCGGGCGGCGCCTCGATCACGCCACCGGCCAGGAAGCCGGCCTGCGCCAGCACCTGGCCGAGTGTGGGTTCGAATACCACCGCTTCGGTCAGGCCGCGGATCGAGGCCTGGGTCGCCAGCAGCCGCTCGAAGGCCGGCTGGTTGCCGGGGAGGAAGATTTGGGCGGCGCGATTGAGGTCTGCCGCCATGGCCAGCGCATCGACGCGGATCTCGTCGCGATGCTGGTCGAGCCAGGCGCGGGACGCGACCAGCGAGGCTTCCAGCGTGGTGCGCACGCGGTCGCTGAACCAGGCCTGGATGCCAAGATTGAAGAAGATGGCGGCGAAGGCGGCGACGATGAGCGAGGGCACCACCGCCACGCCACCGAACATCAGCACCAGCCGCACATGCAGCTTCGAGCCCGCGCTGCCGCGCCGCCGCTCCGCCCAGACACGCACGAGGCGGGCCGCCAGCGAGGCCGCGAGCAGCAGCAATACGCCCGCATTGGCCAGCACCATGCCGACGATCTGCCCCGGCCGCGTCGGCCCGAAGGGGCTGCCGCCGGCGAGCAGCACGAAGGTGAAGATGCCAAGCAGCACGGCCGTGACCGCGAGGCCGAGCGTGGTCGCCCGGCCGAACAGCACATCGCGCCACAGCCAAGGCGCGGTGCTGCGCGCGGCCACGGTCAGGCCCGCCTCACGGCCGTATCCTCCCCTGCCTCAAGGCAGGCCCCGCACCACCGGCAGGTCGAGCTCACGCAGCTTCTTGCGCAGCGTATTGCGGTTCAGGCCGAGCATCGCCGCCGCCTTGATCTGGTTGCCGCGCGTGGCGCTCAGCGCAAGCTTCAGAAGCGGCCGCTCCACCTCGGCCAGTACTCGGTCGTAGAGGTCGTGGATCGGCATGCCGTCGCGATGTGCGGACATGAAGCTGGCAAGGTGGCGTTCCACCGACTGTTCCAGCGTCTCCGGCGCGCGCGGGCCTTCCTCGGTCGGCAGCGCGGCCTCGGCGAGTTCGGCGGATACTGCATCGGCGCCGATGCTCTCCTGCGGATAAAGTGCGGCGAGGCGGCGCATAAGATTCTCAAGCTCGCGCGCGTTGCCGGGCCAGGAATGCTGTTTCAGGCGCTCCATCGCGCTCGCATCGAGCTGCTTGTGCGGCAGGCCGGAAGCGCGGGCGCGCTCCAGGAAATGGCGCGCCAGCAGCGGAATATCCTCGAGTCGCTCGCGCAGCGGCGGCAGGCGAATCGGCACCACGTTCAGGCGGTAGAACAGATCCTCGCGGAACATGCCGCTGCGGATGGCTTGCCGCAGGTCGCGATGCGTGGCCGCGACGATGCGGACATTCGCCTTGATCGGTTGGCGGCCGCCGACCGTGGTGAACTCGCCCTCCTGCAACACGCGCAGCAGGCGGGTTTGCGCCTCGGCCGGCATGTCGCCGATCTCGTCGAGAAACAGCGTGCCGCCGGCGGCCTGTTCGAAACGCCCGATGCCGCGGTTCAGCGCGCCGGTGAAGGCGCCGCGCTCATGGCCGAACAGCTCGCTCTCGATCAACTCGCGCGGGATCGCCGCCATGTTGATGGCGACGAAGGGCCCGCTGCGGCGGCGGCCGTAATCGTGCAGCGCGCGTGCGACGAGTTCCTTGCCCGTGCCGCTTTCGCCGGTGATCATTACCGTGAGGTCAGTGGTCGTGAGCCGCGCGACGGTGCGGTAGATTTCCTGCATCGCGGTCGAGCGACCGACCAGCGGCAGGCGTTCCTCCGGCTCCTCGCTCTCGGTCGCATCCGCCACGTGCGGCGCCGCCAGCGCACGGCCGACGACTGCGAGAAGTTCTTTCAGATCGAAGGGCTTGGGCAGGTATTCGAAGGCGCCACGTTGAGTTGCCTTCAGGGCCGTGGAGAAGGTGGATTGCGCACTCATCACCACCACGCGCAGCTCAGGGCGGATGCGGCGGATGCGGGGTACGAGGTCGAGCCCGTTCTCATCGGGCATGATCACGTCGGTGATCACGAGGTCCCCCTCCCCGTCCTCGACCCAGCGCCAAAGCGTGGCGGCGGAGGAGGTGGCGCGGACATGATAGCCCGACCGGCCGAGGGCCTGGCTCAGCACGGTGCGGATCGCTCGATCATCGTCGGCTATCAGGATGGTCCGCGCGGCTTGTGCGGTGACTTCACTCATGCGGGGCGGCTCCAGGCTCGCTGCGGCGCGTGGGCGGCGCCGGCAGGGACAGGCGGAAAGAGGTTCGGCCGGGGCGGCTGTCGCATTCGACCAGCGCGCCCTGATCCGTCACGAGCTTGGCCACCAGCGCGAGGCCAAGCCCCTGCCCGCCCCGCTTGGTGGTGACGAAGGGTTCGAACAGATTGGCGCGGATTTCCTCGGGGATGCCCGGGCCATTGTCGCGTACCGAAACCTGCAAGGGCAGGTGCATGCGCTCCAGGCTGCCTGGCACGGCGATCCGCACGCCATGGTGGTAGGCGGTGACGAGGTGGATCTCGCCCTCACGCCCATCAACGGCTTCGGCGGCGTTCTTCACCAGGTTCAGCAGGATCTGCACCAACTGGTCGCGGTTGCCCCAGACCGGTGGCAGCGAGGGGTCGTATTCCTGGTGAATCTTGAGGTGCGCGGCGAAGCCCGAAAGCGCGATGCGGCGCACATGGTCCAGCACCTCATGGATGTTGACCTCGGCGCGCTCGATCGGGCGCTCGGAGAACATGTCCATGCGCTCGACAAGGTTGCGGATGCGGTCGGCCTCGTCCTGGATCAGCAGGCACAGTTCGCGGTCGCCTTCGCTCGCCCCCTGTTCCAGCAATTGCGCGGCGCCGCGGATGCCCGAGAGCGGGTTCTTCACCTCGTGGGCGAGCATCTCGGCCATGGCGGAAGCGCCGCGTGCGGCACCACGGAAGTTGAGTTGCCGGTCGAGCATCTGGGCGGTCGAGCCGTCCTGCAGCGTCAGCACGATGCCGCCCGGGATCTCCGGGAAGGGCGCGCCCTGCGCGGCGACGCCGATGCGGTTCATGCGTGGGCTTTGCAGCGCCAGATCGTGGTCGGAGACCGGCGCGTCATGCGCGCGCACCTGGGCGAGGACGCCAAACAGCCGGTTGTCTGGCGGCAGCAGGTCGCGCAGCGACATCTGCGCGAGGGATGCCGCCGAGTGTTGGAAGAACAGTTCGGCCGCCGGGTTGGCAAAGCGGAATCTGTCCTCGGCGTCGAGCACCAGTGCGGCGATCGGCAAGGCGCCGAGCACCGCCACGGCGTCGAACGCAGGACCCGGCAGGGGCGCGGCGCCAGGTGGCGTGGCCGGACGAAGAACGCGCACGGCGCGGGCCAGGACGCTGTTCTTCATGCCGCCATCAATTGCGCATCTGCCGCGCCTGAGCCCCGCACGCCGCGCTCGATCAGCGGTTCGTAGAAGCGCGCGATCAGCGCCAGCACGGCTTCCACGGTATCGGTGCGGTTGACCTCCGAGCGAAATTCAGCACTACCCGGCAGGCCCTTGGAATACCAGGAAAGATGCTTGCGGGCGAGGCGCATGCCCGGGTCGCGCCCATGGTGGTCGAGCATGGCGTGGTAGTGGCTCAGCAGGATGCGCAGCTGCTCGGCGAGCGGCGGATCCTCCTGGGCCGTGCCGGTGGCGAGGTAGTCTGCCACCTGCTTCGGCAGCCAGGGGCGACCATAGCAGCCGCGGCCGATCATCACCCCATCGGCGCCGGATTGGCGCAGCGCCTCTGCGGCGTGCTCGGGTGTCAGGATGTCGCCATTGACGATGACTGGAATGGCAACCGCCTGCTTCACGCTGGCGATGAAGGCCCAGTCGGCGGTGCCGGTGTAGAACATCTGCCGCGTGCGGCCATGCACCGTGACCAGGCGGATGCCGCATTCCTCGGCGATCTTCGCGAGCCTCGGCGCGTTCAGCGTGTGATGGTCCCAGCCCATGCGCATCTTCAGCGTGACGGGGACGGACACCGCCTTCACCGTGGCTTCGAGGATGCGCGCCGCAGCGAGCTCATCGCGCATCAGCGCACTGCCGGCGGATTGGCCGAGGGCGACCTTCTTCACGGGGCAGCCGAAATTGATGTCCACGATCGCCGCCCCGCGATCCACCACGAGCCTTGCGGCCTCGGCCATCACCGCCGGGTCGCAGCCGGCGAGCTGGACCGAGGATGGCCCGCCGAAGCCATCGACCTCCACCATCTTCAAGGTAGTGCGATTCTCCCGCACCATGGCGTTGGAGGCGATCATCTCGCTGACGACGAGCCCTGTGCCTTGGGCCTTCGCGAGGCGGCGAAAAGGCAGGTCCGTGACGCCGGACATGGGGGCAAGAATGACAGGCACGTCGATCCGCGTGCGCGAGTCGAGCGTAATGGGGCGCAAGGCGGGAAGCTGCGAAAAGGTATCGGGCGTCTTGCTCATGATTTGGGCAATGTAGCTTCACCCTGCCCTTTCGGCAATGTGACTTCCCGAGCTGAGGCTGAAAACTGCCCTGTTTTCCGGCAGAACAAGGGTTTGCCCGCTGGGACTGTGCGGCGGCGGCGCAAATCGGTAGCCTCGCGCCATGCAATGCGTGGCGCTTTTGATGGCGGCTGGCAGCGGCAGCCGATTCGGCGCTGCTCAGCCCAAGCAGTACCTCCCCCTCCTCGGCCGCCCCGTGCTGCGCCATGCGGCGGAGGCGCTGCTGCGCGAGGGCGGCGTCGATGCCCTGTTGCCGGTCTGCGCGCCGGAGGCGATGGCGCAGGTCGCTGCCATGCTGATGGGCCTGCCCTGCCTGCCGCCGGTGGCGGGTGGGGCGACCCGGCAGGCGAGCGTTCGCGCCGGGCTGGAAGCGCTCGCGGCCGATCCGCCGGATTTCGTGCTGGTGCATGATGGCGCCCGCCCGGTCATTCCGCCAGGAACCATCGCCGCGCTGCGCGCCGCGCTTGCCGCGCATGCCGGCGCCATCCCCGCCCAGCCGGTGAGCGATACGCTCAAGCGCGGCGGGTTGGGCCAGATCGAGGCCACCGTGCCCCGCGCCGGGCTGTTCCGCGCCCAGACCCCGCAGGGCTTCCGTTTCGCTGTTCTGCTCGCCGCGCACCGCGCCTCCCGCGTTGAGGCAACGGATGACGCACAGTTGCTGGAGCACGCTGGCGAGGCCGTCGCACTCGTGCCAGGCGGCGAGTCCAACGTGAAGATCACTTGGCCGGAAGACCTCGCCATGATGGAGGCCAGTATGCTCGCCCGGATGATGCCCCGTGTCGGGACGGGGTTCGACGTCCATCGCCTGGTCGAGGGGCGGCCGATGGTGCTGTGTGGCGTGACCATCCCCTCGCCCCTCGGCCTCGACGGCCATTCAGATGCGGATGTCGGCATCCATGCGCTGTGCGACGCGATCTATGGCGCGCTGGCCGAGGGCGATATCGGCCGCTGGTTCCCGCCGAGCGAGACGCAATGGAAGGACTTCGACAGCGCGCGCTTCCTGGTGCACGCGGCCGGTCGGATCGCCGCACGCGGCGGCGTGCTGGCCAATGCCGATGTGACGCTGATCTGCGAGCGCCCGAAGATCACGCCGCACGCGAGCACGATGCGGGAGCGTCTTGCCGCGCTGATGGGCGTGCCGGTGGAGCGCGTTTCGGTGAAGGCGACAACAACGGAGCGGCTGGGCTTCCCTGGCCGTGGCGAGGGCATCGCAGCGCATGCGGCGGTCTCGGTATTGGTGCCGGGTTGACAGAAGGTGGCTCGGTTTGCCGCTACAGCAAGTGCCAAAGCACTGATTTTTGGACTTACAGGTTTGACCATCGCTTCAGCTTGACGAACTCCAGCGGCAATGAAATTACTTTGGTTTGCTCGGCGTATCAGCGGCGCGCGGCACCGACATCGGATGAATGACGTGGCGGGCATTCAGGAGCGACGCAGCGAGGCAGAGGCGAAGGAGGCTGCCGGCGACAAGCGCCGTGCGGCGGGAGGCGGTAGCCCTCGCCTTTCAGCGCTCCTGCCTTTCTTGGCCGTGCTGGTGCCGCTTTGCATGCTGGCCGGCGACGGCTGGCTCAACTGGCGAGCGGCCTGGTCGTATGCGGCTGAAGCGCTGGCACGGGATGCCGCCGCCGTGGCGGAGTTTGGCGAACGGACACTCGGTGGCTATGTCGTCGCGGCCGGGCGGATGAACGACCGCCTGCGGGGCCTGTCGGATGACGCCATCCGCGAGTCGGAGGGGGCGCTGCATACCGAGTTGCAGACGCTCGTTGCGGACTTGTCGCAGAGTGATGTTGCCTTTGTCATCGACCGGCAGGGCGTACCGTTGCTCGCCACGAGCATCTACCCTGTCCCACGCACGGGCTCGCTCGCCGACCGGGACTACTTTCAGGGCCTGGTAAACAGCCCGAGCTCCGCCATTTACGTAAGTCACCAATTCGTTGGCCGATTCGACAATCGCTTTCTTTTTGCGATTGCTCGCCCGCGGCATAGCACCGGCAATTTGTTGCCTGAAAGTAACAAGTTCGACGGCGTCGTCTCCATCTCCGTCAATCCCGATACTGTGGCGGAGGGCATGCGTGAACTGATGGCGCCCGGGATCACGCTCGCCCTGGTGAAGGAAGATGGGCACCTCCTCGCCCGGACCTCGGGCCAGACTGGCCAGTCGCCGCCGATCGCGCCGAGTTCGCCGTTCCATGACCTCGCGGCGCGGGGCGTCGTTGGCGCGGTCTATAGCTCCACCACCGCGGAGGAGGGCAGTGAGAGCCTCATCGCCATTCGGCGGTTGGATGGCTTTCCGATCTACGCGGTCAGCCTGCGCCCGCGGGCTGCGATCGTCGGGGGATGGCGCCGAGAGATGGTCGGCCATCTGGCCTTCGGCCTACCGGCGACGCTGGCGCTATTGGCGCTGAGCCTGCGCATCCGCGCCGACCAGCGACGCCTGCAGCGCGCCCATGCGGCGCTGGGCGTCAAGGCCGACCGTGATGCCGATCGCCTGGTCCGCGCCGAACGCTTCGGGCTTGTCGGCACTTTCGAATACGACATCCGCACTGGCATCAACCATCGTTCCCCCGAATACATGCGCGTCCAGGGCCTGCCGGCCCAGCCCGCGATCGAAAGCCACGCGGATTGGGCGCGGCGGCTGCATCCTGACGACCGCGAACGCGCCGAATCAGGCTTGCGCGAGGCAATCTCCGATACCAGCGGAATCACTGATTACGGCCAGACCTATCGCGTCGTCGCGCCGGACGGCACGATGCGCTGGATTGCTGCGCGGGCGACGATCGAGCGCGGGCCGGATGGCAAGGCGCTGATGATGCGCGGAGCCCATGTTGACGTGACGCCGCTGCGGACCAGCCAGGTCGCACTGGCGGAAAGCGATGCGCGGCTTCGCCTGGCGCAGGAGGCGGTGGGCATCGGGACCTGGGAGTGGCACCCGGCGAGCCGCGCCTTCAATTGGTCTGCCAAGATGATCGAGCTCTGGGGCTTCGATCCGAGTGATGGCCAGCCCGTGCTGGAGGATATTGTGGCGCGTCTGCACCCGAAGGACCGCTTCCGGGTCCGCCGGGAGATGGCCGTGGCACATCGCAGCGGCAGTCTGCGCACCGAGTTCCGTATCCTGCGGCCAAAGCCGGGCGGAGCGCCGCTCAATTTCTGGGTCGTGGTCAAGGCGCGCCTGCTGCCGCCGGAGGGTGGCCCAGGCGCGCAGCTGCTTGGCGTCGCCTACGACATCACGCCGCGCAAGATCGCCGAGCAGGAGGCCGAATTATTGGCGCGTGAGGTCGAGCATCGGGCCAAGAACGCGCTCAGCGTGGTGCTCGGCCTGCTGCGCATCACCGCGGCCGAGACGCAGGCCGAATTCCTCGAGACCCTCGAGGCCCGCATCAAGGCGCTGGCAGGCACGATGACGCTGCTCGGCAATCATCGCTGGGCGGGCGCGCGGCTCGATGAATTGCTGCGCCACGAGCTGAACCCCTTCACCGCGGTACCTCAGGGCCAGCAGAGCCGGCTCGACCTCGCGGGCCCGGTGGTCATGCTGCCGCCCGATGTCGCCGAGCCCTTGTCGATGGCGCTGCACGAGCTGACCACGAACGCCGTCAAATACGGCGCATTGTCGGTGCCGGCGGGGCGGCTGGAGGTTTCCTGGCGTTGGGACGACGGCATGCTGGTTCTGACCTGGCGCGAGATAGGCGCACCGCCACGCGACGGCGCGCCCGATACGCCACGCTTTGGCACCTTCCTGATCGACCAGACCATCTGCGCGCGGCTTGACGGCGCGATCGAGCGGCATTGGGAGGAATCGGGCCTGGTCTGCGAGATTCGCCTGCCCCTCGATCGAGCGTGAGGCGAATCAGCCGTCGGCGGCGCGCAGCATCGCCGAGGGCGCCGTCTCGCTGGGGGCGGCCAGCAGGCCAAGCCGGCGCAGGCGTTGCCCGGCCGCGATGCTGGCGGTAAGCGAGATCAGCGCCGGCGCCAGCAGCAGGCCGAGAATCACCGGCGCCATCCAGGCGGCCAGCATCGGCGCCACCGAGAGCGCCAGCACCAGCAGCAACAGGCCGAGCAGCGAGTGCCGCCAGCCGAGCCGCCAAGCTTCGGGCATCGAAATTCCGCGGCTGTCTCGGCGTTGCGTCATCCAACCGCCATCGGCGCCGCGCAGCACCTGCCAGATCTGCGCCGTCTGGGTCAGCATCGTGACCGGCGAGAGCAGGCCGGAGAGCAGGATCTCCAACACCAGGCTCGGCCCCAGCGCCAGCCACGCCAGGAGGCCGCGCGGCCGCTGCGGCGAGAAGGCGTGGGCGACGGTCGCAAGGATCTTGGGCGCCAGCAACAGCAGAAGCGTCCCGCCCAGCACCCATATCGCGCGTTCGGCGTCGACCACGGGCCAGTGCGGGAACAGCGAACGGGCGTTCGGAAAATAGTCGGGCTTGAGAAAGCGCGCCTGCAACGACACGGCGATGCCCAGCAGCAGGAAGCCCAGCCACAGCGGCGCGCTGGCATAGGCGGCGATACCGCTGACGAGGTGCAGCCGGCTGAGCGGATGCAGGCCGGCCGCGCCGACCACGCCGGCGTGCTGAAGGTTGCCCTGGCACCAGCGGCGGTCGCGCACGGCCATGTCGGGCAGTGTCTCCGGCCCGCGCTCATAACTGCCGCCGAGCAGTGGCAGCAGGCGCACGCCCCAGCCGGCGCGGCGCAGCAGCGCGGCCTCGACGAAATCATGGCTCAGGATGTCGCCGCCGAAGGGCTTGCGGCCCGGCAGGCGCGGCAGCCCGGCCGTGTCGGCGAAGGCACGTGTGCGGATCAGCGCGTTGTGGCCCCAGTAGTTGCTCTCGGCGCCATGCCACCAGGCGATGCCGGCGGCGATCAGCGGGCCATAGACCTGGCCGGCAAATTGTTGCGTACGGGCAAACAGCGTGGTGCCGCCATGCAGCAGCGGCAGAGTCTGCAACAGGCCAAGGCGCGGCTCGCCTTCCATCTGCGCGACGAGGGCGAGCAGCGTCTCGGCCTCCATCACGCTGTCGGCATCGAGGATCAGGAAGGTGTCGTAGGCGGCGCCGAAACGGCGCACCCATTCGGCGATGTTGCCGGCCTTGCGGCCCTCGTTCGCGGTGCGGTGGCGATAGAACACTTCGGGGCCGGGGCTGGCGCGCAGGCGCCGCACCGCGTCACGCTCCGCGGTGCGATGGGTGGCCTCGGTGCTGTCGCTGAGAATCCAGACATCGAACCGCGCTCCGGCACCGCTGTCGGCCAGGGCGTGGCGCATCGCGGCCAGCGCCGCCTCGACCGCCGGCACGCCCTCGTTGTACAGGGGCATCAGCAAAGCCGTGCGTGTGGCCGTTGGGACAGACCGCAGCGAGGGCACGCCCCGCGCATAGGCCAGGCACAGCGAGGCGAAGCCGGCGCAGGCGCTCACGAAGGCCAGGGCGATCCACAGTGTCAGCACCGCGAACAGCCCCGCCATCAGCAGGCCGACGAAGGTCCAGCGTGCCAGCCCCAGCACCTGCCACATCCCCGCCGTGCCAAGCGCGGTCAGCGCCAGAGTGCCGCAAAGCACCAAGGCCCGTCGCCACGCCATGCCGGCATCGCTGGCTGGAGGAGGCGGTGCCGTCGCCGGCGCCGAAGCCAGATCCTGCACCGGCATCGCCAAGGGGGCCTCCGCCGGCAGCCATGCGGTATCGGCGGTGCGGGCGTTCAGCCCGTCCATCGGAAGGCCCAGCTTTCCGATAGCGGCGTCGCGCCGCGCAGCAGCCGCGCGCTCAGTTCTACCAGCCGTGCCCGGCCCGGTTGCAGACTGAAGCTCAGCCGCAGGCCGCCCGTTTCCGGATTGGCCTGAACGACGGCATCCTTCACCTGCCCGGCGCTGGCCGTGAGCGCCGCCGTAGCGCCCTCGGCCGAAAGCGGCCCGAGGGCGGAGGTGTCGAGGACGAAGTGCGGCAGTGGCGCCTGCCCGATGCTGCCCATGCGCGTCGTGTCGAAGCGCAGCAGCCTGGCATCGCCGGGGGCGCCCCCGCGCCAGTGCAGACGGTAGCGAAAGGCGGCTGCGTTGCCCGCACTCAGACCGCCGCGCGGCGACCAGGCGGCGACGATATTGTCGTGAACCTCTGAGCGGGTTGGGATCTCGACGAGTTGCACCTCGCCCGGCCCCCAATCATCCATCGGCTCCACCCACAGGCCCGGACGGCGGTGGTAGGCTGCCTCGATGTCCTGGAAGCTGGCAAAGCTGCGCGTGCGTTGCAGCAGGCCGAAGCCGCGCGGGCTGGCATCCTGGAAGCCGCTGACCTGCAACGCCTGCGGGTTGGTCAGCGGCCGCCACAGCTGCTCGCCCTTTCCGGTAGTCATCAGCAGCCCATCCGAATCATGCACGGCGGGGCGATAGTCGCTCACGCCCGTCCGGTCCTGAGGTCCGAAGAAGAACATGCTGGTGCCCGGTGCCGCGCCGATGCGCGGCACAGCGCGGCGGGGGAACAGCGTGCTCGCCACTTCCATCGCCGTGGAGTCGCCGGGCGTGACGATGAAGCGAAAGGCACCCGTCAGGCTCTCCGATTCCAGCAGCGCATGCAGCGTGAAGGCGGTCTCGCCCGGCTTCGGTCGGACCAGCCAGAAGGCCGTGAAGGCCGGGAATTCCTCACCCCCGGCCTCGGCCGTGCCAATCGCCAAGCCGCGCGCCGACAGGCCATAAACATGGCCGCGTCCGATCGCGCGGAAGTAGCTGGCGCCGAGGAAACTGCACACTTCATCGAAATGATCGGCGCGGTTGAGCGGGTAGAGCAGGCGGAAGCCCGCGAAGCCGAGATCATCATCCTCCGCGGGCGGCGCCACGCCCTCATAGCGGAACTGGTCGCGCTGGAAGCGGATCGGCACGGCGCGGCCGTCGGCCACTTCGAACAGCTCGACACGCGGCTGGAACAGGAAGCCGCGATGGTGCGGCTGAAGCTGGAATGGCAGGCCGGCCTCGGCCCAGATGGCCTGTGCCGCATCGAAGCGGATCTTGCGATAGCCGTCGTAGTCGAGCTGCGCGAAGGCGGGCGGCAGGGGAGCCTCGCGTGGCCTGTGCGGCCGGGCCGCGAGCAGGCGCGCCAATTCCTGCACCGTGTCCGGGCCGAAGTCGCTGGAGCTCGGGCCTTCGCTGGACCACAGGGTGTTCGGGTTGCTGTCGATGTTGGTCAGCAGCAGCGCCGGCGCCACCAGCGCGCCGCGCAGCAGGGCCCTGCGGCCCCAAGGCTGGCCGGTGACGATTGCGCGGGGTGGCCTGGGCGGGAGCGCCGAGAAAAGGATCGACATGGTTCAGCCTCCTCGTGGCGTTCTGCCGCGATCAGGGGGGGCGAGCGGCGCGGTGGTCGTTGCCCTGGCGCCGGGGGGCGCGGCGCGAGAGCGTGCCGGGTCAACGCTGATGTTGCGCTGCGGTTGCGGCGTCCGCGAAAAGCGGTTGCGGCGTCCGCGAAAACCTGGCGCGGGTGCTGCTGCCCGGCGCGATGCTCACGGCCGAGATCCCCGATTTCAGCCTCGTGATCGAGCGCAACTGTGCCGATCCGGAAGGGGCGGTCGACGAAGCGGCGGGGCGCTTGCCCGCGCGTTGAAGACCGCAGTAGCACTGGCGCCCGGTTTCGGCGTTGGCCGTGGCTTCGCTCTCCTGATGATGGAGGCAGTGCGCGGCGTGCAAAAGGCGGTGCCTGTCGACGGTGGCTAAACGATCCGGCCTACACGCTATCGCTTGCCGTCGAGGTGGCGGTGGAGGTGGAGCCAGAAACTCCGGATTGTCGCACCGAAGGCCCATCAAGCCTGGCTGCCGCCTGCCTCCAGAGCAGGCCTTACAATACTCCGAAAAAATACAGGCCGACGATGATCGGGACAGGGCTACTCACGAGCGAAACCAGGACGCCGCGCATGGAGATCTCCTTGTGTTTGGAAGCGCTCCTGAAACGCACAACGCCTTGCCGGGTTGCACCGCCGGGTTTTATAGGTGCAACCAGGGCGCTCATCGCACGTTTGGAAGCACACGCGCTTGCGCTGCGCTAATCTCCCTCGGGACGAAAATTCAATGATCGCTCTTCGCGACAGGATGAGCGATGCCCCGCCGGTGACCACGCGATGAGCGCCAGCGGCGAAGTCATTCAGTGAAACGCGCGGCGATCCAGTGAAGGCAGCCCTCGTCGTCAACGACAAGGCCGGCAGTCTCACCAGCCTCAAGCAGCCCCGTGCCGCCTTGATGACGGCGCTTGCGGCGTCCGGCTTCGCCCTCGGCGACGCCGGAAGCGAAGGCGCGTCGCTTGAGGAACAATGGGCGGCCATCGAAGCCAGCGACGCGGAGGTCGTGTTCGTCGCCGGCGGGGACGGCACGCTTCGAGACGCTGCGGCGC